>NZ_KE384521.1:549670-900957 GCF_000426325.1 Streptomyces sp. CNS606
CCGAGGAGCAGGGTGACGACGAGCCAGGTCGGCGGGCGGAAGAGCTTGATGCCGAAGTAGCCGAAGACGGCCAGGAGGGCGACGAGCGGGATTTCGACGTTCATGGCGGGGTGTCCTTTCAGCGGATGCGGCAGCGGTGGGTGCGGGCGGCGAGCTGTGCGGCGGTGCGGGTGCCGTAGTCGGCGGACCAGCCGCAGCGCTCGGAGGTGCACACGGCGGCGTGGCGGGTCTGGCCGGTGCGGCGGTCGCGGTGGGTGCCGATCTGCACCGGGCCGATGCGCTCGACGGAGTGGAAGAAGTCACGGGCAGGCATGGCGTGTTGTCCTTTCTGGTCAGGTGAGTTGGGCGGCGATGGCGTCGGCCATCGGCGAGGGGACGCCCAGGCGGGCGCGGAGGGTGTCGGTGTCCATCGGCGACCCGGTGCGCTCCCGGTGAGCAGTGGCGAGCTTCCGGGCGTGCTCGACCAGCGGAGCCGGAACCGAGACCGCAGGCGCCGGCACCCGTGCCGGAGCTGGGTCCTTGACCGGCTCGACCGGTGCGGGCTCCTGCTCGACCTCGGAGGCCGGGGGTGCCGGCACTTCGGCGGATTCGAGCGCGGCCGGGACGGTCTCGCGTTCGACGGTGACGGCCCGGGTGTGCGCCGGCTCATCACCGGCCGAGGTGTCGGTGTCGGTGACCAGGCCGTGGACTTGCCGCATGAGTGCGCCGAAGGCGAGGAGCGCGGCGGTCGGGGGGACGGCGGCCACGACGTGTTCCAGGCTCAGTGCGTCCTGCTCGACTCCGGCGACGTTGAGGCCGATGGAACCCAGGGACCCGGCAGCGGTGAGGGCGAAGGCCCACCAGTCCCAGGCCCCGCGCAGTGCGGCGCGGAACATGAGGACTTCGCCCGCGAGGATGAACAGGTCGATGGTGCCGGGCCAGGCCCAGGCGCGTTCGGGGCTGGAGGCGAGGCCGTGTTCCATGGCCACCTCGGCGAGGTGGGCGTAGGAGAGCCAGAACGCGGCCACGGTCAGGACGAGAATGACGGCCCCGGCGGTGAGGATCGCTGCCCGTTCTGCCTGCTGCTGCGTCATGCTCGGTGCCTCCTTCCGGTTTTCGGCATGGGTGAGGTAGGGGCGTGGCGTGAGACGGTCACGCCGACCGTCGCGCGGGGTGGGGGTGTTAGGCCGCTTCGGTCAGCTCAGGGGCCGGGTCGAGGGCGGGCCGGTAGTCGGCCAGCTCGGGGAGCTCGGGTGTCAGGTCGGCGTGGCGGTTGCAGATGTTGACCGCCTGCCGCAGCGTCGTGAACGGCGTACGGGTCAGCACCCAGCCGCCGGAGGAATCCGCAGCCACGGCGGTGCCGGGCCGGTCGGTGCCGATCTGGACGGCGGCGAGCACGGCGTCGGGTGCGATGTCGGCGAAGGCCATGTTCGCGGAGGCTTCATCGTTCACGCGGTGGGCGGTGCGGCCGGTGAGCTGCGAGCGCAGGAGGGTGATGCCCTTGCCGAGGTCGGCGCCGAAGCGCTGCCCGCAGACCTCCACGTAGATGCCGGCGGCGCGGCCGAGCTGGGCCAGCCGAACCAGGGCGGTGACGATGGTGTCCCGGCGCTTCTCCTCCGCCCTGCCACCTGCGGCGAGGGCGAGTTCGGCGACCTCGTCGACCAGCAGCACAACCGGCACCGGCCGCAGATGCTCGGGCAGGCCCCAGATATCGGCGGTGATCTCCGCGTCCGGCACGTCGGCGCTGATGCGCTGCTCACGCCGGATGACCTCCAGGGTCGATTCCATGCGGTCGATGAGCGCTTCGAGCAGGCCCAGGGCGTTGTCCGGGTTGTTCGCCAGAGCGGAGAAGCGGCGGGCGAGCGGGTAGAGCTCCACGCCGTTCTTGCAGTCGATCCCCACAAGCGCCACCCGCTGATCCGCCAGCGCGGCCACAAGACGCCGCTGATAGACCGACTTGCCCGACTGGGTGGCGCCGATGTTCAGCGCGTGCGGGACCTGCCGGTAGTCGCGGAAGTGGACCGAGCCGTCCTCCCGCAGGGAGACCGGGACGCGAAGGGTGTCCGCGTCGGTCTTCGCCGGCATCTGCACCCGGCGCAGCACGTCGTAGCCGGTCATGCGCAGCTCGACCACACCGGCCTTGACCTCCCGCGACGAGACGCCCTGCATCCCGAAGGAGTGCCGCAACCGGTCCGAGGCGGCGGCGAAGTCGAACGCGTCCTGCCCCGGACGGAGCTTGACCCTCACCACCAGCCCAGTCCGAGTGACCCGAAGCCGGCGAATGCGCGGGACCCGGGAGGCGGGAACCTCGCTGCGGGTGACGCGGGCCAGCAGCAGCCGCATACGCGACGGCGGGACCGTCAGGCCGCAGGCCTCCATGACCGAGGCGTACCGGAAGCGGAGCCGGACCACGGCCACGAGGGCGCCGAAGGTGAGCCAGTACCAGGCCGGGCGGCGCCACCGCAGCAGCGCCGCCGTGCCCAGGATGACCGCCGAACCGATGATCGTCAGCGTCTCCATGATCAGGCTGCCTTGGCCTTGGCGCCCGTCTCCGCGAGGGAGGTGACCGCCACGGCGCGGAAGGCGATGCCGTGCCGACGCTGCCCGTTGAACTCGTTCTCCCACGGCCGCGCAACCAGACCGGTCAGCGCCAGCGGCGTACCCATCACCAGCTCACCGGAGACGCCCGACTCGGGAACGGTGATCGACAGGATCTCCGGGGCGTTGCCCTCCAGCGCGAACATCACGTTCACGGTCATCAGCTTCGCGCCGGTCTCACGGTCGGTCTGGACCTCACCGGTCTGCCGGTTGACCTTCGGCTCAGCCGGGCCGGCAGCCATGACCTGAGCGGCGTTGGTGTCGACGGGGATCTGACGCATGAGGAAACTCCTCTAGATGTGATCGACTCAGGCACTCATGTATATGAGTGACGGTTAGAAGAGTCGCGCACTCATGTGTATGAGTCAAGTCCCTGCGAGAAGTTTCTTGTTCGCGACGCTCTGACCTGCGGTCGTGTCAGTCTCCGGCGGCGATGCGGTAGTCGAGGACGAACTTGTCAGCGGCCATCACGGTGTCGCACACCTCGACCACGCGACCTGTGTCCGTGATCGCTTCGCGCACCAGGTGGATGACGGGCGAACCGGGGCTCAGGCTCAAACCGGACGTCTCCTGCTTGGTCGCCAGCCGGGCCCGGACGACCTCGACGTACTCGGCCAGGGTGTTGCCGTGCTCCTCCAGACGGGCGTAGATGCCACCGCCACCGGGGTTCTCCGCGAACATCTCCGGGATGTCCTTGACCACATCCCACGGCAGATACGAGGTGGCCTCCTCGGTCGGGATGCCGTCGCTGAAGTACAGCCGCCGCCGGGCGAGAACCTTCGTGCCAGGCTCGACAGCCAGACGCTCGGCGATCTCCTCGGGTGCCTCCATCGGACCGACATAGAGCACGTTGACCGACGGAGTGGACCCGGCCTGCTCGCTCTCGGCCAGGTACGCGGCCTTCCCGGCCTTGCGGTGCGAGCGGCGGAAGCGGTCGGAGGACTTCCGACGCACCGGAGGCCGACGCTTCACGAACGAGCCGCGGCCGTGGTGCGTCTCGACGAGTCCGGCCGTGCGCAGCTCGGCGATGGCCTTCCGGGCAGTGCCGACCGAGCCGCCGTACTGCTCGATCACCTTGGCCTCACTGGGCACCTGCTCACCGGGGGCGAGCACGCCCTCGCGGATCTGCTGGGCCAGGCCCTCGGCGATCTGGAGATACTTCGGGACAGCCGAGTCGCGTGCCGCAGGTGTACCCATGTCCTTGCTTCCTCCTATGCTCCTATACATGAGTATCGGTACTCCTCCAGCCCGGTCAACGCCGCTGCACTCCGTGTCCGTCGCCGGAGCAGTCATCCGCGAAGATGGCAGGTTCCTCACCATCAAGCGCGCGGACAACGGCAAGTGGGAGCTCCCCGGGGGCGTACTCGAACTCGACGAGTCTCCGGAGGAGGGCGTGCGACGCGAGGTCTACGAGGAGACCGGCGTCCGGGTCGAGGTGGACCAGCTCAGCGGCGTCTACAAGAACCTGGCGCGTGGCGTTGTGGCCTTGGTCTTCCGGTGCAAGCCGTCCGGCGGAGTCGAGCGCACCTCCGACGAGTCGACTGCCGTCGCATGGCTCACGCCCGAAGAGGTGGCCGAGCGGATGAGCGAGGTCTACGCAGTACGCCTTCTGGATGCCCTTGGCGAGGACGGACCACATGTCCGGAACCACGACGGTCGCCAGCTCATCCAGGCGCGGTGAGACTTTCTCTACTTCATCAAGGGCTCGCTCCGCTCGCCGCGCGGCCCGGCTTGCCGCCGGGCCGACGCTCCTGTCTCCGCCCCGCTCCGGCCCGGCCGCCGGCCCGCGCACGGCGCGAGCCACAGAAGAGGGCACCATCGTGGCTGGGGCGGTCGGCTCCACGGCTTTAGGCAGCCACCTTGGGGCGAGCCTCTAAGATCGGGGCCCACATCGGGCTTTAGCGGGCAGGCTAGGAGCTGCCCGAGTCGCAGCAAGCTTACGGGCCCCGATCTCTCGCCCCAAAGGCAGCTCCAGCCCAAAGCCGCTCCACCGTCCGCAGGGAAATTAAGCCGTTGAATCAGGGTCGCGGAAAATAATCGGGTTAAGTCGATCAGCGGCATCCTTGTCGAACTGAACTACAGGCGTGTCTAGCGGCGGGTGGGCCCAGGCTGAGCCACTCCGCTTCGCTGCTTCGAGTAGCCGCTCGGCTTCATCTAGTTCCCCCAGCAATATGTGCCTCTCAAAAACGAACAATGGCTTGAGGGCAGATGTATCCCACTGAGTCACTTCCTTGGAGATGCTTTGCTTGCCCCTGCCCATTTTTCGAGCAATCCAATAGTAGGTTCGCTGGCCAAACCTGAGGTCGAGCGGTGCGTCCAAGTTCTTCGCGACGCTAGAAATTTTTTCGACCGCTTCCCAATTGCCGCGCTCCAGTAATTCGTCGTAGTACATGTACGGTACTCCGCCAACAAGCATCGCATCCTTGGGGTTTATGGCAAGCCAAGTGCGCAATGCGACGAGGCAGCCAAGGGAAAGGATCTGCGGTATAGCATTGCGTAGATAGGAGATATCTATATCCAGTGCATCGCCGACTTCTAGATCGCAGGACACCTTCGACTTATAGGCCGAGTTGACTCGGCCGCGAGTGTGGACGTGTGCGTTCCTGCGCTGGAATATCTCCAGCGTCTTTTTCCAATCTATGCAGCACTCTTTGATGTTGATGTCGGACTTGGAGAGCTCGGTTGCCCAATCCTCCAGTCCGCCGCGCAAGCTCGCATCGGCCTTCCTCTCGACTGCCTCTTCCATGATCGCATCAACAGAGCCGAGCCGTGCAATCTCCCCAAGGGAGAAGGCTTGGCTATTCGATATGTAGAGCTCTGGTTTCCCCTTTAGGAGAACTCTGTACATGGCGCCTATCAAGCCTTCGAAGGTGCTAACCAGGGAGACTAGTGTAGATCTGTATATGATATCTGACGGGTGGGGTCGACTCTGCACCTGCCGTACGGCGAACTCAATGGAGCCAGGTCTTCCGATAGACTGCATGATCTCCACGAGCTCCTCCCTGAACTGATCAGTTATATCGGCGTCCTTGGCTTCCCGTTCTTGCTTGTTCGTGACGGAGAGAGCCTCATTACGCGCTTTGTGGTAGCGCGCTTTCCAGTCATCCATTCTTTGTTCGCCATCCGGTTCTCCGAGTGATCTAGCTATTGTTCGCCAACGCTGCTTGACGTCATGGAGGGAAATTGAACTACGGTCGATGAAGTTCAAAAGGTCATCTAGGGCATTGATGGTCTCGACGAATTCCAGCTGAGCCTCTATCCACTCCATTGCAGACTGCGGCTTATGGTTCAGGTTCTTCGCCATATTGCGGTACCCCCTTAGTAGGCTTCTAGCGTCTAATATACCTAGGGTCATGCCGTGGCATCAGTATTTTGCGTTGGGGCTTGCTCGCCCCAACTCCTTCCCTTGGGCCTGATGAGCAGTGGGGAGCCCGGATGTTCGCACCTCGTAAGCTGGATACGCCGGGGGTTTATGCAAAGGGCCACCGGCTTGGCAGTCGCGGCTGGGGCCGTCTGTGGGCCGTGCGAGGGTGCTCGCGGGTGACCAACGACGACCAAAGACGCCAGGTCGAACCATGGTGGTTAGCGGTCAGACCAGCGGAAACGCAGGTCCCGGAGATCCCTGGCAAGACCCAGGGCAAGAAGAAGTAAGGGAAACGGCCAGGCCCCTGACCTGCGCATACGGTGCGGGTCAGGGGCCCCTTCGTGGGACCGGCACGTCGGCGGTCGCGATGGACGGCGACGCCGAAGACCCACCCCAGGAACACCGTCCGACGGCGCGGCGGAGTGCGGAGGGCCGGGCGGGCACCGTGTGCCCGCCCGGCCCCGTGACGACGGGTGGTGTCAGTCGCCGCAGCAGCTGCCGCCGCACTGGCAGGAGCCGCCGGACTGGCAGCCGCAGCCACAGCCGGAGCCGCAGCCGCAGGCGCCGAGCACCGGCGGGGGCGGGCTGTCACGGGCCGTGGGTGAGAGGGGCGGGTGGGGCATGGTTCCTCCTCTTCGGGCGGGACTGTCATGCGCTCCCATCCCTGCCCGCCCGGACACGTCCTAGCCGTGCGCGGCCCCGGCGTGCGGGAGCGCGACGGGGCGTGCAGCGTGCGCCGGTTCGCGTCCGGGGCGCGTCACGCGCCCTCGGCGGGCTCCGTCGAGTCCGTGCCGGAAGGGGAGGCGGCGGGGGCGGCACCCGCCGGTGCGCCGCCCTCGGTCAGCTCGTCGACGTAGTCGCCGGTGACGAGGTAGACCACGCGCCGGGCCACCGACACGGCGTGGTCGGCGAACCGTTCGTAGTACCGGCCGAGGAGGGTCACGTCGACGGCCGTCTCGATGCCGTGCTTCCAGCGGTCGTCCATCAGGTGCTGGAAGAGCGTGCGGTGCAGGTCGTCCATCTTGTCGTCGTCGTGCTCCAGCTGGAGCGCGGTGTCGACGTCCTTGGTGATGATCACCTCGGCGGCCTTGGCCATCAGGCGCTGCGCGAGCTGCCCCATCTCCAGCAGCGTGGCCTGGAGGTCCCGCGGCACCGGAGAGTCGGGGAAGCGCAGCCGTGCGACCTTCGCCACGTGCTGGGCGAGGTCGCCCGAACGCTCCAGGTCCGCGCTCATCCGCAGCGACGTGACGACGATCCGCAGGTCCGTGGCGACGGGCTGCTGCCGGGCGAGCAGCTGGATGGCCTTGGTCTCCAGGTCGCGCTGGAGGTCGTCGACCTTCTCGTCCGCCGCGATCACGCTCTCGGCGAGCTTGAGGTCCGCGTCGAGCATCGCCGTGGTGGCGCGGCCGATCGCGGAGCCGGCGAGCCGTGCCATCTCGACCAGGCTGTCGCTGATCGAGTCCAGCTCCTCGTGGTACGCGTCCCGCATGCTTGTCCTTCCTCGCGTGGCGTGTCCGGGGGCGGACGGGCTGTTGCTCCGACCGGGTGGTTCGCCCCCCACGCTGCCACGTTCGGGGCGGAATGCGTCCTCTTCCGGCCGCACAAGTGAATCAGCTCCGACACCGAGGTGAACTCTGGGGGACGAGTGTTCGAGACCGCCCCGGAAGGGCTGGGGGCGTGCGGTTTCTGCCGCATAACCTGGGAGCCATGGACGTGAACGCGGCAGTCGCCGCAGTGGCCGCGATCGCCGGTGTCTGCACCGGCGTGATCGCCATGCTGGCGTTCCGGTGGAGCGAGCGCGAGCAGGCGCGCCCCACTCGCACCGCGCTGCACACCGACCCGGCGACGCTGCCGCCGGGCGTGGACACCGTCCTGTCCGTGCTCCGCTCGTCTGCCGTCGTGCTGGACGAGGCCGACGCCGTGGTGAAGGCCAGCTCCGCCGCGTACGCCCTGGGGCTGGTGCGCGGCGGGCGGCTGACCGTGGACGAGATGCTGCGGATGGCCCGCGACACGCGCCGCGACGGAGAGATACGCCAGATCGAGCTGGACCTGCCGCGCCGCGGCTCGGGCCGGGGCGGCGACGCCCTCGCCGTGTCGGCGCGCGTGGCGCCGCTCGGGTCCCGCCTGGTGCTGCTGCTGGTCGAGGACCTGACGGAGGCCCGGCGGATCGAGGCGGTGCGCCGCGACTTCGTCGCCAACGTCAGCCACGAGCTGAAGACGCCGGTCGGCGCGCTGTCGCTGCTCTCCGAGGCCGTGATGGACGCCTCGGACGACCCCGAGGCCGTGGAACGCTTCGCCGGCCGGATGCAGAACGAGGCGACCCGGCTGACCAGTCTGGTGCAGGAGCTGATCGACCTCTCCCGGGTGCAGAACGACGACCCGCTGGAGGACTCGGAGCCGGTGCAGGTCACCGAACTGGTCGGGGAGGCGCTGGACCGCTGCCGGCAGTCGGCGTCGAACAAGCAGATCACCCTCGCGTCCGGAGGCACCGAGAACCTCCACGTGTGGGGGAACCGCGGGCAGCTCGCCGCCGCGCTCGGCAACCTCGTCGAGAACGCGGTCAACTACTCGCCGGCCCGTACCCGGGTCGGCATCGCCGGGCGGCGCATCGCCGTGCCGGGCGGCGACCTCGTCGAGATCGCGGTGACCGACCAGGGCATCGGCATCTCGGCGGCGGACAAGGAGCGGATCTTCGAGCGGTTCTACCGCGTCGACCCGGCCCGCTCCCGCGACACCGGTGGCACCGGCCTCGGCCTCGCCATCGTCAAGCACGTGGCCGCCTCGCACGGCGGAGAGGTCACCGTGTGGAGCGCGGAGGGCCAGGGCTCCACCTTCACCCTGCGGCTGCCGGAGGCCGGCAACGCCCGGGAGAAGGCGGAGTCCGGCCGCGAAGGCCGGTCCGGCCGCCACGAGCACCGCCTCAGCGGTGCGCTGCAGGAACCGTCCGACTTCGACGACGAGGACGACGGGGTGCACGACCCCACCACATCCCCATCACGACCACGTACATCTGACGCCCCGGAGGTCCTCCCGTGACCCGAGTGCTCGTCGTCGAGGACGAGGAATCGTTCAGCGACGCACTGTCGTACATGCTGCGCAAGGAAGGCTTCGAGGTCGCGGTGGCGTCCACGGGGCCGGAAGGGCTCGACGAGTTCGAGCGGAACGGCGCCGACCTGGTGCTGCTCGACCTGATGCTGCCGGGCCTGCCCGGCACGGAGGTGTGCCGCCAGCTCCGCGGTCGCTCCAACGTCCCCGTGATCATGGTGACCGCCAAGGACAGCGAGATCGACAAGGTCGTGGGGCTGGAAATAGGAGCCGACGACTACGTGACGAAGCCCTTCTCCTCCCGGGAGCTGGTCGCCCGGGTGCGCGCGGTGCTCCGGCGCCGCGGCGAGCCGGAGGAGGTCGAACCGGCGGCGCTGGAGGCCGGACCGGTGCGCATGGACGTCGACCGGCACGTGGTGACGGTCGGCGGCGGCAAGGTGGACCTGCCGCTCAAGGAGTTCGACCTGCTGGAGATGCTGCTGCGGAACGCCGGCCGCGTGCTGACCCGCATGCAGCTCATCGACCGGGTGTGGGGCGCGGACTACGTCGGCGACACCAAGACGCTGGACGTGCACGTCAAGCGGCTGCGGGCGAAGATCGAGCCCGACCCGGGCGCGCCCCGCTACCTGGTCACGGTGCGCGGCCTGGGCTACAAGTTCGAGCCCTGACCGGACCGCCTCCGGGGTGCCGCACGTCGGCGCGCCGCGGGGCCGGACGGAAGCGGCCGGGGGCCGGCGGATCTCCGCCGGCCCCCGGCCGCTTCATGTGCCGGTGTGCCGGCGCTACTCGCCGGCCGGGCTCTCGCCCGCCGCGGGCTCGGTGTTCTCGTCGCCGGGTGCGGGAGAGCCGGTCGGGGAGCCCGTGGGCGACCCCGTGGGCTCGCCGGTCGGCTCGCCGGGGCGCGGCGACGGGTTGCCGGTGGGCGCGCCGGAGGGGGTCGGCCGCGCGCTGGGGGCGAAGCGCTCGTAGCCGTCGTGGTCCGAAGGCACGACCGCGGCGCGCAGCTCCACCTTGCCGGTGCGGCTGAAGACGAAGGTGATGGCCTGCATCTCGCCGGGGCTGACCGTGCCCGGGTCCGGTACGAACGCGGAGGCGTGGCCCTCGCCGCCCAGCGCCAGGTGGCCCTCGGCGGGCACCGTGAGGGCGTTCTTTCCCGTGGGCGGGCTCAGCCTGACGCGGCCGTCGACGCCCTTGATGCGGATGGCCTCGAGGGTCTCCGGCTTTCGGCTGTCGTTGAAGATGCGGGCCGACACGCCGACGGGGCCCTCTCCGCCCTCGGTGGTGATGATGTTGACGGCCTCGACCTTGATCGGGCCGACCTGCTCGCTGGCACTGTCCGGCTCGACCTGCAGGGTCGCGGCATTGTTTCCCGCGCCGCACGCGGTGAGCGTGAGGACGCAGGAGGCGAGGGCGGTGGCGGCGAGGGTGCCGCGTCGAAGGCTGCTGCTCACGGCGGCGGCAACTCCTAGGACGAGCTCTGGCGGCCGAACGGCGTGCCCGGTCGCGGACGGTGGTCGGTTGTGGGCTCACAGGCTACCGACCCCGCGCGCGTGGGCCGCAGCCGCCCCTCCGGCGCGGCGCGGAGCGGGCGCGTGCCGTGCCGGAGCGGGGGGTCGCGGGGCGGCGGATTCTCCGTCCGGACGGGTCGGTGGGATTCTCGGGAAAGAATGTGAGAACGTCGGCCGGAATTGATCACTGCCGGTGCGGCCGACCGGCGGAACGCGGCCGTGTTCGCCCTCCGGAACAGTTCGCTGATCAATTCCGGAGAACGGGCGAACGGGTTCCCCGGTGAACCGGACATAACGGGCATTCGGCCTACGGTTCCCCTTCTCGTCGGGCCCTTCCGGGGTCCGTTTCGGCACCCGCGAAGACGCGCCCCGACCTGCGAATTCTTCGTTCCGCTTAGGGTCCGCAGCATGACAACGGGTCGCTTGTCAAGCCCCGAGATGCGGCCTGACCTGCGGAAACGTCATTCAGAACGGCTCGTTCACGTGTTAGACTGGATAGCCACGGAAGGGGTACCTGACACATGACGTTCAAGGTTGGCGACACCGTGGTCTATCCCCATCACGGGGCCGCGCTGATCGAGGCCATCGAAACTCGCCAGATCAAAGGCGTGGACAAGACCTATCTGGTTCTGAAGGTCGCGCAGGGCGACTTGACTGTTCGTGTGCCGGCGGACAATGCGGAGTTCGTGGGTGTGCGTGACGTGGTCGGTTCCGAGGGCCTGGACAAGGTCTTCGAGGTGCTGCGCGCTCCGTACGCCGAAGAACCCACCAACTGGTCGCGCCGCTACAAGGCGAACCTCGAGAAGCTCGCCTCCGGCGACGTGATCAAGGTTGCCGAGGTCGTCCGCGACCTGTGGCGTCGCGAGCGCGAGCGCGGTCTGTCGGCCGGCGAGAAGCGGATGCTCGCCAAGGCGCGTCAGATCCTCGTCAGCGAGCTGGCGCTGGCGGAGAAGACCAACGAGGACAAGGCCGAGGCGCTTCTCGACGAGGTCCTCGCCTCCTGACCCCCGGCCGCCCCGTGTGAGTCGTCGAGCGTCATCCGGCGAGTCCTGCAACGGGAGGCGTCGCCACCGCCATGCCGCGGTGCCCGGAAACCGTGCGGTCCACGACCGACCGGTTCGTCCCGGGCGCTGCGGCATCGCTGTATCGCGTTCAGTACGCTGGGTGTCACGATCGGCAGCCGCCCGTCGTATGCCCCTCGCACCGCTGTGCCGGGCCCGGCAGCACGCTCGACCGGCTGTCACGGAAGGGTCCGATCGAGGTGTCGCACCCGGCACTCCCCCAGCCGTCGGCCGGGGTTACGCCCATGCCATACCCAACCCGGCTGAGGACACAAACCTGAACGCGCAACCGATGTCACACGCTTCCGCTTCCGCTTCCACCTCCGCTTCCGCCGCCGTCCCCGGCCCGGCGGGAGCCTCCGCCGACCGGCCCGCCGCCCGTACCGCCGCGGTGATCCCGGCCGCCGGGCGCGGTGTGCGCCTCGGCCCCGGCGCCCCCAAGGCGCTGCGTGCCCTCGGCGGGACGCCGATGCTGGTGCACGCCGTACGGGCCATGGCGCGCGCCCGGGCGGTGTCCCTGGTCGTGGTGGTCGCTCCGGCCGACGGCGTCGACGGCGTGCGCCACCTGCTGGACGAGCACTCGCTGCCGGAGGTGCTGGTCGTCCCGGGCGGCGAGACCCGTCAGGACTCCGTACGCCTCGGCCTGGCCGCGCTGCCCGAGGACGTCACCGCCGTGCTGGTGCACGACGCGGCGCGCCCGCTCGTCCCCGTGGACACCGTGGATGCCGTGGCCGCGGCGGTACGGGACGGCGCGCCCGCCGTCGTACCGGCGCTGCCGGTGCCCGACACCGTCAAGCAGATCCGTCCGCCGGAGCGGCCGGGCGACCCCGAGCCGGTCGTCGGCACCCCGGAACGGTCCCTGCTGCGGGCCGTGCAGACGCCGCAGGGCTTCGACCGCCTGACGCTCGCCGACGCGCACGCCCGGGTGGCCCGTGAAGGGGACGGCGTCACGGACGACGCCGGTATGGTCGAGCGGCTGGGCGTGGAGGTGGTGGTCGTTCCCGGACACGCGGAGGCGTTCAAGGTCACCCGCCCGCTGGACCTGGTGCTCGCCGAGGCCGTCCTCGCCCGGAGGAGGGCCACCGATGGCTTCTGAACCTCGGCGGGACCCTCGGGGGGAGGTTCCGTTCCCGGTTCCGCGCATCGGTGTCGGCACCGACGTGCACGCCTTCGAGAAGGGCCGCGCGCTCTGGTGCGCCGGCCTGCTCTGGGAGGGAGAGGAGTACGGGCTCGCGGGCCACTCCGACGGTGACGTCGCCGCGCACGCCGCCTGCGACGCGCTGTTCTCCGCCTCCGGCCTGGGCGACCTCGGCGCCCACTTCGGCACCTCGCGCCCCGAGTGGTCCGGAGCCTCCGGGGTCACCCTGCTCGCGGCGGCCGCACGCATCGTCACCGCCGCGGGCTACGCGGTGGGCAACGTGAGCATCCAGGTCATCGGCGTGCGGCCGAAGATCGGCAAGCGGCGTGCGGAGGCCGAGCAGGCGCTGTCCGCCGCCTGCGGCGCGCCGGTGTCGGTATCCGGCACCACCACCGACGGCCTCGGCCTCACCGGACGCGCGGAGGGGCTGGCGGCCGTCGCCACCGCGCTGGTCCTCCCCGTCCCCGCGACCTGACGCGTCCGTGCGGCGGCGGCCGGGGGTCCGGCGGAAGGGGGAATGCCGACGGGCCGGCCGGGGTTGCACCTCGTGTGAGGGACGGCACAGCCGGCGACGCGAGGCCGGGCGCCACTCCCTCCACCGGAGCCGACGCCCACCGCATCCGTCCGCAGGAAGGAGCACCTCCACCGTGTTCTCCGACGAGCTCAAGAAGGTCCTGGACGGCAACGTCTTCGTCCACATCGCCACGATCCAGCCGGACGGCAGTCCGCAGGTGTCGCCGGTGTGGGTGAAGCGGGACGGCGAGGAGCTGCTGATCTCCACCACCCTGGGCCGCCGCAAGGCCCGGAACCTCGAACGCGACCCGCGGGTGACCGTGGTGGTGCAGCCCGCCGAAGCCCCCTACACGTACGCCGAGATCCGCGGCTCCGTGACGCTCACCACCGAGGGTGGGCAGGAGCTGATCGACGAGCTGGCCAGGAAGTACACCGGCAAGACCTACGCCGAGTTCAACCCGGAGTCGCACAAGGACGGCGAGCGCGTCGTCGTGCGCATCACCCCGCGGAAGGTCGTCGGCCGGCTCTGAGACGCGGTGCCGCCCCGGAGGCGCCCGTACCGGCGCGGCCCCGGGAGATCCCCCGGACCGCCCTGCCGAGGTGCGCGCACACCCCGCCCGCGGCCGACTACTCTTGGCCGCGTGACTCTTCGCCTGTACGACACCAGCGCCCGGCAGATCCGTGACTTCGTCCCGCTCCGGCCGGGCTGCGTCTCGATCTACCTGTGTGGCGCCACCGTCCAGGCGGCGCCGCACATCGGGCACATCCGTTCCGGCCTGAACTTCGACATCATGCGCCGCTGGTTCGAACACCGCGGCCTCGACGTGACGTTCGTCCGCAACGTGACCGACATCGACGACAAGATCATCGCCAAGTCCGCCGACCAGGACCGTCCCTGGTGGGCGATCGGCTACGAGAACGAGCGCGCGTTCAACGACGGGTACGCCGCGCTCGGCTGCCTGCCGCCCACCTGCGAACCGCGGGCCACCGGACACGTTCCGGAGATGATCGACATGATGCGCACGCTGATCGACTCCGGTCACGCGTACGCCGCCGACGGCAACGTCTACTTCGCCGTGCGCTCCCACCAGGGCTACCTCAAGCTCTCCAACCAGGAGCTGGACAATCTCCGTCAGCCGTCCGGGGACAACGAGACCGGCAAGCGCGACCCGCGCGACTTCGCGATGTGGAAGGCGGCCAAGCCGGGCGAGCCCAGTTGGGAGACCCCCTGGGGCACCGGCCGTCCGGGCTGGCACCTGGAGTGCTCCGCCATGGCGCACAAGTACCTGGGCCGGGAGTTCGACATCCACGGCGGCGGCGTCGACCTCGTGTTCCCGCACCACGAGAACGAGATCGCGCAGTCCGAGGCGTACGGCGACGCGTTCGCCCGCTACTGGGTTCACAACGCGTGGGTCACCATGAGCGGCGAGAAGATGAGCAAGTCGCTCGGCAACTCGGTGCTGGTCAGCGAGATGGTGAAGCGCTGGCGGCCCATCGTGCTGCGCTACTACCTGGGCACCCCGCACTACCGCTCCACCATCGAGTACAGCGAGGAGTCGCTGCGCGAGGCGGAGGCCGCGTTCGGCCGCATCGAGGGCTTCATGCACCGCGTCGCCGAGATGACCGGCGAGGTCGCCCCGGCGGACGAGGTGCCGGACGCCTTCGCCGAGGCCATGGACGACGACCTCGGCGTCCCGCAGGCCCTGGCCCTGGTGCACACCACCGTCCGGCACGGCAACCAGGCCCTGTCCGCCGACGACAAGGAGGCGGCCGCCCGCCACCTCGCCGACCTGCGGGCCATGCTCGGAGTGCTCGGCCTGGACCCGATGGCGGAGCAGTGGTCCGGCGGCGGTGCCGCCAAGGCGGCGGACGAACTGCACGGCGTGGTCGACTCGCTGGTCGCGCTCATCCTGGAGCAGCGGCAGGCCGCGCGCGGACGCAAGGACTACGCGACCGCCGACGCGATCCGCGACGAACTCGCCCGCGCCGGCCTCACCATCGAGGACACCCCCTCCGGCCCCCGGTGGGAGATCGGCTCCTCGTCCGCCTCCTGACGCACGCCCCGCCCCGCTCCGCGTCCCCCTCCCAGCTGTCGCGGGCGGAGGGGGGACGGGACGGAGCGTCCGGCGGCGCACGGGCCGGTGCGGGGGAGGGGCGCCGCGGCTCCGGCGCCCGGTACGGTCGGGGATAATCGCACCGTACGCACGACCACCGTCAGACCACGCCAACGACCACGCCGCGACCTTTCCACCGCAGGAACCGCAGGAAGCACAGAGGTACCCCATGGCCGGCAACAGCGCACGCCGCAACCGCCGCACGTCCAACAAGAAGGGCGCGCAGGTCGGCAGCGGCGGCCAGCGCCGTCGCGGCCTGGAGGGCAAGGGCCCGACCCCGCCCGCCGAGATGCGCAAGGGCCACGCCAAGCAGCGTGCCGCCCAGTCCAAGGCGCGCCGTGCGCAGGGCCGCCAGAGCGCCCCCCGCCGCGGTGCCGGCAAGGGCAAGGGCAGCGCCGAGCTGGTCGTCGGCCGCAACTCCGTGGTCGAGGCGCTGCGCGAGGGCGTCCCGGCGACCACCCTCTACGTGCAGCAGTTCATCGACAACGACGAGCGCGTCCGGGAGTGCGTGCGCCTCGCGGGCGAGCGCGGCGGCATCCACCTGATGGAGGCGCCGCGTCCGGAACTCGACCGGATGACCCACCACCTCAACCACCAGGGCGTCGTGCTCCAGGTGCCGCCGTACGACTACGCGCACCCGGAGGACCTGACCGCCGCCGCTTTCGACGACGGCGAGGACCCGCTCATCGTCGCCCTGGACGGGGTCACCGACCCCCGCAACCTCGGCGCGGTGGTGCGCTCCGTCTCCGCCTTCGGCGGCCACGGCGTCGTCGTGCCCGAGCGGCGCGCCGCCGGGATGACGGCGGGCGCGTGGAAGACGAGCGCCGGAACCGCCGCCCGCACACCCGTCGCCCGCGCGACGAACCTCACCCGTGCACTGGAGACGTACCAGAAGGCCGGTCTCACGGTCGTCGGTCTCGCCGCGGACGGGGACACCGAGCTGACCGAGCTGGACGTGCTCGACGGTCCGGTCGTGGTCGTGGTCGGCTCGGAGGGCAAGGGCCTGTCACGTCTGGTCGGCGAGACCTGCGACGTGCGGGTGCGCATTCCGATGCCGGGCGGAGCCGAGTCGCTGAACGCCGGCGTCGCCGCGGGCGTGGTGCTGTACGAGGCGGCCCGCCGCCGCGCGTGACCTGAGGACCCGCGCCCGCCGGTGGCACCCGCGGGCGCATCTGCGCCCGGAAGCGATCGCTTCGTGTGGTGATCTGGTCGCTTGACGGGTCGCGGACAGATCGGCGCGGTCAAGGCAGTGTCTTCTCCGTCCGTCACTCGGTTAGATGAGTGTGGACACGAGAACACCCCGCACACCTACCGGGGGAACGCGCGGATTCACCGACGACGAGCCCGTGCTGAGCACGGTCAAGGTCCCGTCCGACCCCGGGCAGGTCATCGTCAACCACGTGAGCTTCCGGGTGCTGCTCGCCGGCCCCGCACCCCGCAGCGCGGCCCTCGAGGCCCCACGGCTGCGCGCCGCCCGTGCGGCGGGCGCCGGAGTGGACTTCGGCGCGGCGGCGGGCGCCTCCGCCGCCGCCCCCAGAGCCGGACGACGCCGGGCCCCTCTCGTGTGGAGCGGCCACGCCAACCCCGAGGACACCGGCGCCACCCGGCTGCTCCAGGCCGTACGGGTCCCCCCGACCGGCCTGCTCCCGAGTCCGTCCGCGGCGCCCGAGGCGGCGAACGCCGCCACCCAGACGCTCCCGCGCCTCGACGACGCGCCCCCGACCGTCGTCGGCCCGCGTGGACCGGGCCCCTCGGAGCACACCCAGCCGCTGCTGGCAGGCGTACGGCCCGCGCGCGGCGCGTACGACGATCTGCCCGGCGGCCCGGGCGACACGGGTCACCTGGACGGCCCGGCCGACGACGGCGAGGCGTACGCCGAAGGTGTGCGCCGCCCGCGCCGCAACGACCCGGTGCGGCACGCGTACTACCCCGGCCGCCGGATGAACCTCGGGATGGTCCTGCTCCCGCTGCGGATCTTCCTCGGCTTCATCTCGGTCTACGCCGGCATGGGCAAGCTCTGCGACCCCGTCTACTTCGACGGCGGCGCCCGCGGCTCGTTGGTGACCTGGCTGCGCTCGCTCGAACCGTGGGCCATCGCCACCCCGCTGCACGACTTCGCGGTGTCGCACCCGGTCGGTGCGGGGCTCACCGTCGCGTTCCTCCAGGTCGTGGTGGGTGTGCTGACCATCTTCGGGCTCTGGCAGCGATTCGCCGCCGGCATCGGCGCCGCGCTGTCCCTCGCCCTGCTGGTCACCGTGAGCTGGAGTTCGGTGCCCGTCTACGACACTCCGGACATCATCTACCTCGCCGCCTGGAGCCCGCTGCTGATCGCGGGCGCCCCGGTCTACTCACTCGACGGCCGCCTGGCGGGGGAGGCGTGGCGCACCCTCGGACCGCGCGCGGACATCTGGGACCTGCGGCGCCGCGTGCTGCGCCGCGGCGCGGTCATCGCCACGCTCGTCTGCGGTCTGGCGCTGCTGGTCGGCGCGGTCCTCGGCGGCGCGGTCCGCACCTCGGACGCCCCACGGGTCTCCGAGCCCGGCCAGCCCCCGGTCAACCACCTGCCCGGCTCGCCGCTGCCGCAGGAGCCGAAGAAGAAGACCGGGCCGGACGGCGGCACCGGCGTCCGCACGCCGGGCACCGACCGCACCCCGGGGCCGTCCGCCTCCAGCGCGGGCACGCCGAGCGGGCGCAGCGGGGCGCCGAGCGCCCCGAGCCAGCAGGAGACCGTGCAGGCACCGGCACAGCCCGCCGCGCCGCAGGCGCCGGAGCAGCCGGCCGCCCCCTCCACCACGGGGACCGGCAGTTCCGGCCCGTCCGGCGACGACAGCTCCGCGGGCGGCGGCACGGCCACCGGCGGATCGACGGGCGGCGGCACGACAGGGGGTGACGGGCCCGAGCGGGGCGGCGCGCTGGGCGGCCTGCTCGGCTGAGCCACGGCGGCGCCGGTCGCCCCCGGGCGGGCGGCGCCGCGACGTACGAACGGCCCGGCGGGATGCCCCGCCGGGCCGTTCGCCGTATGTCCCCCGGGGACGGGCGGCGTCAGTGCCCGGGCGGCCGGCCCTGGTCACCGTACGGGTCCCCGCCGGGCCCGCCGGGACGGTCGTGTCCGCCGCGGGTGTCGCCCTGCGCCCCTCCGTGCGGGCCTCCGTGCGTGCCGGGCCGTCCGAGCTCCTGCTTGAGCCTGCTCTGGGCCTTGTCCACGTGGCGCCGGTACTTGCCGTGCGTCTTGCGGTCGATCAGGTCGCCCGCCACGTCGATGCCCTTCGCGGCCTTGCTCTCGTGGCCCTTCAGCATGCTCTTGATCTTGTTCATCATGGACATCTGGATCCACACTCCTCTGCCGTCGTCCACGGCCAAGCATCGCCGGACGCCGTACGGATCGCACACCGAGAGCGTCCGGGGCGCGCCGTGCCCGTGGGCGTCTCGGCCGCTACCCGACGGCTGTCCGGCCGGGGCGTTCTCATGCCTCCCCGGCGAGTTCCCGTGCCGCTTCGGTGAGGTCCTTCGCCGTGTCGATGGCCCGCCAGTAGGCGCCGTGCGGCAGCGGGTAGCCGGCCAGGGCACGTTCCCGGGCGAGGCGGGGGAAGGTGGTCCGCTCGTGGTCGCCCCGCGTGGGCAGCATGGCGGTGAACGCGGCGGAGAACACGTACACGCCGGCGTTGATCAGGTACGGCGACGGAGGGGCCTCGATGAAGTCCAGCACGTGCCCGAACTCGTTGGTCTCCACGGCGCCCCAGGGGATGCGCGGCCGGGCCAGCGCGAGCGTGGCCGTGGCGTCCCGTTCGGCGTGGAAGTCGGCCATCTCGCGCAGCGAGAAACGGGTCCAGATGTCGCCGTTGGTGGCATACCAGGGCTCGTCGGGGCGGGGGAGGGAGGCGGCCGCGTAGCGCAGGCCGCCGCCGCGGCCGAGCGGCTCGTGCTCCACCACCACGCTGACCCGCAGCGGGAGTTCGGCCGCCTCCAGCCAGCCCTCCAGCACCTCGGCGAGGTGGCCGCAGGAGACCACGGCGTCCGTCACGCCCTCGGCGGCGAGCCAGGCCAGCTGGTGCCCGATGATCGGCGTGCCCGTGCCGGGGATCTCCACCATCGGTTTCGGGCGGTCGTCCGTGTACGGGCGCAGCCGCGTGCCCTGGCCGCCTGCCAGGACGACCGCCTGGCTGGGGCGGTGCGAGGCATGCGGGACGTCGGGCTCGTCGGTCCGGTCACTGGTCATGACGGCACCCTATGGGGCGGGCCGGGCGTGACGCGGAGGCGCCGGGCCGGACGCAGGGGCCGGCCGTCACCCGCCACGGGTGGGGGAGGCGGCGGGAGAGCGGGCGGGCACGCGCTTGCGGAGGGCGCACGTCCTCGGACGCGCGCCCTCCGCAAGCCACCGCGCAGCCGCGTCGGAGCGCCTTCGGGCGCTTCCGCGTGGTCGCGCTAGCGCATCTGCACGACGCCGGTCGCGAACGAGGTGTCGCAGACCGGGCGGGAGAAGCCCTGCGCACGGTGCACGGCGCCGTACTTCTTCACCGCGGCCCGGCCGAGCGCCTTCGCGATGGACGTGCAGTGCTCGGCGAGGGACGGGCGGCGCTGCACCTCCCGCTGGAGGCTGGTGAGCGCGACCCCCGGGTCCTTCGCCTGGAGTTCGGTGATCAGGCGCTCCTGAAGCACGTCCTCCGGCGCCGCCGGAGCCCCCTGGCGCGTCGACGACTTCTCCGCCGAGGCCGTCAGGAGCTGGGATTCGGAGGGGCCGGCCGCCCAGGGCACGCGGGCCACCGCGAGCGTCCCGGACATGACCAGGACGACGGGCAGCACGAGTGCGAGGGAGCGGCCGATCCTGCGGGCTGCTTTGTTCGCTGCGTGGTGTGTCACGGACCGATCGTAGCGAGGAGTGATGATGAAGCGACATTCCGTCACTCTGTCGAGGGAAGAAAAACTTCGAAGTCGTGTCATCGTGTTGACGCGCACCGCCCGAAACCGGTGAAAAAGGGCCGTGCCCCCGGGAGTTCCGGAGGCACGGCCCGTCGTCCGAGAGGGTGCGTACGGCGTGTCGCCGCCCCGCGCCCTCGGCGCCGTCAGTCGCTGAGGCGCTCGCCGGTCGAGGTCGAGAACACGTGGGTCTCGCCCGCGCGCGGCACGACGTGGATGGTGGAGCCCTTCTCCGGGACCTCGCGGCCGGAGACGCGGATCACCAGCTCCTTCTCCTTGCCGCCGATCTCGGCGTTGCCGTACACGTAGCCGTCCGCGCCGAGTTCCTCGACGACGTCCACGGACACGGCCAGGCCGGCGTGCTCGTCCTTCTTCAGGCCGCCGCCGTCGCCGTTCACCAGGTCGAAGTGCTCGGGGCGGCAGCCGACCGTCACCGTGGTGTCGCCCTTGGCGGTGGCCGAGGACAGGGCCTCGCGCTCCACGGACACCACGCTGTTGCCGAACTTCACCCCGCCGTCGGTGATCGGCACCTCGACCAGGTTCATCGCCGGCGAGCCGATGAAGCCCGCGACGAACAGGTTGGCCGGCTTGTCGTACATGTGGCGCGGCGAGTCGACCTGCTGCAGCAGGCCGTCCTTCAGCACGGCCACCCGGTCGCCCATCGTCATGGCCTCGACCTGGTCGTGGGTGACGTACACGGTGGTGATGCCCAGGCGACGCTGCAGGCTGGCGATCTGCGTACGGGTCTGGACGCGGAGCTTGGCGTCGAGGTTCGACAGCGGCTCGTCCATGAGGAACACCTGCGGCTCACGCACGATGGCGCGCCCCATCGCGACACGCTGCCGCTGACCGCCGGAGAGCGCCTTCGGCTTGCGGCCCAGGTACTCCGTGAGGTCGAGGATCTTCGCCGCGTCCTCGACCTTCTGCCGGATCTCCGACTTCGGCACGCCGGCGATCTTCAGGGCGAAGCCCATGTTGTCGGCGACGGTCATGTGCGGGTAGAGCGCGTAGTTCTGGAACACCATCGCGATGTCCCGGTCCTTCGGCGGCAGGTGGGTGACGTCACGGTCACCGATGCGGATGGCGCCCTCGTTGACGTCCTCGAGCCCGGCGAGCATCCGGAGCGAGGTGGACTTTCCGCAGCCGGAGGGGCCGACGAGGACGAGGAACTCGCCGTCCTCGATGTCGATGTCGAGCTTGTCGACGGCGGGCTTGTCGCCACCGGGGTAGATCCGGGTGGCGCTGTCATAGGTGACCGTGGCCATGCCTGTGTACTCCTTCACCGGCAGGTACGTGCCGGACGATCCGTAGTAAAGGGGGATTGTCCTCCCGGCAGGGAGGTTTCCGAGACGTTAACTCGTCGCCCACCTGCTTGTCAGTAGTCCCGGCCGGTCGAAACTCCACGTCGTCACCCCGATGCGGGCAGGTACACTGCACCCCGGACGCCACCCGGCACGCCGCCTTAGCTCAGCTGGTTAGAGCATCTGTCTTGTAAACAGAAGGTCGTCGGTTCGAATCCGACAGGCGGCTCCAGCTCACAGAGGCCCCTGCGGAATCGCAGGGGCCTCTGACATCCCCGGCTGACATCGGCCGACGGTTCCCTGCGGCACGACCGTCCGGCCGGGGCCGCGCGAGGGCGGGAGCCTGCTCCGGTCTGCGGGGCGGGGAATTCGGTATTACGGTGACAAAAGGGGTCACCCCACGGTCGATTCCCCTGCAGGCCGCACCGCGGGAAGGTGGGGACCACGTGGATGTCACCGTGCACGCCCCCGGCGAGCTGAGTGCGGCGGACCGGGCGGCCTGGGCCGGATTGCAGGCGCGGGCCTGGGAGTCGGGCAACGACGCGCTCGCGAACCCCTTCCTCTCCTACGGTTTCACGGCCGCGGCCGGTGACTGCTTCGGCGGCGTGCAGGTGGCCGTGGTGCGTGACCGGCACGAGGGGGCCGGTGCGGCGGACGGCGGTAGGGCCGCCGCGTTCTTCCCGTTCCACCGCAGCCCCCTGGGCGTGGGGACGGCCGTCGGCCTCGGGGTGTCCGACTGCCAGGGCATGGTGCACGAGGGGGACTTCCGGGCCGATCCGCACGAACTGCTGCGCGCCTGCGGGCTGGCCATCTGGGAGTTCGACCATCTCGCCGAGGTGCAGCGGCCGTTCGGGGCGTCGGCCGCCCGGTGGTACCCGTCGCCGGTGATCGACGTCGGGGACGGCTACGAGCGGTATCTCGAAGGGCTGCGCAGCCGTTCGCCGAAGCTCGTACGCGATCTGCGCCGGCGTGAGCGCAAGCTGGAGCGTGAGGTGGGCGAGCTGCGCTACGTGCACGACGAGCGCGACCCGGACCTGCTCCGCACGCTGATGCGGTGGAAGTCGGCGCAGTACCGCAGGACCGGCCGCAGCGACCGCTTCGCGCAGCCGGAGCTGCTGGGGCTCGTGGAGCAGCTCTTCGGCGCGCGCGAGCCGGAGTGCGCCGGGCTGCTGTCCGTGCTGTACGCGGGCGGGCGGCCGATCGCCGCGCACTTCGGGCTGCGGTCGCAGCAGGTGATCAGCTGCTGGTTCCCGGCGTACGACACGGACTACTCGAACCTCTCGCCGGGCATGCTGCTGCACCTGAAGATGGCCGAACACGCGGCGGCCTCCGGGCAGGCGTATCTCGACCTGGGCCGGGGTGAGATGTGGTACAAGGACGCGCTCAAGACCCGTGAGCTGCGGGTCGGCGAGGGCTGGGTGAGGCGGCCGCACCCCGTCGCGTTCGCCCACCAGGCGCGGCGCGGTCCCCTGCGCGCGCTGCGGCGGACCGTGCTCGGCCGTCCCGAGCTGCGCCGCCCCGCGGACAGGCTGCTCAGGCGGCTGGGGCGGCTGCGCTCCGGCAGCGGCGCGTGATCCTTCCGCCCGGTCGCCCGTCCCCGCAGGTTCCGTCGCCACCGGTCGCCGCCGACCGCTGAGGGCGCCCTCCCGATCGCTATGGACATTCCACGCAATCCGGGCATACGTTGTAAACGTACGACGTTCTCCGCGCGCAGCCCGGCTGCGGCCTCAGTTTCAGGGAGGACCCCTTGAGTCCTGAGACGATCTCCGTGGTCATCTGCGTCTACACCGAGAAGCGCTGGTCGGACATCCTCGCCGCGGTGGCCTCGGTCCGCGCACAGACCCTTCCGGCCCATCAGACGCTGCTCGTCGTCGACCACAATCCCGCACTGCTCCGGCGGCTCGCCGCCCACTACGCTCCTGCGCCGCCCGGCACGGTCACCGTGCTCGCCAACGCCGGGCCCCAGGGCCTGTCCGCGGGCCGCAACACGGGGCTCGCGGCGGCCACCGGCACCCTCGTCGCCTTTCTCGACGACGACGCGGTGGCCGAACGCGACTGGCTCCGCCACTTCGCCGCCGCGTTCGACGACCCGCGGGTGCGGGCGGTCGGCGGCCGGACCGTTCCCGCCTGGGCGTCGGGCCGGCGGCCCGCCTGGTTCCCGTACGAATTCGACTGGGTGGTGGGCGGCTCGTACCAGGGGCAGCCGCAGGGCCGCGCCGTGGTGCGCAACGTCCTCGGCGGCAACGCCGCCTTCCGCCGGGCGGTCTTCGACCAGGTCGGCGGCTTCGCCGTCGGCATCGGACGCGACCACGGCAGCCGGCCGCTGGGGTGCGAGGAGACCGAACTGTGCATCCGGCTGCAGCACACGCTTCCCGACGCGCTGGTCCTGCTCGACGACCGCGCCGTGATCCATCACAAGGTCCCGGCCGACCGGGAGCGCTTCCGCTACTTCGCCTCCCGCTGTCACGCGGAGGGACTGTCGAAGGCGCTGGTCAGCCGAAGCGTGGGAGCGACGGCGGGGCTGGAGACGGAACGCCGCTACGTCACCCGCGTACTGCCCGCCGGGGTGCTGGCGGGGGTGCGGGACGCGCTGCGCGGACGCCGGGGCGCCGCGGGACGCGCCGGGGCGATCGTCGCCGGCGCCGTCACCGCCGCCGCCGGGTACGTGCTCGGCGCCCTGCGGGCACGCCGGAGCGGCACGGTGTTCGCCGTACCGGCCGGTCTGGGGTGCGGGCCGCCATGACCGCGACCCCGACGGCCCGCCCGGCCGTGCCGATCCTGATGTACCACGCGATAGCCGACCGCCCGGACCGGTCCGCCTACCGCCTGTCGGTGTCTCCGGCGGCCTTCGCCGAGCAGATGGAGCTGCTGACCGGCCAGGGGTTCTCCCCCCTCACCACCCGGCAGCTGTCGGCCGCGTGGCGGGACGCGGGCTCCCTGCCGGCCCGGCCGGTGCTCATCACCTTCGACGACGGCTACGAGGGCGTGCACCGGCACGCGCTCCCCGTGCTGAGCCGGCACGGCTTCCCCGCCACGGTCTTCGTGACCACGGGCTGGCTGCGCGGGGGTGAAGCCGCGGACAGCGCACCGTGCGGCATGCTCGACTGGCAGCAGGTGCACGAACTCTCCGACGCGGGCGTGGAGATCGGCGCCCACACCCACCGCCACCCCCAGCTGGACCAGCTTCCCGACGACCGGTTGTGGTTCGAACTGCTCCACAGCCGGCAGCTCCTCGGAGAGCAACTGGGCCGTCGCCCCGTCTCCTTCGCGTACCCCTACGGCTACTCCAGCGCACGGGTCCGGCGTGCGGTCGGGGAGGCCGGGTACGCCGTCGGGCTCTCGGTGGGGAACGCGATGGCCCGGCCCACCCAGTGCCCGTACGCGCTGCGTCGCCTGACGGTGCGCCGCTCCACCGGCATCGAGGAGTTCGAGGCCCTCGTCGAAGACCGGCTGGTCGGCCCGAACTTCGTCCTCGACAGGCTGCTGACGCACAGCTTCGCGATCGGCCGGGTGTCCCAGCGCGCAGCCCGCAAGCTGTGCCATCCCGGGCCGGGGAACGTGATCTCGTGGTGGGCCACAGCACCCCCGGCAGTCGGCGACGCCCCCCGGACGCGCGCTACGGTCCCGACGTCGGCGCCGACGCCGGCGCCGACGCCGGCCCCGACTGCAGCTCCCGCAGCTCTCGAACCTCCCTCACCTCCCGAACCTCCCGAGGCGGCCACCCCCTCGGAGGCGGCCGGGACCTCCGAGCCCCCGTCACCTCCCGCGCCGCCGCCCGCCGGCGGAAAGTCCGGGAAGGCGGGCGGCGGCACCGGCACTCCGCTGTTCCGCAACGCCTACGCGCTGATGCTCAACACCGCCCTCTCCGGGGTGCTGGGGATCGCCTTCTGGGTGCTTGCCGCCCGCTACTACTCGGACAGCGCGGTGGGCCAGGGCTCGGCGCTGATCGCGGCGATGAAGTTCCTCGCCGGACTCACCGCGCTGACCCTTCCCGGCGCACTGCAGCGCTTCATCCCGGTCGCGGGCCACCGCACCCCCAGGCTGGTCCTCGGTACGTATCTGGTCAGCGCGCTGATCGTCGCGGCCGCGGCCACGATCTTCGTCATCACCCTCGGCTTCTGGGGGCCGACCTATCGCCTGGTGGACGGAGGGCTGCCCGCCCTCGCCTTCCTGGCCTCGGTGATCCTCTGGGCACTGCTGACCCTCCAGGACGGCGTGCTGACCGGGCTGCGCAGCGCGGTGTGGGTGCCTGTCGGCAACACGGTCTTCCTCGTCGCGAAGATGGTGCTCGTCGTGGCACTCGCCTCGGTGTTCCCCATCGCCGGGGTCTTCGTCTCCTGGGCCGCGGCGATCGCCCTGTCGGTCGTTCCGCTGACCTGGCTGGTCTTCCGGCGGCTCATACCCCGTCACGTCAGCGCCACCAGGAAGGCCGTGCTCCCCGCGCCCCGGCAGATCGGGCGCTTCCTGGCCGGCGACTGCACCGGATCCCTGTTCTCGCTGGCCGTGATCTACCTGCTGCCCGTCGTCGTGGCCACGCAGATCAGCTCCGAACTGAACGCCTACTTCTACCTCGCCGCGGTCATCGGCTCCTCGATCGACCTCCTCGCGATCAACATGGGCGCCTCCCTGACCGTGGAGGGGGCGCACGCCCCGTCCCGGCTCGCGGCGCTCTGCCGGGCCTCGCTCCGCAAGATGGCCCTGATCATGGTGCCGATCAGTGTGCTCACGGTGCTCTTCGCGCCGCAGATCCTGCGGGTCTTCGGCGCCGAGTACGCCGACCACGCCACGATGCTGCTCCGGCTCATGGCGGTGGCCACCCTGACCCGGGTCCTGTTCGAGGTGTACTTCGCGGTGCTCCGCGTGCAGAACCGGACCTCCCGGGTGGCGCTGCTGCAGGGCTCGCTCTGCGTGCTGCTGCTCGGCTCGACGGTGGCCCTGCTGGGGTCCTTCGGCATCACGGGAGCGGGCTACGCGCAGCTGGCCAGCCAGACCCTCATCGCCGCCGTCGCCTGCGTCGGCCTGGCACGGCTGCTGCGCCCCCGTCCGACGCCGGTGCCTCCGGCGGGGCCCGGCTCCGGGCGTGTGTCGCTGACCAAGACCGCGGCACCGCCGGGTGGGTCCCCGGGCGCGCCGGCGGCCTCCGCCGCGCCCGCGCCCGTATCGCCGCCCGCGTCGCCGCCCGCGCCCGCGCGCCCGCCCTCCGGCGCGCCACGGGCCGCCGCCGGTCGCGTGCGCCGCCGTCGGTGGGTGTGGCCGGTGGCCTTCGGCTGGGCGATGCTGGGTGCGGCGCTGGCCCTGTACTGGTTGCCGCTGCGCGGGATGACCGACGCCTCGCTGGACGCGATGAACGGCCTCGGCCTGGTGTCCGTCCTGCCGCGCACCACACTGCTCGGCGCGTTCCTGCTGGTGGTCACCTTCTGCTGGGGGCTGTGGTTGCGCACGCAGCACCGCGGTCTCCTCCTGGGTGTGCTGCTCGCGACGGTGGTGTCGCTGCACGCGGTGCCGGCGGTGATCGAGGCCTTCCCCCGCTTCTCCACCGCCTGGGAGCACGCCGGGTTCGTGGAGTACGTCGAGCGGACCGGCAGCGTGGCACCCGAGATGGACGGCCGCTTCACCTGGCCCGGCTTCTTCGTCGGCGTCGCCCTGCTCACCCGGGTCGGCGGCATCTCCGACCTCACCCCGCTGATGCAGTGGTGGCCGGTCGCGATCAACCTGCTCTACCTCGTCCCGGTGTTCCTGCTGCTCCGCGCCGTGCGCGCGACCTGGCGGGCCAAGTGGTGCGCGGCCTGGGTGTTCGTGCTGTGCGGCTGGGTCGGGCAGGACTACTTCTCGCCGCAGTCGGTGGGCTTCCTCGCGTACCTGGTGTTCGTGGCGGTGCTGCTGCTCTGGTTCCGCTCCTCGCCGCCGGACGCACGGAAGGCGGGCGCGCGGGTCCCCGGTGAGGCGCGGCCACGGCGTGCCCGGGGCACCCGGTCGGCGCTGCTGCTGGCGCTCCTCATCGGGCTGTTCGCCTTCACCACGGTCAGTCACCCGCTCACCCCGTTCATCATGCTCGCCGCGGTGACCGGGCTGGTGCTGTGGAAGCGTTCCCGGCTCCGCGGGCTTCCGCTGCTGTGCCTGGTGATCGTGGCGACGTGGACCGGGTTCTTCGTCGAGCCGTACTGGTCGGGGCACCCGCTGTTCAGCAGTTTCGGCTCGCTCGGCGGGAACATCACCTCCAGCACCTCGGGCCGCATCGAAGGCGGCAGCAGCCTGCACTCGATGGTGCTCTACTGCCGGGTGCTCCTGGCCGCGAGCGTGATGGCGCTGGCCGCGTACGGCTGGCTGCGCCGGCGCAGGCGCGGGATCAGCGACCGGGCGCTCGTCATCCTCTTCGTGATGCCGTTCATGGGCGTCTGGCTGCAGTCCTACGGCGGCGAGATCGCCCTGCGCGTCTTCATGTTCATGCTGCCCGCCGCCGCCGTCCTGGCGGGTCTGGCGTTCTTCCCGCGCCTCTCGTACCGCAGGCGGCCGTGGCTGGGTCCGCTCGCCGCGCTGATGGCGGGCCTGGTCCTCATGGGCGGCTTCCTCGTCGCCCGCTGGGGCAACGAGTCCTACGAACGGGTCCGCCCCAGCGAGGTGGCGGCGATGGACCACCTGACCCGCCACGATTCCCCGACCGCCCGTGCGCTGTGGCTCGACACCGACCCGCCCTCCGTCCTGTCGCCGAATCTCCCCTGGCGGGTGACCCGGGACATGGAGAAGACCGTCTACAAGCCGGTCGTCTCGCCGCGCGACCCGGAGAAGGCGGGTCCGCTGGTGCAGGGGCTGGAGGACGCGGGGCCGAACTCCTACCTGGTGCTCACCCGCGGCTCCGCGAAGTACCTGGAGCTCACGGCGGGTTACCCGGAGAACTGGTACGACCGGGCGACCGCCGCGCTCGACCGGCGCGCGGACGTCACCGAGGTCGTCGACCGACGGGACGCGGCCGTGTACCGGCTGGCCGATCCCTACACCGAGCCGGCGGACCAGCCGCAGGTCGGCAACACCGGCCTGAACGTGACCTGGACGGCCTGGTCGGTCCTCGGCGGGGTGGTGGCCGCGCTGCTGCTGGTCCTGCTGACGACCCGGGAGTTCGTGCGGGTGCTGGTGCCGGACCGGCGACGGCTGCGCGCGATGCGGGTGTCCCTGGTGGCGGCGCTGCCGCTCGTGGGCCTCCTGGTGGTCGCGATCGTCAACCGCTTCCTCACGCTGAGTTGACCCCGTCCGCGGATTGACCCCCTCCGCGGGGCGGGCCGGGCGGATGGGGTCACCGCTGCAGCCAGGTCACCTCGTACGGGCCGAAGTCGACGGGCTCCCCGTCCACCTCGGCCCGCAGCGAACGGCCCGAGGTGTTGACGGCGAGCACGGTGCCGGCGTCGCCGAGGACCCGCACCCGCGCGTCGTCGGCCCAGAGCGTGGCGAACTCGGTACCCGGCGGGAACGCGGCGGCGAAGCCGCGCAGCAGCTCCAGCACGGGCCGGGCGACCTCGTCGGCGGGCGCCGGGCCGTTCTGCCACAGGCAGCCGGTGCAGCGGCCTCCGGCCTTCTGGGGGTTCCAGTAGAACGCGGCGGCGGGATCGCCCCGGGCGATCTCCATCATCGCGGTGGCCTGGACGGCGGTGTGCTCGTCCTCCCGCCAGCCGGCGTCCGACGGCGTGACGTACCACTCGGACCACCACAGGGGCAGGGAGCTGCGCTCGTGCAGCCAGCGGCCGACGTCGGAGAACTTCTCGGTGGCCGCGAACCGGTCCGGGCTCAGCGAGTCGTCCCGGGCCGCGCTGGAGCCGTCGACGGCCAGGAAGTCGGCGCCCGCGCGGTGGGCGAGCCAGTAGTCCAGCGCGTCCACCACGCGCTGGTCGAGCGAGCCCCAGGGGCCCCGCACCGCGGACGCGTGGTGCGACTGCCCCGGCGGCACGCTGTCCATGCCCAGGTAGGGCCCGCCCACCAGGTTCCGCCGGTCGACCTTCTTCACGGCCTTGTGGACGGCGTTGTAGAGGCGCGTGTAGCCCTCGTAGTCCCAGCGGCCCTCGTCCTGGTTCCAGAAGCCCTTGAGCTCGTTCCAGACGACGAAGTGCCGGACGTCCGGGTACCGTTCGGCGATCCTGGCGGACAGCGCGGCGAAGTCGTCGTAGTGCTCGGGGGACGGCGCCTCCTCGATCCGCGACCAGTCGGTCCTTCCGGCCTCGCCGCCCTTCATCCAGTCCGGTGCGCAGCACAGGGTGATGACCGGTGTGCCGCCGGTCCCGCGGATCAGGGAGATGCGGCTGTCGAGACTGTCGAAGTCGTAGTCTCCGGGCGACGGTTCCGGATTGCCCGCGCCCCAGCCCATGATGGCCTGCACCTGCGGGAGCGGCTGCGCGGACGGCTCGTCGACGATCGCCTCCCGCTCCGCGGGGGCGTCGCCGTCGGCGCTGCGCTGGGTGTGGGTGAAGCCCCATCCCGGGCCCGTGTCCGTCGCGGGAGGAGGGCCGCCCCTCTCCCAGCCCGCCTCGCGCGAGCCGGAGTCCGACGGCGTGCTGCAGCCCGCCAGGAGCACGGCCGTCGCCGTGAGGACCGCCGTGCCCCCGGTGAGGTGAGCCGCCGCCCGTCGCAGAGCGGCGCTCACCGCCTGACGGGGAGGCTCCCGGGGCGCGTCGGTCATCGCGGTGTCAGTCGTCGGCGGGGGCGGTCCGGGGGCGGGCGCCGGGGCGTTCCGCGAGCAGCGTGCGGAGCACGCGGCGTCCGTCCGAGACGGCGTGCAGATTCGATCGCCCGCTGCGGCGGGGCAGCTCCAGGCTCGGCACCTCGGCGATGCGCAGCCCGGAGCGCAGTGCGTGCACGATCATCTCGGCCTCGATCTCGAACCCCGCCGCATGCAGGTCCAGTTGTTCGAGGAAGCTGCGACGGAAGGCGCAGAACCCGTAGCAGAGGTCGGTCAGCTTGGTGCCGTAGAGATGGTTGACGGCCCCGAGGAGCACCTGGTTGCCGAGCCGGCGGAAGCGGGTGATGTCGAGGGAGCCGCCTCCCGCCATGAAGCGGGATCCCTTGACGAAGTCGTAGCCGTTCTCGAGGAAGTGCAGGAAGTGGGGTATCTCCGCGGGGGACATGCTGCCGTCGGCGTCGATCATCACGACGTGGTCGCCGGTGGCCGCCAGGAAGCCGGTCCGCAGCGCGTTGCCCTTGCCGGGCCCGCACTGGGGGATGAAGCGGACCGCGGGGAGGCACTGCGTCGCCATGAGCACGGTGGCGTCGCTGGAGTCGCCGTCGACCAGGATGACCTCGTCGACGCAGTCGGGGATCTGCTCGAAGACCCACGGGATGTTGCGGGCCTCGTTGCGGGCCGGAACGACCACGCTGACGGTCGGCCGGGCGGGAGGGGCGTCCTCCGCCCGCCGCATCGGGTGCGGGGTGTTGTCGGTGGCCCGACGTGCGGGGTGCGCGGGCGGCGCCGCGTGCGCCGGCGGTGTTCCGGCCGTCGAGTGCGGGGTGGCGTTCATGGTGTTCCCGTCCCAGATCGTGTATGTTTACACCGTATATGTACTTTCTAGGGTAAATCAGACATTCAAGTCAAGCCCTTCGAGGGAGCGACGATGCCGACGCAGGCCGACGGCGGTGGCCGGGGACGCAACGGTCCGGAGCGCCGGGCCCGGCCACGCAACCGGACCGGGCGCCTGAGCCGGGAGCGGGTGCTGGCCGTCGGGCTGGAGCTGGTCGACCGGGAAGGGCTCTCCGCGCTGAGCATGCGGAGGCTGGGGGCGGAGCTGGACGTCGAGGCCATGGCCGTCTACCGGTACGCGGAGGGCAAGGACGCGCTCCTGGACGGCCTGGTGGAAGCGCTGTACACCGAGCTCCAGGAGCGGCTGGACGCCGGGACCGAAGCGGCGGGCTGGCGCACGGAGCTGCACCGCGTGTCGCGGGCGACGTACGAGGTGGCACTCGCCCACCCGCACGTCGTCCCGCTGCTGGCGACCCGCATGCTCGCGGTGCCGCTGGCACGCCGGCCCCTTCCCGTCCTCAAGCAGCAGGAGCGGGTGCTGGTGCTGCTGGACCGGGGCGGTCTCGACGAGGACGCCGCCGCCGCGGTGTTCCGGGCCTACAACGGCTGGGTTCTCGGCTACCTCTTCGTCGAGCTCCGCGCCATGGTGGACAACCCGGAGGAGACCGACCCGGCGTTCCGGCTGGGCCTGCACCGGATGCCGGTCAACGAACTGCCGCGGCTGCGGGACAGCGCGCCCGTGCTCGCCGAGCAGGGGGGCGTGGAGGGGCTGGCCGCCGGGCTCGACGCCCTGCTGGACAGGCTGGTGCCCCCACGGCCGCGCCGGTGATCCGAGGGGTCGTGAATCCGGTGGCCCCGGCGGGGGCCGGTGGCGCGGTCAGCCGGGGCAGGGCTCGGAGACCCTGGCCGTGGCGAGGTCGACGGCGATGTGCGTCGGGTGCGTGCCCGGGAGGGGCGTCTGGGCGCAGACCTTCCAGTGCCGGCCGGAGATCTGCCGCCGGCCCTCCCCCGAGGCGTCGTACGAGGTCGGCGTGGAGAAGCCGGCGGCCCGTGCGGCCTCCCGTGCCCCGTCGAGGTTCTGGCCGACGAGGCCCGGAAGCACCGCCGTCTCGGTGAGCGAGGGGGACGGCTGCGGGCGGCCGTCACCGGCGCGGAACACGGGCGGTCCGGGCTTCGACTCCGGCTCGGAGGCCTTGTGCGAGGGCTTGCCCGAGGGCGCGGGTGCCGGAACGGTGCGGGCGTCGTGCGCCACGGCTGCGGCGCCCACGAGTACCAGGACGGAGCAGAGGCCCACGCCGATCCGCTGCGGCGTGCTCGACTTCGTGGCCGGCTCGGGGTTCACGGGCACTCCGGAGGAGAGGGGGCGGGGGCCTTGCGAAGAAGTGACGCCTGGCGGGGCACGAGGGTTGCACGCCCTGCGGGACGGGTTCAGCGGCGCGGGCCGGACCGGGTGCCGTACAGGGTGAACGCGGTGTTGACCAGCGCCACGTGGCTGAAGGCCTGCGGTGCGTTGCCGAGTTGGCGCCCGTCGACCGGGTCCCACTGCTCCGACAGCAGACCGAGGTCGCTGCGGACGGAGAGCACGTCCTCGAACACCGCCCGGGCCTCCGCACGCCGGCCCGCGGCCACGAGGGCGTCCGCGTACCAGAGCGAACAGGCGAGGAAGGCTCCTTCTCCGCCGTGCAGGCCGTCCACCGCGTGCCGTGCGGAGCCGGAGACCGGCGCGTACCGGTGCAGGAAGCCCTGATGGCCCAGACGGTCGCGGATCGCGTCGAGGGTGGCCAGCACCCGCCGGTCCCGCGCGGGGAGGAAACCGAGACGGGGGATGAGCAGCGCCGTCGCGTCCACCGAGGGCGCGCCGTAGTACTGCACGAACGTGCCCTGCCCCGCGTCCCAGCCGAGCCGGCACACCTCGTCGTGGATCTCCTGCCGCATCGCCCGCCACCGGGAGGCCATAGGCCGCAGTCCGGCGGCCCGCGCCATCCGCAGCGCCCGGTCCGCGGCCACCCAGGACATCACCTTGGAATGGACGAAGTGCCGCCGCGGCCCACGGACCTCCCACGGCCCCTCGTCCGCGTCCCGCCAGTGCTTCTGCAGGTAGTCCATGAAGGACGCGAGCAGGCTCCAGGCGTGGCGCTCGATCGGCACGCCCGCCCGCAGCGCCGAGTAGAAGGTGTTCAGCACCTCGCCGTAGACGTCCAGTTGAAGCTGCTGAACCGCGTGGTTGCCGATGCGCACCGGCGCCGAGCCCTCGTAGCCGCCCAGCCAGTCCGCCGGGCCCTCCCCGATCTTGCGCTGGCCCGCGACGCCGTAGAGCGACTGCAGATCGGCCGGGTCGCCGGCCACTGCGCGGACCAGCCAGTCCTTCCAGGCGACGGCCTCGTCCCGGAAACCGCTGCGCAGCAGGCAGGACATCGTGGACGTGGAGTCGCGCAGCCAGCAGTACCGGTGGTCCCAGTTGCGCTCCCCGCCGACGTCCTCCGGGAGCGAGGTGGTCGCGGCGGCCAGCATGCCGCCGGTCGGCGCGTACGTGAGTGCCTTGAGCGTGATCACGGAGCGGACGACGGCCTCCCGCCAGGGGCCCCGGTAGCAGCACTGCCGCGACCAGGTCTCCCAGAAGCCCAGGGTGGCGGCCAGCGCGGCGCGGGTGTCGAGGTCCGCGGGCACCGGGTCGTAGGACGGGCTCCAGCTGAGGACGACGGCGCGCCGCTCGCCCGCGGAGACCGTGAAATCCATCCGGGCGCAGCCCTCCGCCACGTCCACCTCGGGCGGCGGCTCACCCGTCAGCCGCAGCGCGTCCGGGCCGGCGAACGCGGTCATCCCGGGGGCCGTCGCCACCGCGGAGGCCGCGCGCGCCTGTCGGCCCGTGCCGTTGCCGGGCAGCATCCACGGCACGATGCGCCCGTAGTGGAAGCGCGGCCGCAGCTCGCCGTGCATCGCGACCCGCCCGGAAACGCCCTCCACCACCCGCACCAGGTACGGGCTTCGCATCCGCGGCGGCATGAAGTCGGTCAGCCGGACGGTGCCGGAGACGGTCTCCCACACCGATTCCAGTACCAGCGTGTCACCGCGGTAGGACCTGCGGTTGCAGCGCCCGGCGCCTGCCGGGGCGAGCCGCCAGTGTCCGTTCTCCTGCCCGCCCAGCAGGGCGGCGAAGCAGGCCGGGGAGTCGAAACGCGGGGCGCACAGCCAGTCCACCGACCCGTCCCTGCCGACGAGGGCCGCGGTCTCCAGATCTCCGACGAGGGCGTAGTCCTCGATCAATCCGGGCACACCTGTCATTCTACGCGCGTGATCTTCGGCGGCGAGTTGACGGCGCCCGTGGCCGGCAGTACACCTGGAAGTACGGGGAGCGTTCGCCTCAGCAATCAGCAACGCTCGGGAGATTCCGTGCCGTCCTCGTCGGCGCAGTCCATGCGCGAGACCTGCGCGCCGCACCCGCTGCGACGCGCCACCGACTGGCCTGCCGCGGGGCGCCGTTCGCCACCCGACGCGGGGCGTGCGAGCCCGCACCGCGTGCGCGGGCATCCCGCCCGCCGGGCCTCGGACCGGTTCGTACGGCGCCCTCCCGCTCGTCCCGCCGCCGTCCGGTCGACCTCCTCGCGAGCCCGCCGTCGCCGTGGCCGCCGTGCGCCGGGCACGGCCCGCGGGCGCAGCAGGCGTACGGACGGGGCGGACGGGTCCAACCGATCGGACGGGGCGGACGATCTCCACGCCCGCGTCCGTCGCGGCCCGGCTCGAGCGCTGCGGGGCGGTGCGGCGTGAACATCGAAGTGGTCCGGCCCGCAGAGCTCGGCTCCGCCGCGCAGGCGTCGTGGCAGACCATGCAGCGCAGCGAACCGCAGCTCGCCAACCCCTATCTGGCACCGGAGTTCGCCGTCGCGGTGGGCCGGGTGCGCCGGTCGGCACGGGTGGCGGTGCTCACCGACGGGCGCCGGGGGCCGGTGGCGTTCTTCCCCTTCGAACGCCGCGCCGCGGGGCTGGGGCGGCCGATCGGCGCGGGCGTCTCCCGCTGCCAGGGGCTCGTCCACGCCTCCGGCCTGGTCCTCGACCCCGGGACGCTGCTGCGCGGCTGCCGCCTCCAGGCGTGGGAGTACGACCATCTGACGGGCGGCCAGGGGCCGTTCGTGACGAGCACGGTGCGGCAGGTGCCCAGTCCGGTGATCCGCGTCGACGACGGCTACGCCGCCTACACCGACCTGCTGTGGCGGCGCGCGCCCGGCGAGCTGCGCGAACTGCGGGCCCGCGAGAGCCGGTTGGCACGCGAGGCGGGCGACCTGCGCTTCGTGTTCGACGAACGCGCACCCGACGTGCTGGACACGTTGATGCGCTGGCATTCCGCACGGTGCCGGACCGTCAGCAGGCCCGACCCCTTCGCCCGGCCGGCGGTCCGCGCGCTGGTGTCCGACCTCCACGACACCCGGGCCGAGGGCTGCTCCGGCCTGGTGTCGGCCCTGTACGCGAACGGTCGGCTGATCGCGTGCACCTTCGGGCTGCGCTCCCGACGGGTGCTGGTGAACCGATTCCCCGCCTATGACACGGCGTTCGCCGGGTACTCGCCGGGGCTGCTGATGTACCTGATGCTCGCCGAGGGGGCGGCGGGTCGCGGCATCGACCGCATCGAGCTGGGCCGCGGCTGCGGCGAGGGACACGAGGAGCAGGTGAAGTCGGCGGACGTGCTGCTGGGGGAGGGCCGGGTGGAACGCGGCACGCGGTTCGCCGGGCTGCGCGCGAAGCACGCCGACGCGGTCCGCGCCGTGCGGGCCCGGCTGGGAGCGTGGCGATGAGGGACCGTGCGTGCCGGCCCGGTGTCCTCAACGGGCGCGCCGGGCGTGCAGCAGCAGCATGCCGGTGTCGCCGTAGTCGGGAAGGCCGGCGTCCTTGCCGACGCGGGTCAGCCGCAGGTCCTCGGTGAGCGGCGCGAACACCGCGCGCACGGTGTCGGCGTCGGCCGGGAACGCCGGCCATCGCGAGTCGACGCCGATCCGGTAGGTCGGCATGTTCTCCATGAACGCCGCCAGCAACTGCCCGCCCGGGCACACCGCGTGGACGAAGGCGCGGCACAGCGCGGCGAACTCGTCCCCGTCCTCGGTGACGCTCTCCGCGACGAAGTGCATCGACGCCAGACCGTACGCGCCGGCGCGTACGGCGGTGGCGCGGCCCGGCACAAGCCGCACGCGCGACAGTGCCTCGGTCAGCGTGCCGGGCAGGGCGGGATCGAGGCTGCGGCACAGCGCGTAGAACTCCTGCCAGCTGGAGTCCTGCAGGCCCGCCAGCTGCCGGGCCAGGTAGGCGCGCGCGGCCGCGCCGGGTTCCAGCGCGTCGATGCGCCGGCTGACCGCGGCGGCCTGCATCAGCGGATACAGGTTCGGTCCGCAGCCCAGCTCCAGGGAGAGCGCGACGCTGCCCGGCGGGATGCTGCGGTACACGGCCGCGTGGTGGCGGAGGACCGCCGCGTCGGCGTCGTGGATCTCGCGGTAGTTCTCCGCCAGGTAGTCGCCGACCGGCCAACGGTCCCAGTCCGCCTCGGCGTTGCGCCACGGCGACGGCACCCCGGCCGGCGCGACTCCGGCCGGGCGGCGGTCGCGCGCCGGGCCGTGTGCCGGGCCGTGTGCCGGGTGGGTGGTCACCGTCGCCTCCCCGTACCCCCGGCCGCCGCGCGGGGCCCCCCGCCCGCCCCGCCCGCCCCGCCCGCGTCGTCCGCGGGACGCAGCGGGAAGCGGCGGGCGAGGTCGGTCAGCGTCGCCTTGAGCTCCTCGATCTGCTCGTCGGTGTTGCTCGCGGTGACCTGCACCCGGAAACCCACCTGGTCCCGCGGCACCAACGGGTACGCGGCGAGCGTCACGTAGACGCCGCGGTCCCACAGGAAGCCGCTCACCTCGTCCAGGTCGGCCGCGTCCCCGAGCGGGATCTCGATGATGGGCAGCCCGTCGGTGTTCGGCGTGCCGACGTCCAGCTCCCTCAGGTGGTGCAGGACCGCCGCCGTCCGCCGGTGGAGGTCGCCGCGCAGCGCGTCGCCCCGGCGGTCGTTGACGTCCATCCCGGCCAGTACGGTCGCGAGCGAGGCGGTCGGCGACGGGCCGGAGTACAGGTAGGGCGCGGCGGCCACCTTCAGGTGCTCCTTGAGCCAGGTCGGCAGGGCGAGGAACGCCAGCAGCGACGAGTACGCCTTGGAGAACCCGCCGACCAGCACGATCCCCTCGTAGCTCTCCCCGATGTGCCGGATGATGCTGTTGCCCCGGCACCCGTACGGCGAGGTCTCGTCCGGCCGGCGCTCACCGATCACGCCGAAGCCGTGCGCGTCGTCGACGTACAGCAGCGCGCCGTGCTCCCGGCAGACGCGGACAAGGGCGCCCAGGTCGGGGCAGTTGCCCGTCATGCTGTTGACGCCGTCCAGGCAGACCAGCCGGGACGAGCCGGCGGGCACGGCGTGCAGCAGGGCGTCGAGCTGGTCGGGCCGGTCGGCGTGGAAGCGCTGCACGCTCGCTCCGTGGCCCCGCGCCACCACGCACCCGTCGTAGACCGTGCGGTGCGCCTTGGCCTCCACGAACACATGCCCCTCGCCCGCGAGAACGGGAATCACCGACTGGTGGATCAGGCTGATGGTCGGCAGCACCAGGGCGTCCGGGGCGCCGAGCAGGCCGGCGAGGCGCTCCTCGATGCGCGGGTAGAGGTTCGGGTTGCCGATCAGCCGGGACCAGCTCGGGTGGGTGCCCCACCGCCTCACCTGCGGCCCGATGGCCTCGATGATCTCGGGGTCGAGGTCGAAGCCGAGGTAGTTGCAGGACGCGAAGTCGGTCAGCCAGTGGTTCCCGCAGCGGATGCGGCGTCCGTCCACCTCGTCGATCACCGCGTCGACCATGCGGCTGGAGTGCCACAGCTTCGACAGGTCGCCCCAGCGCGGGTCGCGGCGGATCGCCCACCCCTCGGGCCGCTGCTGGGTGTGCCGGGCGGTGGTGCTCGGGGCCTGCGGGCGGTGCTGCGCGCCGTCGAGGAGCAGCCGTTCGCCCTCCTGCGAGGTCATCGGGTGGGCGTACAGGTAGCCCTGGCCGAAGTGGCAGCCCATCGCGGCCAGCAGGTCGCGCTGGCCGCGCTCCTCGATGCCCTCGGCGACGACCTGGAGGCCGAGCACGTCCGCGATCCGCACGATGCCCTCGACGAGTGCGACCTGCTGGGCATCGGTGGTGAGGTGGTCGATGAAGGACTTGTCGACCTTGAGCATGTCGATGGGGAAGTCCCGCAGGTAGCTGAGCGAGGAGAAGCCGGTGCCGAAGTCGTCGATGGCGATGGACACGCCGAGGTCCTTGAGCGTCGACATCGTGGTGCGGACCTGGTCGTCGCGGCGCATGAAGGCGCTCTCGGTCAGCTCCAGGATCAGCGAACGCGGCGCCAGCCCCGAGGTGTCCAGCACCTGGCGCACCTGCCCGAGGAACGCCTCGTCGCGGAACTGCCGTGCGGAGACGTTGACGTTGACGTACAGCGGCTCGGCGCGGGGGCGTACCTGCTGCCAGCGGGCCACGTCCGACGCCGCCCGCGCCAGCACCCAGGCGCCCAGCGGCATGATGTGGCCGGTCTCCTCCGCCAGGGTGATGAACTCGTCCGGCGCCACCAGGCCGCGCCGCTCGTGCGGCCACCGGACGAGAGCCTCGAAGCCGACCAGGTCGCCGGAGGAGATCTGCACGATGGGCTGGTAGCGCAGCGCGAACGCCTCCTTGGCGATGGCGCTGTCCAGCCCGGCCTGGAGTTCGTGCCGCTCCCGCAGCCCCGAGTGCAGCTCGCGGCGGTAGTGCCGCCACTGCCGCTTGCCCGTGGTCTTCGCCGCGTACAGGGCCAGGTCGGCGTGGCCGAGCAACTCCTCGCTGTCCGCGCTGTCCTCGGAGGTGGCGATGCCCACGGACGCGGACGCGTTGACCGTCCCGCTGGTGAGCCGGAACGGTTGGGACAGGGCCTGCACGACCTGCCCGGCCAGCCGCTCCGTGTCCTCGGGCCGCTTGGAGCCCTCGATGAGCACGGCGAACTCGTCGCCGCCCAGCCGGGCCGCGGTGTCGCTGCGGCGCACCGTGGAGGTGAGCCGGCGGGCCACGGCCGTCAGCAGCTCGTCGCCCAGCGAGTGGCCCATGGTGTCGTTGACGACCTTGAAGTCGTCCAGGTCGATGAAGAGCACGCCGGTGAGGGTGGCGTCCCGGCGCCCGCGCAGCAGCGCACGCTCGATGCGTTCCAGCAGCAGGACGCGGTTGGGCAGCCCGGTCAGCGGGTCGTGGAACGCGCGGTGGGTCAGCTCCCGTTCGAGCTTCCGCTGCTCGGTGACGTCGCGCAGGGTCAGGACCAGGGCGTTCACCGTGTTCTCGTGGCGCAGGTTGGAGCAGCGCACCTCGACGTCGAGAGGATCCCCGTCCTCCCGCACCACGCGCCAGTCGCCGCGGGTGTCGCCGCTGCCGCCCGCCCGGATGCGGGCCAGGCGTTCCAGCACGGCCGCCCGGTCGTCGGGGTGGAGGAGCCGGTCGACGGGCGTTCCCGGGAGACGGGTGCTGCCGAACATGCCGTCCGCGGACGGGCTGGCGTAGCGCACGGTGTCGTCGTCGTTGACGATGAGGATCACGTCCGAGGTGTTGTGCACCAGGGTGCGGAAGTACGCCTCGCTGTTGCGGCGGCCGATCTCCCGGCTCAGGCCCACCCGTTCGAGGGCGAGCGCGACCTGCGCGGACAGGCTCTCCAGGGCGCCCCACAGGCCGAGAAGCCTGCGCTCGGAGCCGGCGACGAGGAGCATGCCCAGCAACGGGCGGCCGCGCGGCCCCTCGGCGGTGAGCGGGCAGAGCAGCACCTTCTCCGACTCCCCCAGGTCGGCGGCGAGGGCGGGCCCCAGCGCCTCGACGGAGACGAGGCGCTTGCCGGAGGCGAGTGCGGAGAGACGGCCCCCCGGCTCCTCGGGGTGTTCCTCGACCTGCCGGACCCAGGGGCGCCCCGTGGTGGGCATGGCCTGGAGACAGCCCTCCGGGTCGGACACCAGCAGCAGCGTGGCGTGCCGGACCCCGCGGCCGAAGAGGGCGGTGGCGGCGACGTCCACGCAGGCCGCCACCTCCCGCGGGCTGATCGCCGAGACCAGCGAGCCGGCCGCGACGCGCAGGCCGCGCTCCCGGCCGACGGCGCGCCGGTGGTCGGCCATGACGCCGCCCAGCCGCGCCAGCACCAGCAGGAACATCACGCCGGCGAACGCGGCGAGCACCGCGGCGTCCAGGGGGCGGCCGGCGCTGGCCTCGTACGCCAGCATCCCCGGGGCGACCAGGCAGGCGGCGCCCAGCAGCGCGAGGCGGCGGCGGGGGATGCCGGGGGTGGGGGGCGGCATGGGTTCGGTCAGTTCGACCATGGACGGGTGCAGCGCGGCCAGGCCCCAGGCGAGGAAGAAGGCCACCCAGCCCAGGTCCATGGGCGAGCCGACCTGCCAGGTGCCCTGGAGCTGCAGGTAGCCGTACAGCACGTCGGAGACCAGCAGGCCCAGTGAGCCCAGCACCAGCAGTTGTACCGCCCGGGACCGGGCGCCGCCGGGCACGAGCAGCCGCAGCAGCAGCGCCAGGACCAGCACGTCGCCCAGCGGGTAGGCGATGGAGATCATTTTGTCGAGGAAGGGCGTGTCCTCGGCGCTGGCGAGAGGGTCGATGAGGAAGCGCCAGGAGAAGAGCGCGAGGGCGAGCGTGAGGATCAGCGCGTCGAGGAGGTTGGCCAGGTCCCGCCCCGGCCTGCGGTACCGGGTGAACGCGTACAGCCCGACGGCGTAAAGGGGGTAGGTGAGCAGGTAGAAAACGTCGGCGGGGGAGGGGAACGGGTTGGGCTGGTTGAAGAGGTTCTCCAGCAGGTTGTAGGTGGTGTCGCCCGCGGTGAAGGCGAGCGAGGCGGCCGCCAGGATCCACCACGGCCAGGCGGGGGCGGGCCGGTTGCGGCGGACGCCGACCAGCATCGCGGCGACCCCGAGCAGCCCGATGGCGGCCCACAGGCTGGTGTGGCGGGCGGGGAAGAGCAGGTAGGCGACCGTGAGCGGGACGGCCAGCAGCACGAGCCCGGCCATCAGGGCGCCCGTCCGCGGTGTCCCGATCAAGGAAACCGCCCCCTTGGATCGTGAACCTCTTCCGATGCTAGGACCGGCCTCAGGCGCCTGCATGTCGGCGCCTGAGGGGGTGTCGGCCCAGGCGGCAGGCGTCGGCCCAGGCGGTAGACTGAGGCGGCAGACGTACACCCCGAGCCCGGCGCCGCGTCGGCAGGGCTCCGTGCAGGACCAGAGCCCGGCGTGCGGGCCTGGTCCTTCTTGACGTCGCGTCGTCCGCTTTCCGCCCGTCTTCCGCATGACGAGGAGCCGCTTCCGTGACGAATCTCGCGCTCGGGCCGAGCTGGCTGGATCCGGACTACCTGATCCAGACCTTCGGGCTGATCGGCATCCTCGTCATCGTCTTCGCCGAGTCGGGGCTCTTCTTCGGTTTCTTCCTGCCGGGCGACTCGCTGCTGTTCACCACCGGTCTGCTGGTGGCGACGGGCCAGTACCTGCACTACCCGCTGTGGCTGGTGTGCAGCCTGGTCGTGATCGCCGCGGTCCTCGGTGACCAGGTCGGCTACCTCTTCGGCCGCAAGGTCGGTCCGGCGCTCTTCAAACGCCCGGACTCGCGGTTCTTCAAACAGGAGAACGTCGAGAAGGCGCACGACTTCTTCGAGAAGTACGGCCCCAAGTCGCTGGTGCTGGCCCGCTTCGTGCCGATCGTGCGGACGTTCACGCCGATCGTGGCCGGCGTGAGCCGGATGAACTACCGCTCGTTCGTCACCTTCAACGTCCTCGGCGGTGTCCTGTGGGGCGCGGGCGTCACCCTGCTCGGTGCCGCGCTGGGCCAGGTCGACTTCGTGCACCAGCACATCGAGGCGATCCTGATCGGCATCGTGCTGCTGTCGGTGCTGCCGATCGTGATCGAGTTCCTGCGGGCGCGGCGCTCGTCCGGCAAGGGCCGCGGCCCCGGAGACGGCGACCGGAACGGCAGCGGGAACGGCGGCGGCTCCGGGCAGAGCCACGACGCCGGGCGCAGGGCCGCCCGCCGGGCCGACCGGCCGCGCCGCCGCGGCCGGCACGCCCTGCGCTGAGCTCCCGTCGCCGCGGGGCCGCGACGGGTCCCGGGGGCCGCGCGATCGTCACGGGGTCTACCCCCAGTCGCGCCCGGAGCGCCCGCGCTTCAGGTCGCCGCGCTGCTTCTTCTGCCGCAGCCGCCGCTCGTTGACGCCGCGCGGTATCCGCTTCTTCCGCCGCGGCCGGGGCGGCGGCGCGGTGGCCTCGGCGAGCAGCGCGGCCATCCGTACGGCCGCCGTCTCGCGGTTCCGCCACTGCGAGCGGTGCTCGCTCGCCCGTACGACCAGGACGCCGGCCACCAGGCGGCCCGCCAGCTGCTCCAGGGCGCGCGTCTTCCACACCTGGGGCAGCGCCTCGGTGGCGGCGAGGTCGAAACGCAGTTCGACGCTGCTGTCGCTGGTGTTGACGTGCTGCCCGCCCGGCCCCGAGGACCTGCTGAAACGCCAGCGGAGCTCGGACTCCGGGAGCGGGACGGAGCCGCGGATGACATGGGGACCGGACATGCGTCCCATCGTCGCGTGTCCAGCCGTCCGCCGTCACGGCGTTTTCGCACCGCCGTGGGAACCCGGGCCCGGCCCGGTGGCGTTGTGGGTGGTGAAGGGTACGGACCCGAGATATTCGCAACGAAAGGGCAACCCCATGGCTGTAAGCCTGTCCAAGGGCGGCAACGTCTCACTCACCAAGGAGGCGCCCGGCCTCACCGCCGTCACGGTCGGCCTCGGCTGGGACGTCCGTACCACCACGGGCACGGACTTCGACCTCGACGCCAGCGCCATCGCGGTGAACGGGGCCGGACGGGTCCACTCCGACCAGCACTTCGTCTTCTTCAACAACCGCGCCACCCCGGACCAGTCGATCGTGCACTCGGGCGACAACGTCACCGGTCAGGGTGAGGGCGACGACGAGCAGATCAACGTCAACCTGGCCGCGCTGCCCGGCGAGATCGACAAGATCGTCTTCCCGGTCTCGATCTACGACGCGGAGTCCCGCAGCCAGAACTTCGGCCAGGTGCGCAACGCGTTCATCCGTGTCGTCAACCAGGCCGGCGGCACCGAGATCGCGCGCTACGACCTCAGCGAGGACGCGGCGACCGAGACCGCGATGGTCTTCGGCGAGCTGTACCGCAACGGCGCCGAGTGGAAGTTCCGCGCCGTGGGCCAGGGCTACGCCTCCGGTCTCGTCGGCATCGCGCAGGACTTCGGCGTCAACGTCTGACCGCGCGCACTGCCACCAGGGCCCGGCGGCCCGGCGGCACCGCCCCCGCCGGCCCGGCCTCCCCCGCAGGGAGACCGGGCCGGCGTCGTGCGGGGCGACCTCACGCGCCCCCGTCCCCCGGACCGGCTCGTCCGGGTGTCGCCGCCGCGTGGACCGGGGCGGGCGGCGGAGCGACAATGGCCAGGTGAGACCTGACAGCCCGAGGGACTCGTCGCACCGGTAGGGGGTGACACCTCGTGACCTCCTCCGCCAGGCCGCGCGGGCGGCGTGCCGTGCCTCCCCCGGGGCTGCCCGCGCAGGCGTTCGACGCCGCGCCGTTCACGGTCGCCGCGACCTGGGGCACCGACCACCGCCTCGCCTACGCCAACCCCCGGCACCGCGGCCTGTTCGGCGACGCCCCGCTCGACACCCCCTTCGCCCGGGCCTGCCCCGACCTGGCCGGCGACGAGTTCCTGAGCCGCATGGACGCCGTCCAGCGCACCGGCGAGCCGTACGTCTTCACCGCTCTCCCGGTGGTGCTGCACCTCCCCGGAGAGGGCCCCGCCGAGAAGCTCTTCACCTGCAGCCTCTCCCCGGCGGTCGCACCGGACGGCCTGCGCGGCGTGCTGGTGGTCTCCACCGAGGTCACCGGTCAGATCGAGGCGCAGCGGCGCATCCTCCACCGGTTCCAGCGGCTGGTCGGGGCCAGCGAGCAGAAGACCCTGGTGGCCGACCCGGCCGGCCGGGCGCTGGAGGTGTCCGGCTGGGAGCACGTGACCGGCCGTACGCGGGCCGAGCTGATCGGCGACGGCTGGCTGGACACCGCGCACCCGGAGGACCGGCCCGCGCTGGAGAAGGCGTGGCGCGACGCCGTGCGCGACGTTCCCGAACGCTTCGAGCACGTCTACCGGCTGCGGTACCGGGACGGCTCCTACCGGCACTGCCGCATCGGTGCCGTGCCGTTGCGGGAGAACGGGTCGCTCGTGGAGTGGGTGGCCGGGTGCTCCGACATCGAGGAGGAATGGCTGGAGGAGCGCCGCGCCGCGCTCCTCGCCCGGGCCGCCGCCGTGGTCGGCGACGCATCGAGCGCGGAGGAGTCCTTCGCCGCGCTCAGCCACGTCGTGGTGCCCGCGCTCGCCGACCAGTGCGGCATCTACCTGCTGCCCGAGTCGCCGGGCGACGGCTCGAAGGCCGAGACCCTGACCGTCCAGCGGGTGGCCGCCACCGCCCGGCGTGGACTGGAGGCGCGGCTGCCTCCGCTGCGCGACGAGCACGTCGACCCGCACGTCCACAGCGCCTTCACCCACGCCGCGCTGGCCCGGGTGCCCGCCCGTGCGACGTTTCCGCCCGGCCAGGCGCCGCCCGGGTTCGCCCCGCCCGCGCTCGCGCCGTGGATCGTCAAGGCCCAGGCGCACAGCGGCGTCCTGGTGCCCGTGCTGGTGGACGGCACGGTCGCCGCGGTGGTCTCGGCCTTCGTCTGCGGCGTGCGGGAGGCCATCTCCGACCAGGACACCGAGCTGATCCGCGACATCCTGGAGCACGCCCACGGACCGCTGCGCAACGCCCTGGAACTGCACCGCACCCGACGGGTCGCCAACGCGCTGCAGCACAGTCTGCTGACCGCGCCGCCGCACGTGCCCGGACTCCGGATCAGCGCGCGCTACCGCGCCAGCGCCACCACCGCCCAGGTGGGCGGCGACTGGTACGACTCCTTCCTGCTGCCGGACGGAGTGGCCAGTCTGGTGATCGGAGACGTCGCCGGCCACGACCTGGCCGCGGCCGTCACCATGAGCCGGATGCGCAACATGCTGCGCGGGCTGGCGGTCGACCGCACCGAGCCGCCCGGCGACATCGTGCGCCGGCTCGACCTGGCCGCGCAGTGCCTCGGCCCCGAAGAGACCACCGCGACCTGCGTGTTCTGCCGCGTCGAGCCGATGGGCGACGGCCATTGGCGGCTCAACTACGCCGTCGCCGGCCATCCGCCGCCGCTGGTCGTCGAGGCCGACGGCAGCTCACGCTTCCTGGAGGCGTCGCACGGCCCGCTGCTCGGCGGCGTCTCCCCGGAGATCCCCCGCGGCAACGCCCTGGAGCGGCTGGGCCCCGACTGCACCCTGCTGCTCTACACCGACGGCCTGGTCGAGCGGCCCGGAGAGGACATCGACACCAGCCTGGAACGCCTCCGGGAGCGGGCCGAGACGCTGGTGACGGCACCGCTGGAGGACTTCTGCGACGAGCTGGTCGACCGCCACAACCCCGGCACCAGCGACGACATCGCGCTGATCGCGCTGCGCACGGCGCCGGACCCGCGCGGCGCCTGAGCCGCGGTGCGCGCCGGCGAGCACGCGCGTCGGCCGCCGCGTCGCGCGCCCGCGCCACCGCCCGACGGCCGCGCACCGGGCCCGTGACAGCATCGGGGCGTGCTCGACATCGGCTACGCCCTCTCCTCCCGCTTCCCCGACCCGCCGCAGACCGACTACCGCGTCGCCGACCGGACCGCGCTGCGGCACGACCTCTTCTGCGGCGACGTGTACCTCGCGGACGTCGACACGGACCACGAGGTGTCCACGGCCTGGGGCTGGCTGCCGGTGCTGGACTTCGCCTGGGCGCTCTGCGACATCGCCGAGCGGCTGGACCGCGACCCCCTCGGCGGCCGCTCGCCGGGCCCGCAGCGGGCCGAGATCGACTTCACCGAGAGCGTCGACCGGCTGCGTTTCGAGCGCCGTTTCGGCACGGTGGAGGTCACCGCGGACTGGGCCGCTCCGCACGAGCCGCCGCTCGTGCTCGGGTACGCGGAGCTGCGGCGCGAGGCCCGCGACTTCCTGCACGACCTGCTGGCCGACCTCGTCGACATGCACGAAGGGCTCGACGCGAACCCCGAGGTGTGGAGCCTTCGGGCACGCTTTCCCCGTCTGTAGGCGGTCGGCGACGCTGCGTGGGCGTGCCGGGGGTTTGTTACCCACCGGTTCCGTCCCGGGGTGGTGCGGAGCTACGGTGGAGGTGAGACATTTCCCCCTATGGGTCTCATCGTGGCGCCGGCCAGGTGCCGTCGCAGCACCTCCCGCCCGATGGTGTCGCCACAGACAGGACATGCCGTATGAATCCCCCCGAACCGCGGTCCCCCTCCCTCGAGCACGCCGCGGAGATCCTCGGCGTGGCGCGTTCCGCCGACGGGCGTGACGGCGGCATGTCCCGCGACTCCGACGACGAACCGGGCGGCCATCCCGTGCCCACCCCGGCCTCCGGGGACGACCGGTGCCCGCGAGGCGGCGAGGAGCGGCCCGGCGCGGACGACGACGGCGACCGGCGGCGGGGTCCGCGGCGCGCCGCGGACCGGCGGGCCGCCGAACGGAACCGGCAGGAACGTCTCCTCGAGGAGGACGCGCTGGTGCGCGCCCTGTTCTCGCAGTCACGCGTCGGCCTGGCCGTCCACGACGCCCTGCTGCGCGTCACCCGCACCAACCTCGGCCACGACTGCTTCCGCCCCCTCGCCGTCGGCCGCGGGGACCCTGACACAAGCGGGCGGGACGCCCGGCCGGAGCCCCGGCACCCCGAGTCGTTCCTGGAGGCGGAGGACGCGGCCCGGGTGGTCGCCACGCTGAGCCGGGTCGCCGAGACCGGCGAGCCCGTCATGGGCGTGCCGCACCGCGCGCGTTGCCTGGGCCGGCCGGACGACGACCGCGTCGTGTCGCTCTCCGCGCTCCCGCTGCTCGACCTCGACGGCGCCGGCCGAGGCGTGCTCACCTCGGTCATCGACATCACCGACGCGCACCGCGACCGGGAGCGGCTGGCCATGGTCAGCGAGGCCGCCAAGCGCATCGGCACCTCCCTGGACCTGACCCGCTGCGCGGAGGAACTCGCCGACTTCCTCGTGCCGGAGTTCGCCGACCTCGCCGCCGTCGACTTCACCGAGGTGGTGCTGGTCGGCGAGGAGCCGGGCGACATCGCGCGCGGCGCGCCGTTCACGCGGGTGGGCGTGGCGGCCGCCGAGGGGGAGTGGCCCCCCGAGCTGTACCAGCCGGGCGAGACGGCCCTCACCCGCACGCTGGAGACCGAGTACCTGCGGGAGCGTGCCGTGCAGGTGCCCGACCTGGACGAGATACGGGACGCCTGGTCGGACGACGACCACCGGCGGCGGCTCTTCCTCGCCGAGGGCGCCGCGTCCTACATGTGGGTGCCGCTGCACGCCCGCGGCCTGGTGCTGGGCTCGGCGCACCTGTGGCGCCGGAAGGGCTCCGCCCCGTTCGACCGGCGCGACGCCGACCTCGCCGAGGAGGTCGTCAGCCGGGCCGCGCTCGCCGTGGACAACGCCCGTCGCTACACCCAGGAACGGCGGACCGCCGAGGCGCTGCGCCGCAGCCTGCTGCCGCCCTCGCTGGTCGAGGTGAGCGCCGCCGAGGCCGCCGGCAGCTGCCTTCCCGCGGCCACCACGGCGGGCGTCGGGGGCACCTGGTTCGACGTCATCCCGCTGTCCTCCGCGCGCGTCGCCTTCGTCGTGGGCGACTCGGTCGGCCACGGCCTGGAGGCCACGGCGGCCACCGGGCGGCTGCGCACGGCCGTGCAGACGCTGTCCGACCTCGACCTTCCGCCCGACGAACTCCTCGCCCACCTGGACGACCTGGTCGAACGCCTCTCCGCGGACGACGCCACCACCTGCGGACCGGCCGGCCGGATCAAGGGCTCCACCTGCCTCTACGCGGTCTACGACCCGGTGACCGGGCACTGCACGATGGCGTCCGCGGGGCACCCGCCGCCCGCCGTGATCTCCCCGGACGGGGACTGCGCGCTGGCGACGTGCGAACCGGGCCCGCCGCTGGGGGAGGCCGGCGAACCGCTCGAACCCTTTGAGCTGGCCCTCGAACCCGGCAGCCGGCTCGCCTTCTACTCCGGCAACCTGCCGCCCGCACGGGAGGACCGCTCGCCCGCGCCGCGCCTGTGCGACGCCCTCGGAGAGGCCGCACGGACGCACTCCTCGCCCGCCGACGTCGTCCGCGAGACGCTCAGCAGCCTGGTCCCGAAGACGCCCGACGCGGACACCACCCTGCTCCTCGCCTGGCCGCGGCGGCTGCCCGCCGACCACACCGCCGAATGGCGGTTCCCCGCCGACCCGGCGATCGTCGGGCAGGCACGCGAGGTCGTCGCCGCCCAGCTCGCCTCCTGGGGACTGGACGACCTGGTCTTCACCACCGAGCTCATCGCCAGCGAACTGGTCACCAACGCCATCCGGTACGCCGGCGGGCCGGTGACGCTGCGGCTGATCAAGGACGAGACGCTGATCTGCGAGGTCTCCGACCCGACGCAGACCCATCCGCATCTGCGCCGCGCCCGCCCCACCGACGAGGGCGGCCGCGGCCTGTTCCTGATCCACCAGCTCACCGAGCGCTGGGGCAGCCGCTACACGCCGTGCGGCAAGACCATCTGGACCGGCCAGCGGCTGCCCGACGGCACCGAGGAGCAGTAGCGGACGCGCCCCCGGAGCCGCCGGAGCCGGTCCGTGCCGCACAGCACGCCGGGGCGCGTTGTCAGAGGCACGGTGCACGATGGCGGGATGGCGAGCACGCGACCTTCCGTACCCCGGCCGCAGCTTCCGCAGCTCTCGCTGCCCGACCTCACCCCGTACGAGGGGCCGGGCCTGGAGCCGGACGGCGACCACGACACCGAGTCGCTCACCGGCCTCGACCTGTCGCGCGCGGACGGCGGCGGCAGCACCTTCCTGGACTGCGCGCTGCGGCAGTGCGACCTGACCGAGACCCGGCTGAAGCGTGCCCGCCTGATCGACTCCGTCCTGGAGGGCGTCACCGGCGTCGGCACCGACCTCGCGGACGCGGAGCTGAGGGACGTCGAGCTGACCGGCGCCCGGCTCGGCGGCGCCCAGCTGCACGGCGCCCGGCTGACCCGGGTGCACGTCCGCGGCGGCAAGCTCGACGTCCTCAACCTGCGGCAGGCCACGCTCGTGGACGTGACCTTCGACGGCTGCGTCCTGGTCGAGCCGGACTTCGGCGGGGCGCGTCTGGAGCGGGTGTCCTTCCGCGACTGCGCCCTGCGCGGTGCCGACCTGTCCGCCGCCCGGCTGCGCGACGTGGACCTGCGGGACGCCGCCGAACTCGGCTTCGCGGGCGGCGTCGACCGGCTCTCCGGCGCCGTGATCGGCACCGGGCAGCTGATGGACCTGGCTCCGGCGTTCGCGGCCCAGCTGGGGGTGCGCGTCCTGGACTGAGGTCGGATGAGGGCGGACGGGAAGGAGTCAGGAGAGCGTGCGGTACCGGCCGCGGAAGTAGGTGAGCGGGCCGGTGCTCTCGCCGTGCCGGACGGACGAGGTGAGGACGCGGGCGATGACCAGGTTGTGGTCGCCCGCCCGCACCCGCTGCTCGGTGTGGCACTCCACGACGGCCAGCGCCTCGCGCAGCAGGGGTGCGCCGCTGGCCTCGCCGCGGTCGTGCGGCAGCTCCTGGAAGAGCAGCCGGTCGCTGAGGCGCCCCTTCATCGCGAACCTGCCGGCGATGTGCCGCTGCCCCTCGGTGAGCAGGCACGCCGCCCAGCGCGGCTGCCGCTCCAGCACCTCGTCCATGCGTGACCCGTCCCGCACGCTGACCATGACGAGCGGGGGTTCCAGCGAGACGGACAGGAAGGCGGTCGCGGTCATGCCGACGTCCTCGCCGCGGGGCCCGTCGTCCGGGTCGTGGGCCGACACCAGGACCACTCCGGCCGCCAGCCGGGCCATGGCGGCCTTGAACTCCTCCTCGCTCACCCCTTCAGGATGGGGCACGGGCGTCTTCGTCGTCTGCTGCTGCAATGCTCGGGACACGTCAGAAGACGGTATCCGGCGTCGCACCGCCCCCGCATCGGACCTGGGAACCAGGCAGGACCTAGGTCCTGTCCGGCCCGGCGCCCCGACGTCCCCGCCGCCGGGCCTCCGGCCTGGTGACGGCGGGAAACGGACGGCCGACGTCCGGTCCGTGCCGATTCGGTGTCCTGTCCGCGCTGTTTTCGCGCGGGTTGTGCGCCCCTTTCGCGCCCCGTCCAGTGACTTGAGTCACAGAAGCGATTTAATGTTGACCCTGTGTACCGGCTGTGGTGCTGACTGTGATTCAGTGGTCACCTGCACGTGCACGTGCACGGGAACGCGCGCGCCGGGAGGCGCGCGGAACGCTCGCGGAGCCGACGTTCACGCCGAAGCTCAGGGGGAGGCGATGGAGACAGAGTCGGAGCCCTACGTCCGCCTCGCCAGTCTGCGGGCCCTGCACCAGGCGGTGGCGAAGCTCAACACCGCACGCAGCATGGCCGACACCCTCCAGACCATCGCCGACGGCGTCGTCGAGGGGCTGGGCTTCGAACTCTGTGCCGTCAACTTCGTCCGCCCCGACGGCGACCTGGTCGTCGCCGCCGTGGCCGGCAGCGAGGCCGCCGAGACGGCCATGGCCGGCCGGGTGGGCTCCCGCGCCTCCTGGGAACGGCGCCTCGCGATGGGCGAGCCGTCCGGGTCGCTGCGCTTCATCCCCTGCCACGAGGGCTGGATACTCGACAACGACGACGTCCCCCAATGGCACACGCCCGCACCGGTCAGCGACGACACCGACCGCTGGCAGCCCAGCGACCGCCTCTTCGCGCCGCTCTACACCTCCGGCAGCGAACTGCTCGGCGTGATGTCCCTGGACAAGCCGCGCAACGGCCGCCGCCCCGGCACCTGGACCCTGGAAGCCCTCCAGCTCTACACCACCCAGGCCGCCATCGCCCTCTCCAACGCCCGGCTGCGCGCCAACATGCAGCGCGCCCTGGTCCGCCTCGAACGCGAGCAGCAGGCACTCCGGGCCAGCGAGGAGAGCTTCCGCCAGGCGTTCGAGTACGCGCCGAGCGGCATGGCCGTCGCCGAGATGGGCGGCGACCAGCACGGCCGCCTGATGCGCGCCAACGACGCGCTGTGCCGGCTGCTGGGCCGCCCGGCCGCCGCCATGCGCCGCTACTCCTTCTCCGACCTCGTCCACCCCGAGGACATCGGCACGCTGCTGCGCACCTCCGCCGAGGGGGGCCGCGCCGAGCTGCGCCTGGCCCGGCGCGACGGCAGCTACGTCTGGGTCTCGCTGCGCAACTCCGTCGTCGCCGACGCGGCCGACGGGCCCCGATTCCTGCTGACACACGTCGAGGACATCGAGGAGCGCAAGCGGCACGAGATCCAGCTCGCCCACCGCGCCAGCCACGACTCCCTCACCGGCCTGCCCAACAGCGCCGAACTGCGCGCGCGGCTCGGCGCACGGCTGTGCGCCGGCACGGCCGGAGCACCGGGCGGTGCCGACGGGGGCATCGGACCGGTGCTCACCCAGGCGCCCCGCCCGGCGGCCGACCCGACCGTCGCGCCGCTGACCGACCCCGCCGCGGCGACCGCCGCGGGCCTGGGGGCGCTGGAGGCCTTCGAGGGGCCGTACGACACCCCGGCCTCCGGAATCCCCGCCTTCGACCGCTACGCCGCGCACCACGACCACGCGGTGCCGCCGCACCACGACGGGCAGAAGGGACTCGCCGTCCTCTTCTGCGACCTGGACGGGTTCAAGTCGATCAACGACCGGTTCGGCCACCACTGCGGCGACGCGGTGCTGATCGAGGTCGCACGCCGGCTCTCCGCGGGCGTACGCGACAACGACACCGTGGCCCGCCTGGGCGGCGACGAGTTCGTGGTGCTGGCGGACGGCGTCGGCCCCGCCGAGGCCCAGGACCTGGCGGTGCGGCTGCGCAACGCCATCATCCCGCCCATCCGCGTCGACGGCCGCGCGGTCCGGGTCGGGGCGAGCTTCGGCATCGGCTGGGCGGCCTGCGGCATGACGGCCGAGGAGGTCCTCCAGTCCGCGGACCAGCGCATGTACGTGGAGAAGCGCTCCCGGTCCGGCGGCCGCCGCCGCGCGGGCTGACGGGTCGCCGCGCGGCGTCCGCACCGCGTGTCGCCGTCCGTGTCCCGAGGGTTGAGACGTGCCCCGACGGCCGGGGGGGCACGGGACGTGCGGTGAGCTGGGACTTCGCCGGTTGTCCGACGGGTGATCACTTCCGCGTTGGCGTCGGGCCCACCCCCGGGATGTAGGCTCGGCCGGATACCTGACGCAGAGGGAGTGACAGGGGATGACCGCCGAGAACCAGGGCACGGGTGCGCCGGAGGGCGACGATCCGTTCGCCTATCTGTACCGCCAGGAAGGCGGCGGCGCGGAGGGGCGCGCGGCGACGGCACCGCAGCCCGGGGTCCCCCGGCGTTCGTACAACCAGGTCCGCGCGGTCGGCGAACGCCAGTACGGCGGACAGCAGACCTATGGCGGGCAGCAGGCCCACGGCGGCCGGCAGGGCGGCCAGGCCACCGCGTTCCAGCAGCACGGCACCGGCAGCCCCAGCGCGCACTATGCGGCGCCGGAGACGATGCCCGGCGGCCGCGCCGCGGTCCGCCGGCAGGGGGACGGTTCCAAGGGCGGCCCGTCCGGCCGTGGCCGTGGCGGCCGCGGGTCCGGCGGCAACCGCAACGGACTGCTGATCGTGGCCGTGGCCGTGGTCGCCGCCGTGGTCATCGGCATCGGTACCGCGATGCTCTTCAACAGCGACGACAGCGGCGGCACGGGCAACCCGCAGGCCGGCACCACCCCGACCGCGGGCGCCGGCGGCGAGGAGCAGGACACCGGCGGCAAGGACGAGGGCCAGAAGGACAAGCCGCTCGACCTTCCCACCGAGGACGCCGCCGCGCTGACGCTGGCCGGCAAGGCCACCGCGGCGAACACGGTCCCCGGCGCCCAGAGCCGCAACGGGTCGTACGTGACGATGCCCAACGCCGGTGACAGCGCGACCTGGAGCCCCGAGGTGCCGAAGGCGGGCAAGTACACCGTGATGGTCCGCTACTCCGTCCCCGGCCGGGACGCGGACTCCACCCTCGTGGTCAACGGCGACCCGCACGACCGGCCGCTGAGCATGAAGAACTTCGCCAACGCCAAGAAGGGCGACTGGGAGAAGGGCTGGACCACGAGCTACTCCTACGTGGTCCTCGAGGAGGGGAGGAACGACATCACGGTGTCCTGCGAGCAGGGCAACACGTGCGCGTTCGCCCTCGACCAGATCTGGCTGAAGCCCGGCTGGAAGGGCTGACCGGGCCGAGCCCCGCCGCGTCCGCGCGCCCCCGGTCCCCGCGTCCCCTGGGCCGTCACGCCGCCGCCGTCCGCTCGGTGACCTCGACGCGGGGCAGCATCTCGGCGTAGACCGGGGCGTCGAACTCCCCGGCGGCCGGGGCCGCGACGGTGGCCGCCGACAGGGCCACCGCGCGCACCAGCCGGTCCGGCCAGGAGAGGCCCTCGACCAGACCGGACAGCAGCCCGGCGACCGCCGAGTCCCCGGCGCCCGCCGGGTTCCCCGCCAGCCGGCGCGCCGGGGCCGCCCGCCAGACGCCGTCCTCGGTGAGGGCCAGCATCCCGTCCGGGCCGAGCGACGCCGCGACCTCCCGCGCGCCCCGGCGACGCGCCTCGCGCGCCGCCCGCAGCGGCTCGTTGGTGCCGGTGATGCCCGCCAGTTCCGCGACGTTGGGCTTGACGACGTCCGGACGGGCGGCCAGCCCGCGCCGCAGCGGCTCGCCGCTGGTGTCCAGCAGCACCGGCACGCCCGCGCTCCTCGCCTCCCGCACCAGCGTCCCGTACGCGCCGACCGGTACGCCCGGCGGCAGGCTGCCGCACAGCGCGACGGCCCGGCACCGGCCGCCGCCGGCCGCGAGCAGGTCCCGGTACGCGGTCAGGAACGCCGTCCACTCCTCCGGGGCGACGTGCGGGCCGGGCTCGTTGAGCTGGGTGGTGTCGCCGGTGGCGTCGTCGATCACGGCGACCGTGCGGCGGGTCTCGCCGTCGACGGCGACGAGGGCGTCCGTGAGCGAGCCGGCGTCCGGTGCGGCCGCGGCGTCCTCCGCCCGGCGGGCGAGCAGCGTCCGCACCTCCTCGCCCGTACGGCCGCCGGCGAAGCCGGTGACCACCGCGTCGTGGCCGAGCGAGGCGAGCACGCGGGCGACGTTCAGCCCCTTCCCGCCGGGTCTGACCCGCACCTCGCGCACGCGGTGTGTGCCGTGCCGTTCGAGGCGGGGGACCCGGTAGCCGACGTCCAGGGCGGTGTTGAGCGTTACCGTCAGGATCACGCGGATCCACCCCCTGAGTACACGTGCGCCGTTCCCTCGTCGTAGTACGAAAACCTGATGTGCGGGGGTGATCATGCCATCGCGTGGCGGCCGAGCACAGACCTCGGCCCCGTCGGCTTACCGGCGGTCACCCTGCCGGCGGCGGAACCACCCACTCGCCCTTACGCATCACGGCGGTCAGCGCGAAGTCCGTGTCCAGCACCACCAGATCCGCGTCCTTCCCGGCCTCCAGCGAGCCGACCCGGTCGAACACGCCCAGCAGGCGCGCCGGGTTGGCGCTCAGCGCCCGCACCACGTCCGCCACGGGAAGCCCGTCCACCGTGACCGCGCGGCGGAACGCCTGATCCATGGTCAGCGTCGAGCCCGCGATGGAGCCGCCCTCCACCAGCCGGGCCACGCCGTCGCGCACCTCGACCTCCAGCGGGCCCAGGGGGTACACGCCGTCGCCCATCCCGGCCGCGCCCATCGCGTCCGTCACGAACGCCACCCGGCCCGGCCCGGCCGCGCGGAACGCCACACCGAGTGCGGCCGGGTGCAGGTGCGTGCCGTCGTCGATCAGCTCGACGGTGACCCGTTCGTCCTCCAGCAGCGCCGCCACCGGACCGGGCGCGCGGTGGGCCAGCGCGGGCATCGCGTTGTAGAGGTGCGTGGCCACGGTGGCACCGGCGTCGATCGCCTCCCGGGTGGCGTCGTACGTCGCGTCGGTGTGCCCGACGGCAGCCACGACGCCGTGCTCGACGAGCAGCCGCACCGAGTCCAGCCCGCCGGGCAGTTCCGGGGCGAGGGTCAGCATCCGGGCGGTGCCGTGCGCGGCGTCCAGCAGCTTCCGCACGTCCGCCGGGTCCGGGTCGCGCAGCAGCTCCGGCTGGTGCGCGCCGCACCGGTTGCGGGCGATGAACGGGCCCTCGAAGTGCACGCCCGCCAGGTCGCCCTGCTGCACCAGTTCGCTCAGCGCGCCCGCCTGCCGTGCGAGATCGTCCAGGTCGCCGGTCACGGTGGAGGCGACCATGGTGGTCGTGCCGTGCCGGCGGTGCGTCCCGACGACCGTCAGCGCCTCCTGGGGCGTGCCTGCGGAGAAGGAGGCGCCGCCGCCGCCGTGCACGTGCATGTCGACGAAGCCCGGCACCAGCCAGTGGCCGGTCAGCTCGTGGGTGTCCACCTCGTCGTCCGCGGTGGCGGCGGTGACCGGCGGCACCGCCTCGCCCGGACGGGTGGCGACGGCGGCGATGGTGCGACCCCGGACCGTCACCCGGCCGCCGTCCGCCACCCCGTCCGGCAGGACCACCCGGGCCCCGGTCAGGACCGTTCGTCGTGTCTGCGCCGTCATCGGCTCACAACCTCCGCGGAGAGAAGATCCCAGGCGAGGAGTCCCGCGCCCAGGCAGCCGGCGGCGTCACCCAGTGCCGCCGGGACGATCGAGGGCACGTGCTGGAAGGTCAGCCGTTCGGTGACCGCGGCCCGCAGCGGGTCGAACAGGGTGGCGCCGGCCTCCGCGAGTCCGCCGCCGATCACCAGCGTCCGCGGGTCGAGCAGCGTCACCGCGACGACGAGGCCGTCCGCCAGCGCGGCGACGGCGTCCCGCCACACCTGTGCGGCGCGCGCGTCGCCGGCCGCGACCGCGGCAGCGGCGTCCGCCGCCGTCGCCGTCGCGACACCGCTCGCTTCCGCCCACGCGCGGCCCACGGCGGACGCCGACGCCAGGGTCTCCATGCAGCCGCGCCGCCCGCAGCCGCAGGGCGGGCCGTCCGGGCGCAGCACGACGTGGCCGATCTCCCCGGCGCCGCCGTGTGCTCCGGGTTCGATGCGTCCGTCGATGCCGACGGCTCCGGCGATCCCCGTGCCGAGTGCGACGAACAGGAACCGGTCCACCCCCGAGCCCGCGCCGATGCGGGCCTCGGCGAGCCCGCCGGCCCGCATGTCGTGCCCGAGCGCCACGTGCGGTGTGCCGAGCCGTTCACGCAGCCGGTCCCGCAGGGGCACGTCCCGCCAGCCCAGGTTCGCCGCGAAGACCGCCGTGCCGCCGGCCTCGTCGACGATGCCGGGTACGACGACGCCCGCGCCGCGCGGCTCGGCGCCGAGCCGTGCCACGCCCTCCGCGCGCAGCTCGGCGACGAAGTCGAGGACGGCGCCGACGACCGCCTCCGGGCCGCTCTCGCGCGGTGTGCCGCGGCGCGCCTCGTACAGCGGCGTCCGCCCGGCGTCCGGCCCCAGCAGCGCACCCTTCATCCTGGTGCCGCCCACATCGAGGGCGATGACGTATGGACTCACGGGGACAGTCTCCCGCGTCCACCCGTGAGAGGTCTAGTCCACTTGCGCGATCTTTATCGACGTGTAGGGAGGTCCGGGGTTCCCGGCGCGAGTAGGTTTGTCGCATGAGTGCGCACGCGGACACGGAGGCGGATGACGGGGGCGGCCTGTCCGAGCGGGACAGGGCGGTGCTCGCCGTCGAACGGCGCGGCTGGTCCGGTCCGGGCGAGAAGGAACGCGCCATACGGGAACGGCTCGACATGTCCCCGACGCGGTACTACCAGTTGCTCAACGCGCTCCTGGACGACCCGCGCGCACTGGCGCACGACCCGGTGACCGTCAACCGCCTCCGCCGCCTCCGCGAAGCCCACCGCGCCCACCGCTGACCGCCCCGGCGGGCCGCACCGACGGCCGGATCGGCGGTGCGCCCCGCCGGCCCGCGAACGACCCCCCTCCGCGGCGCTGCGCGCGCGGGCGGTGCTGCGTGCGGCCGGGAGAGCCCGCGAGGTCGGCGGCGCGGGCCGTGCTCCGGCGTGGCGTTCGGCGACACCGGACGCACCGGTGGGCGACGGTCGCGGGTCGCCGGCGTGTGGGCGCCCTCGCCGCCGGTCACCGGATGCCCCGCGCCGGGCCCGGGCGCCCGGGACGGGGACTCCCGCTGCGGCGGGAGGCCGAGGCGTCGTGCGAGTGGGCGGTGTGTCGGCCGTGAGTCGGCCCGCGCAGGGCCGACGCGTGGGTAGGGTCGGACCCATGGGCAGCGACCTCGGTTCTCTCCCCCCGTCCTTCACCCGGCGATGCCCGGCGCCCCTGACCCCCGCCGGGCGCCGTGGTCTGGAGAAGCTCTTCGAGCAGCCCGGACGGGCCCTGCTCGCCCTGGACTTCGACGGCGTGCTCGCCCCGATCGTGCCGGACCCGGAGCAGGCACGGGCGCACCCGGACGCCGTCCCGGCCCTGGCCCGGCTCGCGCCCCACCTCGCCACGGTCGCCGTCGTCACCGGCCGGCCGGCCGCGACCGCCGTCGAGTACGGCGGCCTCGCCGGCGTGCCGGACCTGGACCGCATGGTGGTGCTCGGCGCCTACGGCGCCGAGCGCTGGGACGCCGTCACCGGCGCCGTCGAGGCGCCGCCCCCGCACCCCGGAGTCGAGGCCGTGCGGGAGGAACTGCCCGGCGCACTCGCCGACGTCCCCGGTACCGACGGCGTGCACGTCGAGGACAAGGGCGGCGCGGTCGCCGTGCACACTCGCCGCGCCGCCGAGCCGGCCGTCGCCTTCGCGCGGCTGCGCGAGCCGATGGCGGCGCTCGCCGCACGGCACGGACTGGCCGTCGAACCGGGGCGGATGGTGCTGGAACTGCGCCCGCCCGGGATGGACAAGGGCCGGGCTCTGACCGACCTCGCCCGCGAGACGGGCGCGACGTCCGTGGTGTACGCCGGGGACGACCTCGGTGACCTGGCCGCATTCGCGGCCGTCGACGCGCTGCGCAGCGAGGGCGTCGGCGGCCTGCTGGTGTGCAGCGGCAGCGACGAGGTACGCGAACTCGCCGACCGCGCCGACCTGGTGGTCGACGGCCCGGACGGCGTGGTCGCGCTGCTGGAGGCGCTGGCCGCCGCCCTCGGCCCGGACGGGAACGCCGGGGCCTGAGCCCACCTGTCCGGCTCGCCGTCGGGCGAGGGCATGAGGCGGCCGATCACGGGGGAGGCACCCGGTGTGCGCGTGATGACCTGGAACCTGTGGTGGCGCTTCGGCCCGTGGGAGCGGCGCTGGAAGGCGATCCGGCAGGTCCTGCTCGACGTCAAGCCCGACGTCCTGGGCCTGCAGGAGGTGTGGTCGCACGGCGACGACTGCCTCGCCGACCGCCTCGCCAGGGACCTCGGCATGTACTGCGTGCGCGCCGACTCCGACGCGCCCGGGGGCTGGCAGCGCCGGCTCGACGACCCGGACGCGCACGAGATCGGCGTCGGCAACGCCGTGCTGAGCCGGTGGCCGGTCGTCGACAGGGCCCGGCTGCGGCTGCCCACCGACGGCGGCCGGGCGGACGGACGGCTCAGCCTGCACGCGCTGATCGACGCTCCCGGCGGCAGGCGGGTGCCGTTCTTCACCACCCACCTCAACTCCGGCGCGCACGAGTCGGCCGTCCGCTGCGCCCAGGTGCGGGCGCTCGCCGCGTTCGTCGCCGAGTACCGCGCCGGCACGGACTTCCCGCCGGTGCTCACCGGCGACTACAACGCCTGGCCGGACAGCGACGAGATGCGGCTGCTGGGCGGTCTGCGCACCGCGCCGCCGGTCGGCCGTCAGGTCTTCCTGGACGCCTGGGAGTTCGCCGCGCCGGGCCTGCCCGAAGCCACCTGGGACGCCGCCAACCCCCACGTCGCGGCCCGCCGGGACCCGAGCGTGCGCATCGACTACGTCCACGTCGGTCCGCCCGGGCCGGGCAACGTCGGGCACGTGCGGTCGGTACGGCGGGCCGGGGACGGACCGGTGGACGGCGTCTGGCCGTCGGACCACCTGGCCGTGGTCGCCGACCTCGCCCTCGAGGAGGAGGACTGACGTCCGCGGCGGACCGGCGTCCGGGGCGACCGGTCCGGGCGACCGGCGCGGCCTCAGCCGCGGAGCCCCTCCAACTGCTCCAGGAACCAGTCGGCGGGCGGCAGCGCGGTGGCCGCGTCGGCGAGCCGCTTGGACCGTTCGGCCCGCTCGCCCTTCGGCATGCTCAGCGCCTCGTGCAGCGCCCGCGCGGTCTCCGCGATGTCGTACGGGTTGACGGTCAGTGCGTCCTCGGCCAGTTCGGCGTACGCGCCCGCCTCCCGGGACAGCACCAGCGCGCAGCCCTCGTCGGAGACCACGGGGACCTCCTTGGCGACCAGGTTCATGCCGTCGCGGATGGGGTTGACCAGGGCCACGTCCGCCATCCGGTAGGCGGCCAGCGAACGGGCGAAGTCGTCCTCCACGTGCAGCACGACGGGGGTCCACGCCGGCGTGCCGAAGTCGGCGTTGATCTCCTCGGCGACCTCCGCCACCTCCGCGGTGTACTCCTGGTACACCGCCAGGTCCTGCCGCGAGGGGTAGGCGAACGCCAGGTGCACCACCCGCCCCTGCCACTCCGGGTGGTCGGTGAGCAGGCGGCGGAACGCGTACAGGCCGCGGACGATGTTCTTCGACAGTTCGGTGCGGTCCACCCGCACCACGATGCGGCGGTCGCCGCCGCCGACCTGGGCGCGCAGCTGTTGCCGCCGCTCCGCGACGTCGTGGCGCCGGGAGCGCTCGCGGAGGAAGTCGCCGTCCGCGCCGAGCGGGTGCACGCCCAGGCGGGTGGTGCGGCCCTCGTGCACGACGTGGACGCGGCCGTCCCCGCCGGTCGTCACCTCCGCGCCCAGCACCTCCGCGCAGCAGTCGGCGAAGGCCCGGGCCCAGCGGGTGGTGAGGAACCCGGCGCGGTCCGCGCCGAGCACCCCGCGCAGCACGTCGGCGGCGACGTCGTCGGGCAGCATCCGGTAGTAGTCCGGCGGCGCCCACGGGGTGTGCGAGAAGTGCCCGATCCGCAGGTCGGGCCGGCGTTCGCGGAGCAGCGCGGGCACCAGGGAGAGGTGGTAGTCCTGCACCAGCACGGCCGCGCCCTCGGCGGCCTCCTCCGCCAAGGCGTCGGCGAACGCGGCGTTGTACGCCTCGTACGCCGCCCACTGCCGGGCGAACTCGGCGTCGAAGGAGGGCTCCACCGGCGTCCGGTAGAGCAGGTGGTGCACGAACCACAGCACGGAGTTGGCCACGCCGTTGTAGGCGCCGTCGTGCACGTCGGCGGGGATGTCGAGCATCCGCACGGCCTGGCCGCCGGTGTCGGCGGAGTCCAGCCGCCGCCCGGCGCGGGAGGCGGCCTCCCGGTCGGGGGAACTCAGGGCGGAACACACCCAGACGGCCCCCGTCTCCGGGCCGATCGCGCTCAGCCCCGACACGAGGCCCCCGCCGCCCCGTCGGGCGGTGAGGCGGGCCGGGTCGTCCTCGGCGGGGCGGTAGGCGACGGGGCCTCTGTTCGACGCGACGAGTACCTGGGCGGAGCGCTCAGCGACCATGGCCGGAGCCTAGCCGTCCGCGCTCCCGCGCAAACGTACGCCGCTCCCGTGCCGCCGCACGCCTCCGCGCCGCCCGCCCGGTCCCGCGCGGGCGGGAGGAGACGCCGTGGCAGGGGCCGGGCACCCGGGTCGGTCAGGCGGGGCGGCGGGCGGCGTACTCGGGGACGCTCAGCATCGGCGGCCGCTCCACCTCGTCCACGGCGAAGGTCCGGGCCGCGAAGCCGCCCGCGTCCGCCCGGGCGAACTGCGTCAGGCGGTGCCGCACCGCGAGCTCGTCGCCCCCGCGGGGCAGCCGTACCTCCGCCGTGCGGAGGATCGCTGCGGCCATCCGCCCCAGCGCCTGACCGTCCTGGTGCCGGTGCCGCCGCGCGCCGACGTCCACCTGGGCCAGCGCGTCCAGGCCGGCCAGGCCGAGCGCGTCCACCAGCAGGCCCAGCTCCACGCCGTAGCCGACGGGGAACGGCAGCCGTTCCAGGAGCGTGCGCCGCGCCGCGTACTCGCCGCCGAGCGGCTGGACGAAGCCCGCGAGGCGCGGCCAGTGGAGGTTCAGCAGCGGCCGGGCGACCAGTTCGGTGACCCGGCCGCCGCCCTCCGGGCTGGCGCCGAACGGCCGGTCGTACATCGCCTTGACCAGTTGCAGGCCGGGATCGGTGAGCAGCGGGCCGACGATCCCGGAGACGAAGTCGGCGGAGAAGTCCCGCAGGTCGGCGTCGACGAAGCAGACGATCTCGCCGCTGGTCGCGAGCAGCGAGCGCCAGAGCACCTCGCCCTTGCCGAGGACGGCGGGGACCCGTGGCAGCACCTCGTCGCGGTGCACCACCTTCGCGCCGGCCGCGGCGGCGACCTCCGCCGTACGGTCGGTGGAGCCGGAGTCGAGCACGAGCAGCTCGTCGACCAGCGGGTGAGGGCCGTCCATCAGGTCGCGGCGGATCACGGCGACGATCTCGCCGACGGTGGCCTCCTCGTCGAGGGCGGGCAGCACGACGCTGACGCCGCCGGCCGGCCCGGCGGCGCGTTTCGCCGCGGCGAGCGCCGGGAGCGGGCGGTCTGCCGCCGCCCAGGAGCGGCGGTCCAGCCAGTCGCGGACCTCGTCCAGCACGTCTGCTCTCCTGCTGCTTTCCTGTAGGTGTCGGAACCCGCCCCCGCTCCAGCGTGCCGCCGCGCGAGCGTACGGCGCCGCTGCGACCGCACTGCGGGCACCGCGTCTCGCGGTGCGGACGCCCCGCAGGCGGTGCGGGAGCCTTGGGCTACAGTCTTGAACAACGCGACCGGCCCGGACATGGCGGGGTCGGACGCACGGGTCCGAGTGACCCGACCCACAACTTCACACCGCTCATCCAGAGGGGCAGAGGGAACGGCCCGATGAAGCCCCGGCAACCCTCCAGCCGGTCTCGCGCATCCAGGCGGGCCCCCGGCTAGGGAAGGTGCCAATTCCGGCTCGTGGCGAGATACGCCACGGGGAAGATGAGGAGAAAGGGCCTCGCCTTCATGGCTGTGCAAGCTCCCGAGCAGTCCGCCGACACCTCCGCCGCAACCGCTGCCGCCGACGTTTCACTCGGCCCCGCCGTCGCTCTGTCCTGTCGCGAGTGCGGCGCCCGCAACCCGCTGGGGCCGCTCTTCGCCTGCGAGGAGTGTTTCGGCCCGCTGGAGGTCGCGTACGACCTGCCGACCGGCGACCCGGAGGGCCTGCGGAAACGGATCGAGGCCGGTCCGGCGAGCATCTGGCGCTACGCGCCGCTGCTGCCCGTCCCCGCCGACGTCGCGGATCAGCCGAACACCGACCCCGGGTTCACCCGGCTGGTGCAGGCCGACAACCTGGCCCGCGAACTGGGCGTCGCCGCGGCGGGCGGCACGCTGCACGTCAAGGACGACTCCGGCAACCCGACGCACTCCTTCAAGGACCGGGTCGTCGCCATCGCCGTCGAGGCGGCCCGCGCCTTCGGCTTCACCACCCTCTCCTGCTCCTCCACGGGCAACCTGGCCGGCGCGGTCGGTGCCGCCGCGGCCCGTGCCGGCTTCCGGTCCTGCGTGTTCATCCCGCACGACCTGGAGCAGGGCAAGGTCGTGATGGCCGCCGTCTACGGCGGCGACCTGGTCGGCATCGAGGGCACGTACGACGACGTGAACCGTTTCTGCTCCGAGCTGATCGGCGACCCGCTGGGCGAGGGCTGGGGTTTCGTCAACGTCAACCTGCGCCCCTACTACGGCGAGGGCTCCAAGACCCTGGCGTACGAGATCGCGGAGCAGCTCGGCTGGGAGCTGCCGGACCAGATCGTCATCCCGATCGCGTCCGGCTCCCAGCTCACCAAGATCGACAAGGGGTTCAAGGAGCTGATCGCGCTCGGCCTCGTCGCGGACAAGCCGTACCGGATCTTCGGCGCGCAGGCCGAGGGCTGCTCCCCGGTCTCCCGCGCCTTCAAGGACGGTCACGACGTCGTACGGCCGGTGAAGCCGGACACGATCGCGAAGTCCCTGGCCATCGGCAACCCGGCGGACGGCCCGTACGTGCTGGACATCGCGCGGCGCACCGGCGGCGCGGTGGAGGACGTCACCGACGCGCAGATCGTCGACGCCATCACGCTGCTGGCCCGCACCGAGGGCATCTTCGCGGAGACGGCGGGCGGGGTGACCGTCGGCGTCACCCGGAAGCTGATCGAGGACGGCCTGCTGGACCCGTCGCTGAACACGGTGGTGCTGAACACCGGTGACGGGCTGAAGACGCTGGACGCCGTCGCGGACGCCGCCCGGCCCAGCGCGACCATCCGCCCCAGCCTGGACGCGTTCCGCGACGCGGGCCTGGCCTGACGCGGCCCGGGCGTCCCGCGGCGCCGTGCCGCCGCGTCCCCCTGCTGCGCACTGCTGCGCACTTCGAACCCACGGAAGGTGAACCCATGAGCGTCAACGTCCGCATCCCGACCATCCTGCGCACCTACACCGGCGGCCGGGCCGAGGTCCCGGCCGAGGGGGTCACGCTGGCCGAGGTGCTGGCCGACCTCGAGAAGAACCACACCGGCATCGGCGCCCGGGTCCTGGACGACTCCGGCAAGCTGCGCCGCTTCGTGAACGTCTACGTGAACGACGACGACGTGCGCTTCGCCGAGGGCCTTCAGACGCCGACGCCGGACGGCGCGGGCGTCTCGATCATCCCGGCGGTCGCCGGCGGCTGCTGACGCGCCCCGGCGCGGGCAACGGCGCGCGGAACCGCGCGGGAAGCGCCGGGGAACGGAATCGCCTCCTCCGACACGGAAACGGAGGGGGGGATTCCGCGTTCCGCGAGGGAGTAGAGTGAAGCCGTTCCCCTTCTGTGAATGCCGCGCGCATATGAGAACGCGACAACTTCTGCGCGAATTCGATGTCTCTTTTGCCGCGCCTGTGCCGGTTTGCCTCTTCACGATTGCCCCGCTTTCCCGCACTTTCTCCCCACATTCCGTGAAGTGTCGTGCCCCGATTTCTCGTCCGCCTGACCTGTTGCAGACGGCGTTCGGACAGATACATTCAGCGGCGGTCGACGCGTTCCGGCGCACACCACCGGCTCCGCCGGGGGTGAGGTCTGACCCGGGTCCGCGAAGTGCGGGCTCGTGCAAGGGCCAGTAATAGGGGAGTTTGCAATGGCTCAGGGCACCGTCAAGTGGTTCAACGCGGAGAAGGGCTACGGCTTCATCGCGGTCGACGGTGGTGCGGACGTGTTCGTCCACTACAGCGCGATCCAGATGGACGGCTACCGCACCCTGGACGAAGGACAGCGGGTCGAGTTCGAGATCTCGCAGGGTCAGAAGGGGCCGCAGGCGGACATGGTCCGCGTGACCGGCTGAGCGCCGACCGGTACCGACCGACGTAACCGACAGCAGCAGGGCCCGCATCTCCACCAGGAGGTGCGGGCCCTGCTCGTGTCCGTCGGGTGCCGCGGGGGTGGGGTGCTCTCCGTCCGGCCGGCCGTCCCGGGGTGCGGTGGACGCTTGCACTCGAGGGGGGAGAGTGCTAATCATTGGCGTTAGCACTCTGAAGGTGAGAGTGACAGCAGGACCGGGTCCGGTGAGGCCCGCAGGCCGGGTGGGGCAAGGAACCGCCGGGTCCGCAGGTCGTCCGTCGCGGGCGCCGGCACGGTCCTTCGAAGCCCACCCGAGTCCCGGAGGACCACTTCCATGGCCAAGATCATCGCGTTCGACGAGGAGGCGCGGCGCGGCCTCGAGCGCGGGATGAACCAGCTCGCCGACGCCGTCAAGGTCACGCTCGGCCCCAAGGGCCGGAACGTCGTGCTGGAGAAGAAGTGGGGCGCTCCCACCATCACCAACGACGGTGTCTCCATCGCCAAGGAGATCGAGCTCGAGGACTCCTACGAGAAGATCGGCGCCGAGCTGGTCAAGGAGGTCGCGAAGAAGACGGACGACGTCGCCGGTGACGGCACGACGACCGCGACCGTTCTCGCCCAGGCGCTGGTCCGCGAGGGTCTCCGCAACGTCGCCGCCGGCGCCAACCCGATGGCGCTGAAGCGCGGCATCGAGCGCGCCACCGAGGCCGTCTCCGCCGCCCTGCTGGAGCAGGCCAAGGACGTGGAGACCAAGGAGCAGATCGCCTCCACGGCCTCCATCTCCGCCGCCGACCCCCAGATCGGCGAGCTGATCGCCGAGGCCATGGACAAGGTCGGCAAGGAAGGCGTCATCACCGTCGAGGAGTCGCAGACCTTCGGGCTTGAGCTGGAGCTCACCGAGGGCATGCGCTTCGACAAGGGCTACATCTCCGCCTACTTCGCCACCGACATGGAGCGCATGGAGGCGGAGCTCGAGGACCCGTACATCCTCATCGTCAACTCCAAGGTCGGCAACGTGAAGGACCTCCTTCCGCTGCTGGAGAAGGTCATGCAGTCGGGCAAGCCGCTGCTGATCATCGCGGAGGACGTCGAGGGCGAGGCCCTGTCCACCCTCGTGGTGAACAAGATCCGCGGCACCTTCAAGTCCGTCGCGGTCAAGGCCCCGGGCTTCGGCGACCGTCGCAAGGCCATGCTCGGCGACATCGCCATCCTCACCGGCGGCCAGGTCATCTCCGAGGAGGTCGGCCTCAAGCTGGAGAACGCCGGTGTCGAGCTGCTCGGCCGCGCCCGCAAGGTCGTCATCACCAAGGACGAGACCACCATCGTCGACGGTGCCGGCGACAGCGAGCAGGTCCAGGGCCGGGTCAACCAGATCCGCGCCGAGATCGACAACTCCGACTCGGACTACGACCGCGAGAAGCTCCAGGAGCGCCTCGCGAAGCTGGCCGGCGGCGTGGCCGTCATCAAGGCCGGCGCCGCCACCGAGGTGGAGCTCAAGGAGCGCAAGCACCGCATCGAGGACGCCGTGCGCAACGCCAAGGCGGCCGTCGAGGAGGGCATCGTCGCCGGCGGTGGCGTGGCCCTGCTCCAGGCCTCCTCGGTCTTCGAGAAGCTCGAGCTGGACGGCGACGAGGCCACCGGTGCCCAGGCCGTCAAGCTGGCGCTGGAGGCTCCGCTGAAGCAGATCGCCGTCAACGGCGGTCTCGAAGGCGGCGTCATCGTCGAGAAGGTGCGCAACCTGCCCGTCGGCCACGGCCTGAACGCCGCGACCGGCGAGTACGTCGACATGATCACCGAGGGCATCATCGACCCGGCCAAGGTGACGCGCTCCGCGCTGCAGAACGCCGCCTCCATCGCGGCGCTGTTCCTCACCACCGAGGCCGTCATCGCCGACAAGCCCGAGAAGGCCGGCGCCGCCGCCGACCCGACCGGTGGCATGGGCGGTGACATGGGCTTCTGATCCTCGCGGATCGACGCCTGAACCTTCGAGCGGCCCCCTCCCTTCGCGGGAGGGGGCCGCTCGCGCGTGTGAGATACCGCACCGGGTGAACGGCGATTACCGCCGAACGCAACGGTGAGGTTCCCTCAGACCGCTGTGAACGGAGGGCGGTGTTCCGTTTCCTCCGCGGCCTGCACGTACGTCCCGTCGTCCAGAGCCGAGCACCACCCGACTCCGAGGAACCACCCATCCCATGAGCACGCTGGACGCGTTGATCGTCGAGATCAACGACCACTTCTGGACGTACCTGCTGATCCCCCTCGTGGCGATCGCGGGCCTCTGGTTCACGATCCGCTCCAAGGCCGTGCAGCTGCGGCTGCTCCCGGAGATGCTGCGGGTCCTGAAGACCCCCGCGCAGAGCCACGGGACCGGCCGCAGGTCCGTCTCGGCCTTCGGTGCCTTCACCATCTCCGCCGCCGCCCGCATCGGCACCGGCAACGTCGCGGGCGTCGCCGCCGCCATCACCCTCGGCGGCCCGGGCGCGGTGTTCTGGATGTGGGTCATGGCGCTGGTCGGCGGCGCGTCCTCGTTCGTCGAGTCGACGCTCGCCCAGCTCTACAAGGTGCGCAACACCCACCCGGGCGGTGAGGGCACCTACCGCGGCGGCCCGGCGTACTACATGCAGCGGGGCCTGGGGAAGCGCTGGCTCGGCGTCACCTTCGCCGTGATCATCACACTCACCTTCGGCTGGGTCTTCACCGCCGTGCAGTCCAACACCATCACCACGGTGCTGAAGAGCTCCGGCAGCAGCGACTCGTCCTCCTTCACCTTCGTCGTCGGCACGGCCCTGGCCGGCCTGCTGGCGCTCAGCGTCTTCGGCGGCGTGAAGCGGATCGCCCACGTCACGCAGGTGCTCGTCCCGGTGATGGCCGTGCTGTACCTGCTCATGGGCCTGCTGGTGCTGGCGCTGAACCTCGGCGAGCTCCCGTCGGTCCTCGCCTCGATCGTGGAGGGCGCCTTCGGTCTGCGGGAGGCCGCGTCCGGCGCGATCGGCGCCGCGATCGTGCAGGGTGTGCGGCGCGGCATGTTCTCCAACGAGGCCGGTCTCGGCTCCGCCCCGAACGCGGCCGCGACCGCGGAGGTCAGCCACCCGGTCAAGCAGGGGCTGGTGCAGACCCTCGGCGTCTACTTCGACACCCTGATCGTCTGCTCCATGACCGCCTTCATCATCCTCTCCACCAACCCGTCGCTGTCCGAGCGGGGAGGGGCGGACCTCACCCAGTCCGCGCTGGAGGAGACGCTGGGCGGCTGGGCCGGCTACGTGCTGGCCGTCGTGGTGTTCATGCTCGCCTTCAGCTCGATGATCGGAAACTACTACTACGGCGAGTCCAACGTCCGCTTCGTCACCGGCAGCAAGCCGGTCATGGCGGGCTACCGGGTCGTCATCCTGGCCTGCACGGTGCTCGGCGCGATGGGTTCGGTCAGCGTGGTGTGGAGCCTCGCCGACGTCACGATGGGCGCGATGGCGCTGGTCAACCTGCTGGCCGTGCTGCCGCTGTCGGTCGTCGCCTTCCGGCTCCTGGAGGACTACGTCGCGCAGCGGCGCGCCGGACTCGATCCCGTCTTCACCCGCGACCGGGTGCCCGGCCTGAAGGGCGTGGAGTGCTGGGAGCCCGCAGGCGGGACGTCCGGCCCACAGGCCGGCGGGGACGCCGACCCGTCCGCGGCCAAGGACGTGCGCGTCGGCTGAGCACCGCCGCTCCGGGGGAGACGGGAGACCCGTACCGGTGAAAGGGGCCCGGCCTGTGAGTCCCGCCCCGCCCCCGGGGTACCCGGCCGTCGTCCGACGCGAGACGGCGGCCGGGCTCCGGCGGGCCGGAGCCCGGAACGGAGGAGCGGAGCCCATGGCGCAGAACACCCCACAGGCGGGCGAGGAGAGCCCCGGGACGACGGAACCGGAGCCCGGCGGCCCGGCGAAGGGCCCCGGTGACCTGCCGAAACGCTCGTGGGGGGCCGTCCTGAAGCGCACCGGGAAGGAGTTCCAGGAGGACGAGCTCACGGACATCGCGGCGGCCCTCACCTACTACGGCGTGCTGTCCGTCTTCCCCGCGCTGATCGCCGTCGTGTCGATCATGGGCCTGCTCGGCAGTTCGGCCATCCAGTCGGTCATCGACGAACTCGGCGGTCTCGCCCCGGGGCCCGTGAAGTCGACGCTGACCAGCATCCTGGAGCAGCTCCAGGGCAGCAGTGGTGCGGGGCTCGCCCTCGTCATCGGTCTGGTGCTGGCGATCTGGTCCGCCTCCGGGTACGTCGCGGCCTTCATGCGGGCCGGCAACCGCATCTACGACATCCGCGAGGGCCGCCCCTTCTGGAAGGCGCTGCCGACCCGCTTCTTCACCACGGTCGGCGTGCTCGTCATGTTGTCCCTGGTCGCGGTCGCGGTGGTGGTGAGCGGCGGGGTCGCCCGCACGGTGGGCGACGCGCTCGGGCTCGGCGACACGGCCGTCACCGTCTGGTCGTTCGCCAAGTGGCCGGTGATGGTGCTGCTGGTCAGCGTCGTCTTCTCGCTGCTCTACTGGGCCGCGCCGAACGTGAAGCGCCGCTTCCGCTGGGTCACGCCCGGCAGCCTGCTGGCGGTGCTGATCTGGATCGTCGCCTCGGTGGCCTTCGCCTTCTACGTGGCGAACTTCGCCGGCTACAACCAGACGTACGGCAGCCTCGCCGGGATCATCATCTCCCTCGTCTGGCTGTGGATCTCCAACATCGCGATCCTGCTCGGCCTGGAGTTCAACGCGGAGCTGGAGCGCCAGCGGGCGATGGAGGCCGGTCACCCGGAGGACGAGGAGCCGTACGCCGAGCCGCGGGACACGCGCAAGATGTGACCGCCCGGACCGCCTCGGCCCGGACCCCGTGCTGGTGGGGGTGTGCCGGCGTGGCGGTGCCTCGGCACCTCAGCCCTTCGCCGCCCGCAGGGCCGCGCGGAGATGGCCGTCCGCGTCGGACAGCAGCCGTGCCGCGGTGGGTGCGTCGACCTCGCCGAGCAGGGTGAGGATGGCGTTCTTCACCTCGCCGCCGGTCGCCGCGAGGGCGTTCTCGATCTCCTCGTCGGAGGCGTCGGTGGCGAGGGCGACGATGCGGCGGGAACGGGCCCGCAGCTTCTCGTTCGAGGCCCGCACGTCGACCATCAGGTTCCCGTAGGTCTTGCCCAGGCGGATCATCGTCAGCGTCGACAGCATGTTGAGCACCAGCTTCTGTGCGGTGCCGGCCTTGAGCCGGGTGGAACCCGTCAGCAGCTCGGGGCCGACGACCACCTCGATCCCGTGCTCCGCGGCGGAGGCGAGCGGCGACCCGGCGTTGCACGACAGCCCGACGGTCAGGGCGCCCAGCTCCCGTGCGTGCTCGACGGCGCCGACGGCGTACGGGGTGCGGCCGGAGGCCGAGACGCCGACGACGGTGTCCTCCGGGCCGAGGCCGAGTCCGTCCAGGTCCGCGGCGGCCAGCTCCCGGCTGTCCTCGGCGCCCTCCACGGAGGTGATCATCGCGTCCGGGCCGCCCGCGATGAGCCCGACCACCTGCTCGGGCGCGGTGTTGAAGGTCGGCGGGCACTCGCTGGCGTCCACCACGCCCACCCGCCCGGCGGTCCCGGCGCCCGCGTAGACCAGCCGGCCGCCGCGCGCCATGCGCTCCGCGGCGCCGTCGATCGCGGCGGCGATCACGGGCAGCTGCTCGGCGACGGCGGCCGGCACGGTGGCGTCCTCGGCGTTCATCAGCCGGGCGATCTCCAGGGTGGGCAGCTGGTCGATCTCGGCCAGTTCGCTGCGGAACGCCTCCGTGGTCAGCGTCTCCAGCTGCGCGCGCAGCGCGCTGTACGACGGGCTGTGCGAGGGGTCGGCGGTGGAGGTCATGAGTGGGGGCGGCTCTTTCCGGTGCGTGAGGTCCTGGGGGCGTACGTGCTGGTGGCGTACGTGCGGCGGGTGCGCCTGCGAGCGGGTGTGCGCGGTGCGTGCGGCTGCGGGGGGTCAGCGCTGCCGCGGCGAGTGGCGGTGGGCGAGCGCCTCGTAGGAGGCTGACAGTGCGGGGGCCGCCGTCTCGTAGGTGCGCTGCGCGACGCCTATGAACAGGATGTCGACCACCAGCAGCTGGCTGGTGCGGCTGGACATGGCGGCCGGGCGCAGTTCACTCTCCCGCGCGGTGGAGGTGGTGAGCACGTGGTCGGCGTACTGCGCCACCTCGCCGTCGGGACGGCCGGTGAGCGCGATGGTCGTCGCGCCGTGGTCGAAGGCGACGCGCAGCGGCTCTATCACGTCCACCGTACGACCGGAGTGCGTGATGGCGAGGGCCACGTCGCCCGCGCGGAGCTGGACGGCGTTGGTGACGGCCAGGTGCGGGTCGGCGTGCGAGTGGGCGACCAGGCCGATGCGCAGCAGCTTCTGCGCGAGGTCCTGGCCCACCAGGGAGGACGCGCCGACGCCGTAGATGTCGACCCGGCGGGCCGAGGCGAGCGCCCCCACGGCGGCCTCCACCTGGCCGGTGTCCAGTGCGGCGGCGGTGTCCGCGAGCGTCTGCTGCTCGTCGTGCGCCAGCTTCGTCACCACGTCCGCGATCGGGTCGTCCACCGCGATGTCCGCGGTCACCGACGGCGCCGCCCCGGACTCCTGCTGCGCCGCCAGGCCGGCGAGTGCCAGCCGCAGGTCCCGGTAACCCGGATAGCCCAACAGCCGCGAGGTGCGTACGACGGTGGCCTCGCTGGTGCCGGTGCGCTCGGCGAGCCCGGTGACGGTGAGCCGCGAGCAGCCGGCGGGGTCGTGCGCGACGGTCTCCGCGACGCGCTGCATGGAACGCGTCATCGAGGGCGCCATGGTGCGCACCTTCGCCGCGAGCGCGCCGGGTCCGGGCGGGCCGGGCGGTGCCGGGTGGGAGTGTCCGCGGCCCGTCGAGGGGCCTCTGCCGGCACCCGGCCCGGCAGCTCCGGAGAAACTTTCCTTCACGCTGTACGTCACAGGAGGAAGGTATTTTCAGCCAGGGATGGCGTCAAGTCCCTGTGCACGACCGGGGCCCCGGCGGGTTCCGGGTGGCCCGGCGGGCCGCGGGCCGCCCGGCCGTCGGGCCGTCCGCCGCGAACGGCCCGATTTTGGTCCAATGGAGGGCATGGACATGGACCGGCAATCCCCTCAGGACCAGGCGCTCGAGCAGGCGCTGCACACCGCACGGGCGCTCGTCCTCGCCGACCTGACCGCGGGCGACGTCGCTCGGGCGGACGTGGTCTCCCTGGTGGAGGACGCCGTGGTGCACCGCCGCTGGTGGGTCGAGCAGTGGCCGGACGGCGTCGGTTTCGTCGACGGCCTGATCGCCCAGGACGTCCAGGACGCCCTTCTCGAACGCTACGGCCGCTGGCCTCTGTGCCCCGTCTGCGGCGGATCCGACCTGCACGCCCTGGAGGTCGAGCCGGCTCTCGGGGAGAACCCGCACTGGGTCTGCGCCAAGACGTCCACCGCCGTGGCCCGCGTCGGTTCGCTCGGCGGGGGCGCCTGAGCGCGTGACGGTCTACATCGACCCCCCGACCTGGCCCGGCCACGGCCGCATGTGGTCCCACCTGGTGAGCGACAGCTCGTACGACGAACTGCACGCGTTCGCGGCGGCGATCGGCTGTCCGCGCCGCGCGTTCGACCGCGACCACTACGACGTGCCCGCCGAGCGCTACGCCACCGCCGTGCACCACGGCGCCGTCGAGGTCGGCAGCAAGGAACTGCTGCTCCGGCTGCGCGCCGCCGGCCTCCGCCGCCCCCGCCCGGGTCGGGAGTGACGGGCCGGTCAGTCCGGCGTGGGCGTCCCGCCTGCGGGTAGGCTCCACGGGTCGATCAGGGCGATGCCCGTGCGGACGAAGTCCTTCACGTTCCGGGTGGCCAGCGTGGCCCCGAGGGCCCGGCAGACGGCGGCGATCTGGGCGTCGGGCACCGAGACGGACATGCCGGCGGCCTCCCGGGCGCGGACCACGAGGGCGTACTCCTCGGCCGCCACGGCGTCGAAGGGTTCGACGCGGCCTCGCAGATCCTCGTGGAGCAGGGCGTGGAGGGCCTCGCGGAGAGCGGTCCTGCGCTTGCCCGGGGCGAGGCGCTCCACGCCATGGAAGAGCTCGGCGGCCGTGACGGCGGTCGTCGCGAGGTCGCGGCCGGGGACGCCGTCGAGCCAGGCGATCACCGACGGTTCGGGATTCCTGCGCACCAGCTCCGAGAGGACGTTCGTGTCCAGGACGATCACGCGTCGAACACCGCCGCGCGGGGCGCGTCGTCGCGGGAGGGCAGCGGCAGGTCTCCCGGCTCGATCCCGGCGAAGCGTGCGTGCATGCGACTGCCCAGGCCGTACGCCTCGGCCGGGGCAGAGAGCTCGTCGCGCAGTATGGCCCGGACCTCGGCCTCCATCGAGCGCCCGTTGCGGGCCGCTCTGACGCGCAGACGGGAGCGGGTCTCCTCGTCCAGCCCGCGCACGGTGAGAGTCGCCATCCCACGTCCTCCAGAGCTGTGACAGCACTGCTGGCAATGCTAGCGCTGCTGGCGCGCGCCCGCAGGGGCGTCGTGGGGGGTCCCCGGGGCGTGGGCGATCACGCGGGTGTCCGCCGGGGTGCCGCGGAGGCGGGAGGCGACGGCGGTGGCGAGCAGCGCCGTCACCGCCAGCGCGGCGCCCGTCCACGCCACGGCGGCGAAGCCCCAGCCCGCGCTGATGACCAGCCCGCCCAGCCACGGACCGAGCGTGTTGCCGATGTTGAACGAGGCGGTGGTGGTCGCCCCGGCCAGCGTGGGCGCCGCGTCGGCCACGTTGAACATGCGCGCGTTGAGCGCGGGCGCGGCCGTGAAGACGGCCAGGCCGAGCAGGAACGACAGGGTGACCGCGGCCACCGGCACGTGCGCGAGCAGCGCGAGCGCCGTCAGCACCACTGCGGCGGCGGAGATCCCGGCGTACATGGTGCCGAACAGGTGCGCGTCCGCGATGCGGCCGCCGACCGAGGTGCCGATCAGTGCGCCCAGGCCGAACAGCGCCAGCACCCACGGCACCCAGCTCTCCGACAGGCCCGCGGTGCGGGTCAGGATCGGCGAGAGGTAGGAGAAGACGCAGAAGCCGGTGGCGGCCGTCGCGGCGATGGTCACCAGCGTCATCCACACCTGCCGGTCGCGGTAGATGCGCAGCTCGCGGCGCAGGCGCGGCGCGTCCTCGCCGGTCGGCGGCTGGGTGCGCGGCACCACGGCGACGACCCCGACGAGGCCGACCGCCGACATCGCGGCCACCGCCCAGAACGCCGCACGCCACCCGGCGCTCTGCCCGAGGAACGCGCCGGCCGGGACGCCCGCGATGTTCGCGATGCTGAGGCCGCCCACCATGACGGCCATCGCGCGGGCCCGCGCGGTCACCGGCACCAGCGACACGGCGACCGCCGCACCGACGGCCCAGAACCCGGCACAGGCCAGCGCGCTCACCACGCGGGACGCGAACAGCACCCCGTACGAGGGCGCCAGCGCACCCGCCACCTGCCCCAGGCCGAACACGGTGAGCAGCGCGATCAGGGTGGTGCGGCGCGGAAGCCGCAGCGTGGCGGCCGCCAGCAGCGGCGCGCCGACGACCATGCCGATGGCGAACGCCGACACCAGCAGCCCGGCCTGCGGGATGGAGACGTCCATGTCGCGGGCCAGCGGCTCCAGGATGCCCGAGAGCATGAACTCCGAGGTGCCGAGGGCGAAGACGGACATGCCCAGCACGTAGACCGCAGCGGGCATGCGGGTGCGCGTCGTCTTGGTGGCGGCTCGCGGCAGGTGCGGATCGGCTGTCGGTGCGTCGGCGGGCATGGTCGTGTTCAACGGCGCACCCCGACGGCCGCATTCCCGCCTCGGAGCGGTGGTGTCCGACGTCTCAGGCCGCCAGATCTCCGGCCGTGGTCCGCCCGGCCCGGGTCCGGATCGGTGTCTCAGGGCCGGCGGCCGAGCAGGGCCAGCAGATGCTCCTGCGGAGTGGCCGTGGCCGCGACGTCCACCGGGGGAGCGAAGACGCCCGGAATGCCCTGGTCGCCGACCATCGGACGCACCCGTTCCAGCAGGTCCTGGGCCAATTCGTCGGGGAGGACGGGCGCACGGGCGATCCCCGTCCCCAGGTCCCATCCGTGCACGGCCAGGTCGGTCGTCATCTGCCAGCCGTACGCCTCCGCCGCCTCGCGGCCACCGGTGACGTGCACCTCGCCCTCCAGCGCGCCCGGCCGGTGGAAGGCCGGGTGGGAGGCCGCGCCCGCCGCCTCCCAGGTGGCGACGGGTTCGTCGCCCAGCACGTCGCCGTCGAAGCGGTCGCCGACCTCCGCCAGCGTCGCCCCGCCCAGCAGATGCGGCGCCCACAGGTGCTCGGCGGTCACATGGTTGACCAGGTCCCGGACGCTCCAGTCCGCGCACGGCGTCGCCGTGTGCCACTGCTCCGTCCCGACCTCGTGCACCAGCCGGTCCCACTCGGCGTAGGCGGTGTCGAACGCCTCGATGAGTTCCATCCGTCCATGGTGCGCCCAGCGTCAACGCTTCCGCATCCGCGCCGTCCGAACGGATGAACGTACGCCCGAACGGCCCCTTCACCGCCCCGCGCGGCCGATCATGGCGCCGGGGACCAGGCTCGCGCGTAGCCTGGAGTTACGAGAGGGAGGTAAGCGTGACCGTCACCGCCGACCCCGTCACCGACATCATGGAAGACGCGCCGGACCCCATCGACCAGTTGAGCGCGCTCGAAGAGGCTTACGGAGAGCCTGTCCGGGCGCAGTACGTCGAGAGGGGCGCGTTCCTGCCGCCGCAACCGGACGACCAGCACATGGACGCCGCGCTGGAGTTCTGTATCCAGCTGCGCACCGCAGGCTTCCCGCTCGCCGGCATGGGCATCGGCCTGAGGTGTGGGGTCAAGTACGAGCGGACGCAGGCGCTCCTCATCCCCGACTTCTACGTGAAGCACCGGCGTCCCACGGATCTCGACGAGGCGTACCGCCGCACCCACAAGGGCTGGTACTCCATCGACCTGCTCGCACTCGTCGGGGAGGTCACCTCGACCAACCACGAGACGGACACCGGCCCGAAGTACCGCACGTACGCCGCTGCCGGCGTGCCGGTGTACGTGCTGCTGCACCGCCGGGAGGGCAAGGCGTACGCGTACTCCGACCCCGTGAGCGCGCCGGAGCGCGGAGACCCGCACTACGCGACGAGGACGGAGGTCGAGATCGGCCGCCCCCTGCCGCTTCCGGAGCCGTACCCGGCGCTGGAGACGGAGTTCCTGCTGGAGCGGTGAGCCGCCGGCCCGTCTCAGACGCTCAGCAGGTCGAGTTCGCCGCGCAGGTTGTGGCGGGCGGTGCGCTCCCAGTGGGTGCGGCCGTGCGCCGTGCGGAACAGCTGCGGCAGGCCGAGGAGTTGCCGCAGCACCGCGGCGCGGCCCTCGCGGAACATCTCGTCCGGCACGAAGCCGTACTCCTGGCGCACGGACGCGGCATAGTGCGCGTACTCCTCGGGCGAGCCCGCCAGCACCGCGAGGTCCGCGTCGCACAGCGTCTCGCCGTTCGCGTCCCCCGGCTCGGGCGCGTGCGTGACCGTCAGCCGCACCAGCCGTGCCACCTCCGCCGTGGTGCCGTCCGGCACCCCCGCCTCCGGCAGCGCCCGCTCGGCGAGCTGCGCGCTGCGTTCCTCGTTCTCGCTGCGGTCCGGCCGGTACACCGCGTCGTGGAACCACGCGGCCAGCCGTACGGCGTCCGGGTCGGCGGCGTGTGCGGCCAGCTCGTCCACCCGGTCCAGCACGGCGCGCAGGTGCCGCACCGTGTGGTAGTGCCGCTGTCGCTCCTCCCACCGGTCCAGCAGGTCCCGCCCGTACGGCTCCGGGGCCGGCTCCGCGGCCCCGCCCCGCGTGCGTACGAGCAGGTCACACCACCGCGCGAGCAGCGCGTCGCGGTCCGGTCCCGGCTCCTGATGCGGCTCGGGCACGTACGGAATCCCGGAAGGCATACCGCCATTGTGCCCACTCCGGCCCGCGCGGAGCCCTGGGAGGAGCCCTGGGAGGAACCCCGCGAGGAGCCGTGCGGTGCGGCGTGGGCGGGCCGGGGCGGGGTTTCCGGGGCACCGGGGGTGTGGCAGGCTGTGCTACATGTCTAGACCATTGCTCGAGGTGATCGCGCTCGACGCGGACGACGCCCGGGCCGCGCAGGCCGGAGGGGCGGACCGCCTCGAACTGGTGACGGATATGGCCGCCGACGGGCTCACGCCCTCGCCCGGGACCTTCGCGGCCGTACGGGCCGCCGTGGATCTGCCGGTGCGGGTGATGCTGCGCGCGGCGGACGGGTTCTCCGCCGGGGGTCCGGAAGGCGTCGCGGTGCTCGGCGCGCAGGCGGAGGCGCTGCGCGCGGAGGGCGCGGAGGAGTTCGTGCTCGGATTCCTGGAGGAGTCCGGGCAGCCCGACGTGGAGGCGGTAGCCGCGCTGGCGGCGGCGACCGGCGGCGGCCGGTGGACGTTCCACCGGGCCATCGACCGGGCCGCCGACCGGGACGGCCTGCGCAAGCGGCTGGCCGACCTGCCCGGCCCGGACGCCTTCCTGACCGCGGGCTCCGCGGCCGGCGTGGACGACGGCTGGGACGTGCTGGTCGCGGAGGCGGCCCGTACGGCTGCGGGCGAGCCCGGCTACGAGCCGCTGCTGATGGTCGGGGGCGGCCTGCGGCTGGACCACGTGCCCGGCCTGAAGGACGCCGGGGTGACGGCGTTTCACATCGGGGGCGCCGCACGACCCGAGGGCTGGCACGGTCCGGTCACGGCCGGGGCCGTCGCCCGCTGGCGCACCCTGCTGGACGGCTGAGGGGGAGCCGGCCCGTCGGGCGGGGGCCGGCCGTCAGAGCGCGGTCGCCGTGTCGTGCCGTGGCTCGTAGAGGCCGAGCAGCCCGCCGCCGGGAAGGCGCAGCGTGGTCGTCGGGCCCCACCCCCGGTCGGTGACCGGCTGCGTGAACTCCACTCCCGTGGCGGTCAGTTCGGCGCGTGTCCGCTCGGCCGAGCGGGGCCGCACCCGCCGACGGTGTCCCCGGCGGGCGTTCAGACCCGCGGGGACGGGGAAGAGGACAACGCGGAAGGTACGACCGTCGAACACTCACCGGAGGTGAACCGTGCGGGCCGTACGACTCCCCTGGTGGGTCTCGCTGCCCCTCGCCCTCGTCGTCCTGGTCGCCCTGCTCGCGGCCGCCGGGCGGCTCAACCTGATCCCCGGGCTGCCGAACCCGTTCGAGAGCGACACCAAGGACCGCACCGGCCCGACGCTGCTCACCTCCATCCAGGACATGAGCCGCTACCAGGCCGCCTCCGGCAACTTCCAGGTCGTCGTCGACCTGGAGAAGGACGCCAAGTACCTGCCGGACGCCCTCCTCGGCGAGCGCACCCTCTTCGTGGGCGCCGGCTCGGTCGGCGCGTACGTCGACCTCGGCGACGTCGACGAGAAGGCGGTGAAGGTGAACGACGCCCGCACGTCCGCCACCCTCACCCTCCCGCGCGCCGAGCTGGAGAAGCCGGCGCTGAACGAGGACCGCTCCTACGTCGTCGCCCGCGAACGCGGCCTGTTCGACCGCTACGGCGACTGGTTCTCCGACAACCCCAACAGCGAGCAGAAGGTGCGCCAGACGGCCGTGAAGCACATCACGCAGGCCGCCGAGGACAGCGGCCTGCGCAAGCGTGCGGAGAAGAACACCACGCAGATGCTGGAGCAGCTGCTGCGTTCGCTGGGCTACGAGCGGGTCGACGTCACGTACGCGTGAGCGCCTCCGGCAGCGGTTCGGCGTGCAGGACGGCGAGGCCGGAGACCGCGCGCGTCAGGCACACGTACAGGCGGCGCAGGCCGGTGCGCGCGTCGGGCTCCCCGGACACGATCGCCGCCGGCTCGTCGAGCACCACGTAGTCGTACTCCAGGCCCTTGGCCAGCGTCGCCGGCACCAGCGTCAGCCGCACACCGGCCGAGGTCTCCTCGCCGGGGGCGAGGTGGGGCAGGCCCGCCTCCTCCAGCGCGGCCGCCAGGGCGGGTACGCGCGCGTCCGCGACGATGAGGCCCGTCGATCCCTCGCGGCCGAGTGACGCGCGGCACGCCGCCACCACCGCGGCGGTCTGCTCCTGCGCGGCGACGGCCCGCACCGTGAAGTCGCCCGGCGACTCGCGGATCGAGGTCGCCTCGGCCAGCCCGGGGGCGATGGCGGGCAGCAGCCGGGACGCGTAGGCGATCACGTCCCGCGGGACGCGGAAGCCCTGGGTGAGCTCCTCGACGTGCGAGCCCTGCTTGCCGAGGTGCGACAGCGCCTCCTGCCAACTCGCCGTGGCCCACGGGGTGGTGCCCTGCGCGAGGTCGCCGAGCACGGTCGCCGAACCGGTGGTGCAGCGCCGCCCCACCGCCCGGTACTGCATCGGGGAGAGGTCCTGCGCCTCGTCCAGCACCACGTGCCCCAGCGACGGGGTGCGCGCGACGAGGTCGGCCGCCTCGTCCACCAGCACCGCGTCCGCCGCCGACCACGTCGCGGACTTCACCCCGCGGGCCGGCTTCGCCCACCGCACGGCCTGCTGCTCGTCCGCGTCCAGCAGCCCGTCGGCCTGCTCGGCGAGGAACTCCGGGTCGGAGAGCAGCCGCAGCACCAGCTTCGCCGGGTCGACGGCCGGCCAGACCGCCTTCACCACGGCCTTGACCGCCGCGTTCCGCGCCACCGCGTCCTGCACCCGGTCGTCCGGGGCCTCGCCCGCCTGCTCCATGCGCACCAGCACGGCATGCGCGATGCGCTGCGGCAGCGCCTCCCGCGCCGCCCCGTACCGCATGTCGCGCTGCAGCAACTCCTCGACCAGTTCCTGGAGTTCGTACGAAGGGATGCGCCAGCGCCGGGAGCCGCGCACCACCACGCACCCCTCGGCGGGCGTGGTGACCCCGGCGCGCACGGCCCGGCGCAGCACCTGCGCCATCCGTGCGTCGCCCTTGAGCCGGGCGGTCTCCGCTCCGTCCCGGCCGCGCACCTGCACGCCGTACCGTCCGGCGACCTCCTCGACCAGCCCGTCCACCGTGGCCTGCCGCACCTGGAGTTCGCCCAGGGCGGGCAGCACCTGCTCGATGTAGTGCAGGAACGAGCGGTTCGGTCCGATGACCAGGGTGCCGGTGCGGGCCAGCCGTTCGCGGTGGGTGTAGAGCAGGTACGCCACCCGGTGCAGGCCGACGGCCGTCTTCCCGGTGCCGGGCGCGCCCTGGACGCACACCGTGCCCTCGATGCCGGACCGCACGATGGCGTCCTGCTCCGGCTGGATGGTCGCGACGATGTCGCGCATCGGGCCGACGCGCGGCTTCTCGATCTCCCGCTGGAGCAGTGCACTCGCCTGCGACGCCTCGGCCGGGTCGCCGAGGTGTTCGTCCTCGTACGCGGTCAGTTCGCCGCCGGTGTAGCCGAAGCGGCGGCGCAGCGCCACATCCTGCGGGTCCTTCTTCGAGGCGCGGTAGAACGGCTCCGAGACCGGCGCGCGCCAGTCCACCACCATGGGGTCGCCCTCGGCGTCGTGGACGTGGCGGCGGCCGATGTAGAAGGAGTGCCCGGCGTGGTGGGCGTACGGAGAGGCGGGCGCGGCATCCGCCTCGGTGTGCGGATGCCCGTAGTCGAGGCGGCCGAAGAACAGCGGGGTGTGCGCGAGGTCGGCGAGGGACTCGATCCGCTGGTCGAGCTGGGCGCGCAGGACTTCGGCGTTCACCCAGTTCGCGGTGACGTCGGAGATGTCGAGGGACTCGGCGTCGGTGCGCATCGCGCGCAGCGCGGCGCGCGAGCCGGCGAGGTGGGCGCGTTCGCGTTCCAGCGGGCCGTCGTCGCCCGCCGAGATGGCGGTGGCGGCGGGCGCGGGGGCGGCGGACGGGTCGGTGTCGTGCGCGGGCACGGGACGGCCTCCGGTGCGGTCGTGACCGTACGCGCGCACGACCGCGGGCGCGCGGGAGCGCGAAGTGACCGAGGTGCGGCGCGCGGCCGTCGGGCCCCGGGACCCGTCGAGGGCCGGGCCACGGCACGGGCCGCACGCCGCTGGACTCCGCGAACACGCGCGCGGCAGGGCGCGACACGTACGAGTGAACGGGTGCGTGGGCGGGTGCCAGCCGGTTTCCGAACGGCCGGGGGCCTCCCGACGGGAGGCGGAGACGCGGAAGTCTAGACCTCCGGGGCGCCGCGGGCGAACGGATTTCCCGGCGCGCTCACCCGTAGGGGGATCTGTGGTCACCGAGAGCGAGACGTTCGGGGCGAATCGGGACTTTAGGCTGATGCACCCGGGTGCGGCGGTGCCCATGCTGGGGGTATGAGCAAAGCACCGCACGCACGCCTCGTCCCAGGTCAGCGGCCCGGGCGCGGGCGCGGTGCCACTGCGCTCGGGGCGGATGCGGAGGGCCGCCCCCGTCGGCACCCGCGGCACATGGTCGGCAACACGCTCCGCGTCGCACGGGTCTTCGTCAGCTCCGCGTTCGACGTGGTCGTGCTCGGCGATCTGGAGGGCGGCCGTTCCGCGCGGCCCGAGCAGCCGGGAACCCCGGAGCAGCCGGCGACGCACCAGGGCTGACCTCCGCCCACGGCCCGCCGGCGCCGAGCCCGCGGGACGGTGGCGGCGTGCCCGAACGGTCCGCCGGGCCCCTCGGGTCCGCCGGGACTCGGGGTCCGCCGTGCACGTACGGCCGGCGTTCCCCGACGTCCCCACGATCCGTCGCCCATCTTCGCGCGGGCGTCGCCGCGCAGGCACCACCGTCGACTAGGGTCACCGCACGGACTGGTGGATACCGGGTGAAAGAGGCGATCGGCGCAGTGGCGAGCACGCGACTCGGGGACGGCTCCGTCACCGCCCGAGGGCTCCCGGCCGGGACCACCACCCGCGTCCCCGACTCCTGCGGGAGTCCGCCGCAGCGGCCGTCCGTCTCCCGTCGGGCACTCCTCGGCGGCGCCGTCCTCACGCTGTCGCTGGCCGCCTTCGCGACCCACGCCCTGGTCACGCCGTTTCCCATGGCCGACGTGCAGGTCTACCGGGCCGAGGGCGCGGCCGCGCTGCGCGGCCACGGTCTGTACGACTTCACGGTCACCGAGTGGGAACTGCCCGCCACCTACCCGCCGTTCGCGGCGCTGCTCTTCGTTCCGCTCGCGCTGCTGCCGGCGGCCGGGGCGAAGCTCGCGTTCCTCGCCGGAAACCTCGCCCTGCTCGCCCTGCTCGTCCACCTCTCGGCACGGCTCGCGGGGCGGACGGTCACGCCGCCGGCGCTGGCCGCGCTGACCGGGGCGGCGCTGTGGCTGGAGCCGGTCTTCCAGACCATGGCGTTCGGGCAGGTCAACCTCGCGCTGGCGTGCCTGGTGCTGTGGGACCTCGGGCGCCCGGACGGCGCCCGCGGCAAGGGCCTCGCCGTCGGCCTGGCCGCCGGGATCAAGCTCACCCCGGCGATCTTCGCCGTGTACCTGCTGCTGACGGGCCGGGTCCGGGCGGTGTGCGCCGCCTTCGGCGGCTTCTGCGGCACGGTGCTGGCCGGGGCGTTCTTCCTGCCCGGCGACAGCGTCGTCTTCTGGACCGACCGGCTCTTCGAGACCGGCCGGGTGGGCACGGCGTGGATCGTCGACAACCAGTCCGTGCAGGGGGCGGTGGCGCGCGTGCTGCACGTCGCCGACCCCGGCCCGCTGTGGATGCTGCCCGCGGCCGCGGTGGCCGGGACCGGCCTGTGGCTGGCCCGCCGCCTGTGCCTGCGGGGCGGGCCCTCCGGCGGAGTCGGCGACCCGGCGTGGGGTGGGACGCGTGCTGTGACGTGCGGTGGGGCGGCGCGCGGCGACGTGTGGGGGCTGCTGTGCGTCGCCTTCACGGCCCTCCTGGTGTCGCCCGTCAGCTGGACGCACCACTGGGTGTGGTGCGTGCCGCTGCTGGCGCTGCTGTGGGAACGCAGGGTGCTCTGCGCCGCGGTGGCGGCGGTGTTCGCCGCCCGCACCATGTGGCTGGTGCCCCGGGACGGGGACCTCGACCTGCGCGGGCCGTGGTGGGTGCAGCCGCTCACCTCGCCGTACGTCTGCCTCGGTCTCGCCCTGCTCGCCCTCCTCGCCGTCCTGGCCGTTCCGGCCCGGCGGCGCGGGGCGACCTCACGCTGACCGGCGGGACGCCCCGCGCGGCGCTGTCCCGTCGTGGACTCAGACGTCGTCGCCCGCGAGCAGCTCCGTGGCGTCGACGATGCGGTACGCGTAGCCCTGCTCGGCCAGGAAGCGCTGCCGGTGCGCGGCGAAGTCCTGGTCGACGGTGTCCCGGGCGACCACCGAGTAGAACCGGGCCTCGTGGCCGTCGGCCTTGGGCCGCAGCACCCGGCCGAGACGCTGCGCCTCCTCCTGCCGCGACCCGAACGTGCCGGACACCTGGATCGCGACGGTGGCCTCGGGAAGGTCGATGGAGAAGTTCGCGACCTTGGAGACCACCAGCACCTGGATCTCGCCGCGCCGGAAGGCGTCGAAGAGCTTCTCGCGCTGCGCGTTGGAAGTGTCGCCCTTGATCACGGGGGCGCCGATGTGCGCGCCGAGTTCGTCGAGCTGGTCGATGTACTGGCCGATCACGAGGGTCTGCTGCCCCGCGTGCCGCTGCACCAGCGCCTCGGTGACACGGCGCTTGGAGTCCGTGGTGGCGCAGAACCGGTACTTCTCGTCCGTCTCCGCGGTCGCGTACGCCAGCCGCTCGGAGTCCGTGAGGTTCACCCGCACCTCGACGCAGTCGGCGGGCGCGATGTAGCCCTGCGACTCGATCTCCTTCCACGGCGCGTCGAACCGCTTGGGGCCGATGAGGGAGAAGACGTCCGTCTCCCGGCCGTCCTCGCGCACCAGCGTCGCGGTCAGGCCGAGACGGCGGCGCGCCTGGAGGTCGGCGGTGAACTTGAAGACCGGCGCCGGCAGCAGGTGCACCTCGTCGTAGACGATGAGACCCCAGTCGCGGGAGTCGAACAGCTCCAGGTGCGGGTAGACGCCCTTCCGCCGGGTCGTCAGCACCTGGTAGGTGGCGATGGTGACCGGCCGGATCTCCTTCCGCGTGCCGCTGTACTCGCCGATCTCGTCCTCGGTGAGCGAGGTGCGGCGCACCAGTTCGTGCTTCCACTGCCGGGCGGAGACGGTGTTCGTGACCAGGATGAGCGTGGTGGCCTGCGCACGGGCCATCGCCCCGGCGCCGACCAGCGTCTTCCCCGCGCCGCAGGGCAGCACCACGACTCCGGAACCGCCGTGCCAGAAGCCCTCCACGGCCTGCTCCTGGTACGGGCGCAGCGCCCAGCCGTTCTGCTCCAGCTCCATCGGGTGCGCCTCGCCGTCCACGTAGCCCGCGAGGTCCTCGGCGGGCCAGCCCAGCTTGAGCAGCACCTGCTTGATCTGGCCGCGCTCGGAGGGGTGCACGACGACGGAGTCCGGGTCGATCCGGGCGCCGACCAGGGGCTGCACCTTCTTCGACCGCAGGATCTCCTCCAGCACCGGCCGGTCGCTGGTCTCCAGCACCAGCCCGTGCGTGGGGTGCTTGACGAGCTGGAGCCGGCCGTAGCGGGCCATCGTCTCCGCGACGTCGACCAGCAGGGCGTGCGGCACGGGGTAGCGGGAGAACTCCACGAGCGCGTCGACGACCTGCTCGGCGTCGTGACCGGCCGCGCGGGCGTTCCACAGGCCCAGCGGCGTCACCCGGTAGGTGTGGATGTGCTCCGGTGCGCGTTCCAGCTCGGCGAACGGGGCGATGGCGCGACGGCAGTCGCCCGCCCGCTCGTGGTCGACCTCGAGCAGCAGGGTCTTGTCGCTCTGCACGATGAGCGGGCCGTTCACGTGTTCTCCCTTCGGGGCGGGGATGCCTGGCGCGCGCAGGGCTCCGCAGGACGCCGGGCCGTGTGGCGGGGCCCGGCAAGGCGCCGGGCCGCGCGGATGGCCACGCGGACGGCGGTGCGAATGGCCCGGCGGACGGCCGAGCGGGCACGGGTGGCCGGGAGGGCCGTCCACCAGTGTCGCGCATTCCGCGCGGAACGAGGGCGGGCGGCGGAGGTGGGCGGAGCAGCGTATGATGACTGACTGGTCAGTCATCATCATTGGGGAAGGGTGGGGCGGTAGCGGCATGCCGAAGAAGGTGGACCGCGCCCGCCGGCGGGAGGAGATCCTGGCGGCGGCCGTACGGGTCTTCGCCCGCCGCGGGTACGCGGCCGCGCGTATCGACGACGTGGCGCGCGAGGCCGGCATCGCGAAGGGCAGCGTCTACCTCTACTTCGACGGCCGCGAGTCGCTGCTCCACGCCGCCTTCGAGGACGTCGCGGCGCGCTCGGCGGAACTGCTGCGCGAGGCCGCGGAGGGCGACGGTCCGGCGGCCGGACGGCTCGCCGCGCTGATCCGCGGCGCGGTGACCGCGCTGCCGGCGGACCGCGACCTCGCGCGGGTGCTCCTCGACATCTGGGCCGCCGGACGGGACGCGGACTCGCCGGTCGACATGGCGGCGGCGTACCGCGACTACCGGACGGTCGTCGCCGCGCTGCTGGAGCAGGCGCGTGCGGAGGAGGTGCCTGCGGAGGGGGCGCCGCTCGCGGCGGTGGACCCCGACGCGCACGCGGCGGTGGTCGTGGGCGCTGTCGAGGGCTGCATGCTCCAGTGGCTCTTCGACCCGGCGGTGGACCCGGCCGCCCTGGCCGAACCACTGGTGCGGTTGCTGGTGCCGGGTGCGGGTGCGGGTGCGGGTGGGGGGCCGGTGGGCGGATCCGGCGGTGACGGCCGTGAACACGTTGGTCACGAGCGCGCACGGAACGGTGCGCGGAGAGGAGCGTCCACGTCGTGAATCCCCTCAAGGGCGGTCCGCCGCAGGGCGGTTGGCGCCGCAAGGTGCTGCGTGCCCCGATTCCCCTCTACCGGTGGGGCCTCGGGGCCCTGCTCGGCAAGCGCCTGGTCCTGCTCACCCACATCGGCCGGAAGAGCGGGCAACCCCGGCAGGTCTGTCTGGAGGTCGTCGGACGCGGCGAGGAGCCGGGCAGCTTCATCATCGCCTCCGGCTACGGCGAGCGGTCCCAGTGGTTCCGGAACATCGTCGCCCACCCCGGTGTGCGGTACCAGGTGGGTGGCCGCAAGTACGAGGGCACGGCGGTGCCGTACGCGCCGGAGGAGTCCGGGCGCCGCCTCGCCGCGTACGCGGAACGGCACCCTCGTACGGCGGCCAAGCTGATGGACGCACTCGGGCACGCTCCGAAGTCCGCCGAGGAGTACGCCGCGATCGGCGCCGACCGTGCAGGGGGCGTACCGCTGGTCGCGCTGCGGCCAAGGGTGTCTCCGGTGCCCGGCGCCTGAGGGCGCGGGGCGGTGGCTGGTGTGGGGGTGTGGGTCGGGGGCGTGGGCTGCGGTCCGGGCCGACGACCCGGAAACCCATGATTTACGGGCCGCGTTCTCGGTGAACGGTGGGCACGACTTGTATTTCGCGGCCCACACATCGCGGGCAAGTGTTTCCGGGCGCATCGCCCCTGCCCTCCACCCACGCCCCCTCACGTCGTGCCCCCGCACCGGTCCGGGTCGTGCGTGAGGCGGAGTGTCCGCCGGTGTGCGGGATCGACGCGGTCTAGTCGTCGGCGAGTTCGGCGACGCCGGTGATGCGGTGCAGGGGATAGGTGCGCACCTGGTCGGCGGTGTGGTCGTAGGCGGTGACGAAGCCGCCCTCGACCCGGACCGGTGCGATCACGCGCTGGCTGGCGGCGCCGTCGGCGTTGACGTAGCCGATCCACAGCGCGGAACCGGTGAGTACCGCGGACTGCATCGTGGCGATGGTGTCGGCGGAGGTCGTGCGCGGCGGCTCGCCGTCGCGCGGGCGGGCGGCCGCGGCCGGGATCCGCGGCTTGTGGGCCGCCGTCGCCGCGTGGTCGCCGGCGCGGATGGCGCGGACGGCGGCCGTCAGCAGGGCGCCGTCCGGCACGGGCGGGCCGTCCGGTACCGGGTCCGGTGCGCTGCGCGGCGGCGTGCGGTGTGCATCCGGCCGGGCGAGCAGTACGTCGCCCTCCGCCGACTCCGCGGCCGGAGCGTAGCCCATGTCCCGCAGGCGGGCGAGGAGTTGGTCGGGCGGGAGGGTGGTCGCGGCGACGGTCGGGGCCAGCAGCCGGAGCCGGATCGGGGCGGAGCGCCGGTCGGCGAGGATCTCGGCGAGCAGCGTCTCGTCGTCGCAGCGCAGGTACGCGGAGGCGGCGCCGACGCGGAGCCGTCCGTGCCGTCGGGCCACGTCGTCCACCAGGTAGGACAGCGGCTGTGGCACCGGTGTGCGGGAGTGGGCGGCGAGGAAGGCGTGGATCTCGGACGCGCTGCGGCCCGCGTCCAGTCCTCGGCGCACCGAGGCGGGGGTGAAGCGGTACACGGTGGCGCCGCCCTTGGACTCCACGTCCGCCAGGACGCCGAGGGCCAGGGAGAGTTCGCGTTCCAGCGGGCCGGGGGCCACGGCGGTCAGGTCCGCCTGGAGCAGTACGTGGTCCAGCGGCTCGGGAAGAAGCGGCGCGAGCCCGGAGGCGGCCTCGGCGAGGGCGGTGGTGAGTTCCCGGGCGGTGAGGGACGGTCCCCAGGTGTCCGCGTCCGGGGAGGTGAGGGGGCGGGCGTAGGACGCGAGGGCGCCGCGGCCGGTGAGGCCGAGGAGTTCGGCTTCGTCGAGGGTCCAGCGGACCAGACGCGTGCGGAGTGCGGTGCCGTCGCCGTCCGGGGCGTCGGGGGGCGCCGCCGCACGGGCCCGGGGGCGCTGGCTGCCGCCGGTCGTCGCGGCGGCGCGCAGCGGGCGCTCCCAGGTGACCCGTGCGACCACGGATTCCGGGTCCGGCGAGGTGCCGGGGGCCTCCGAGGCCAGCAGGGACAGCACCCGGTGCCGTACGTCCGGGGCGGGGCCCCGGTCGAGGCCGGGACCGAGGGCGGCGAGGCTGCGGCCCTTCGGGTCCCGCTCGCCGACCAGTCCGGCGACGCGCGTGCCGGTCAGCCAGGCGCGGGCGAGCCGGGTCCAGCGCTCGCCGGGAGCGGCACGCAGCCAGTCGTCGTACGCGGGGGTGGGTGCGTACGTCTCGTCCACGGCGCCGTCGGAGGCCAGCAGCCCGGCGCCGAGGGCCAGTTCGATCCAGAAGGCGGCGGTCGGTTCGGGAAGGTCGAGGGCGACGGCGGTGCGTTTGAGTTCGCGGACGCCGAGGCCGCCCGCGCGCAGCACGCCCGGCGGGTCGGTCTCCCAGCCGCCGCACAGCTCCTCGACGGTGGACAGCGCGGTGAGGGCCTGGCCGGCGGCTGTGGCGTCCACCGTGCGCGGGGGGTGTTCGCGCCGGGCGACAAGCCGCGGAGGCTCCGGTTCCGGTGACCGGTGGGCCCGGCCGCCGCGCAGGTGCAGCGCGACCTCGCGGGGGAGCACGACCGTACGGTCCCCGCTCGGCAGCAGCAGGCCGTGGTGCAGCAGCCGGGCCACGGGCGGGGTCGGCGCCCGGTGGTCGACCGTCCCGTACGGCGGCCCCCACACCAGGCGGGACAGCACCTCCGCGCTGTCCTCCGGCACGTGCTCGGCGAGCAGAGCCGTCATGCGCTCCCGGTCGGTGAACAGCGTGGCCAGCTCGGTGAGCGCGCTGACCGGGTCGTGCGTGGCGGGGAGGCCGTTCGCGGTGAGGAGGTCCTGCATGCGGCCGGGCGAGATGCCGGCGGTGGCCTCGGCGAGCGGGGGGCCCAGCCCGGTGGGGGAGACCGCGGGGGGCGGGGGAGCGAGGATCACGCGGGCCGTCCGGAGCAGCCGGAGCCGGTCGTCGTCGCCCCACAGCAGGGCGCGGTCGCGCAGCAGCGCGAGCGCCCGGGGCAGCTGCCGGTCGACGGCGGCCGCCTCCTCGCCGTCGACGCCGGTCAGCAGGCCGCGCAGTTCCTCGTAGCCGCACGGGTCCGGACCGGCCGCCAGCGCCTCGGCCACCTGCAGCGCGAACCGGTCCAGCCGCTCGACGGCCCGGACGACGGACGCGCGGGTACCGGCGCGGGTGGCGAGCTGGGTGAGGTCGCCGGGGACGGGGGAGAGCAGGTCGGGGCGGGTGCGCAGCAGCGCGGCCAGCGCCGCGTCGTCCCGGCCGCGCAGGTCGTCGGCGAGCGTGCGGGACGGCGCCGCGGCGGCGGGCTGCTGCTCCTGACTCATCCGTCCTACGGTAGCGGGGGTGTCGGCGGGACCCCGTGCTTCGTGGCGCCGGGCCGGGGGAAAACACGTTGTGGGGGGCGGGAGGGGCGCTCTAGGTTCGCGTCCATGCCCGACGACCCGAGCCCGGAGCTGCGCACGCGGCGGCTGCTCCTCACCTCGTACACGCCCGCCGACGAGGACGACTTCGTCACACTGTTCCAGGACGCGCGGGTGTCGCGCTGGATGGGGGACGGCCCGCAGAGCGAGGCGGAGGACCGGGCGCTGTTCCGGCGGATCTTCACGCACGTCTATCCGGCGCGGAGGTTCGACGTGTGGGGGGTGCGGGAGGGCGGGCGCCTGGTCGGGCACGCGGAGATCAAGCGCACCGACGACGTGGACGGCCACGAGATCGTCTACGCCCTGCACCCCGACCGGTGGGGCGCGGGCCTGGGCACCGAGCTGGCCGGGGCGGTGGTCGCATACGGCTTCCGCACGCTGGGGCTGAGCGAGGTGCACGCCACGGTCGACGCCGCGAACACCGGGTCGCTCGCGCTGCTGGAGCGGATCGGTTTCCGGCATGTCCGCGACGTCGCGGAGGAGAACGGCGGTACCACCCGCCACCTGACCCGCACTGCCGACTGACCTGCGGACGCGCCCCGGCGCGACGCGGTACCGTCTGCGGTGATCGGACATCTCCGGGCGGCGAGGCGGGTGTTGAGGCAGCGGTGGGGATCGAGAGCGAGCAGCTGGTCTTCGACTATCTGAGCCGGGTCGGCGACCTCGCGCACGGAACGTCGATGACCGCGGCCGACCGGGCACGGCTGGTCGGCGGGCTGCGTACCGAGATCGAACGGATGCGTGCCGTACCCGGCGCCGGTGACGGCAAGGCCGCCGTACGGAAGGTGCTGGACCGGCTCGGGAAGCCGGAGGAGGTCGTCTCCGCGGCGCTCGGCGGCGAGACCGTCTCGCTGCGGAAGACCGGCCCTGCGGACGACGCGGACCAGGACCGGCCGCGCGGCCGCAGGCTGCCCCTCCTTCCGCAGATGAGGAAGGAGGACACCGGGTCCGGGCCGCCGCCGTCGCGTGGCGCGTCGCCGCCGCACATGGCCGGCATGGACGAACTCGGCCCCCAGGAGACCGACCCTGACTGGTGGCGGAGCGGCCCCACGTCGGGCGGAGCGGCCCGGTCGGGACTGCCCGGGGCCCGCGATCCGCGGTTCGACATCCCGGACGCGTTCAGTGGCGGCATCGAGCTGCCCGAGGTGTTCCAGCGCCCGCCCGAGGACGGGAAGGACGGTGCCCCGGCCGCGCCGCCGCAGGCGCCCGCCGCCCCCGTGGTGGCCGACGCCGCTCCGGCAGGGGGAGCGCCGCTGCTCGGCGCCCTGCTCGCGGGGCGCCGGAAGCGGGCGGCGGGCCCGGCCGCGGGCGGAGTCGTCGAACTCGTCGCCGCCGGGCTGCTGGTGGCCGGCGCGGTGCTGGGTTCTCTGGTGCCGCTCGGGCTGGGCTGGCTGGCCGCGTACTGGTCGCCGCGGCTGACCCGGAGCGAGGCCAAGGGGGCCGCGCTCGGCGTGCCGGGACTCACCGCCGTGGGCGGGCTCGTGTGGCTGTGGGGACGGCAGGACGGCCGCTGGGGGCCGCCGCTGCCGTCCGGCGGGGACGCGATGCAGCAGGCGATGGAGGAGTCGTGGCCGGTGGCACTGCGCGTGGCGGCGGTGGCGTCCGCGCTGTTCCTGCTGTGGCGGGCGCGCAGGCGCTCGGCCTGAGGGCGCCGGTCGGGCGGGTTCGGGGCCCCGGCAGAATGGCGGGCATGGCCTCCCACCCGCTGACGGTCGGATTCGACCTGGACATGACCCTGATCGACTCGCGGCCGGGCATCAGGGCCGCCTACGAGGCGCTGTCGGCCGAGACGGGCGTGCACATCGACGCCGAGCTGGCGGTGTCACGCCTGGGGCCGCCGCTGGAACAGGAGCTGGCCCACTGGTTCCCGGCCGAGCGGATCGCCGAGACCGGTGAGCGCTACCGCGAGCTGTACCCGGCGTACGCGATCACCCCGGCCCTCGCCCTGCCCGGTGCCCGCGAGGCGCTGGACGCGGTGCGGGACGCGGGCGGCCGCACGGTCGTCGTCACGGCGAAGCACGAGCCGAACGCGAAGCTGCACCTGGAGCATCTGGGGCTGGAGCCGGACGCGGTGGTCGGGTGGCTGTGGGCCGAGGCGAAGGCGGAGGCGCTGCGCGCCTACGGGGCGCAGGTGTACGTCGGCGACCACACGGGGGACGTGCGGGGCGCACGTGCGGCGGGAGCGCTGGCCGTGACGGTGCCGACGGGGCCGTGCGGGGCGCACGCGCTGCGCGAGGCCGGCGCCGACGTCGTGCTGGACGGTGGGCTCCCCGACTTTCCCGGCTGGCTCGCGCGGTACGTGGCCGGGGGCCGCCGGGCGTCCTGAGGCCCGGGCCGTGCCCGGCGTCTGCTCAGCCCCGTGCGGGGGGCGGGCCTCCGGCCGTGGAGGCGCGGGCGGCGCGGCGCTGGGCGGCGGCGGAGCGGAGGACGCCCGCCCCGGCCAGGGCGAAGCCGACGCCCATGAGCATGCAGACGAAGTACGCCGGGGCCGGGAAGGGCTCGGTGCCGAGGAACAGCGGCGCGACGGTCACCAGGGTGGCGACGGCGCCGACGAGGAAGACGACGCCACCGGTCCGTACCAGCGCGTCTCCGGCTCGGGGAGTTTCAGTGTTCACCCGCTCAGGGTAGATCCGTGGACAGGCGACCGAGGAGGCGAGGAGGCGCCCGGGGTCGTCTTGCCACCCCGCCGTGGAGCACTAGCCTGGGGGAAGGCGGGCCGGAGGGCCCGCTCGACTGCTCCAGTGCTGTGGCCCCAGCACGAGCGACCACGATCAGCAGACCATCGCGCAGCCGGACGACCCGTCCGGCTGCGCGAACGAGTGACGAGGACGAGACGGACGTGCCTACCGGCAAGGTCAAATGGTTCAACGGTGACAAGGGCTTCGGCTTCCTCTCCCGCGACGACGGCGGTGACGTCTTCGTCCACTCGTCCGTGCTGCCGGACGGGGTGGACGTGTTGCGGCCCGGTCAGCGCGTCGAGTTCGGCGTCGTCGCCGGGCAGCGCGGCGACCAGGCGCTGTCGGTGTCCCTGCTCGACCCGACGCCGTCCGTCGCGGCGGCGCAGCGACGGAAGCCGGACGAGCTGGCGGGCATCGTGCAGGACCTCACCACGCTGCTGGACGGCGTCTCGCAGTCGCTGGAGCGCGGCCGGTACCCCGACAAGGCACACGGCGGGAAGATCGCGGGCATGCTGCGGCACGTCGCCGACCAGCTGGACGTCTGACCGGCCTGCGCCCCGTCCCCGCGTGCACGCGGGGACCCGCGCGGGTCAGGGGAAGCGCAGCGCGTCCGCCGGGATGGGCGGGACCAGTCCTTCGGCCGCCGCGCGGGTGAGCAGCCCGCGCACGGCGGCGTAGCCGGACTCGCCCAGGTCCGCGGTGTACTCGTTGACGTACAGGCCGATGTGCTGGTCGGCGACCGCCGTATCCATCTCCTGCGCGTGCTCGCGCACGTACGGCCGGGAGGCTTCCGGGTCGTCCCACGCCATCCGTACGGAGGTCCGCGCCGCCTCCGCGAGGGCGCGCAGCCGTTCCGTGCCCAGCGAGCGGCGGGCGATGATCGCGCCCAGCGGGATGGGCAGTCCGGTGGTGTGCTCCCAGTGCTCGCCCAGGTCGGCGACGCAGTGCAGGCCGTAGGAGCCGTAGGTGAAGCGGGCCTCGTGGATGACCAGACCGGCGTCGACGCGGCCGTCGCGCACGGCGGGCATGATCTCGTGGAACGGCAGCACCACGATCTCGCCGACGCCGCCCGGCACGGCGTCGGCGGCCCACAGCCGGAACAGCAGGTAGGCGGTGGACCGTTCGCTCGGCACCGCGACCGTGGCGCCGGTGAGCGAGGAGCCGCCGGCGTCGGCCGTGCGGGAGAGGACCAGCGGCCCGCAGCCCCGGCCCAGCGCTCCGCCGCACGGCAGCAGCGCGTACTCCTCCAGCACCCACGGCAGCACCGCGTAGGAGACCTTGAGCACGTCGCCCTCGCCGCGCACGGCCAGGGCGTTGGTGACGTCGATGTCGGCGAACGTCACGTCGAGTTCGGGGGCGCCGGGGACGCGGCCGTGCGCCCAGGCGTCGAAGACGAACGTGTCGTTGGGGCAGGGCGAGTACGTGATCCGCACCGGCGCCTCCGCCTTGTGCGTCTCCGGGCCGTCCGGCCAGGCGCCGAGGACGGGTGCCGCCGCCCGGAAGGCGGCGGTCAGCGCACGCAGCGCCTCCGGGATGCGCCAGGCGTCGCGGTCCCGGGGACCGACCGGGTTGGAGACGGTGCGCAGCTCCAGCACCGGCAGGTCGTGTGCGGCGGCGGCCTCGGCGACGCCGAAGCCCTCCATGGCCTCCACCACGGCTCCGGTGTGCCGGGCGGCCAGTTCGCCGGCGCGTGCGGCGGTGCCGGTGACCGTCGAGGCGGTGAGCACCGGCCCGGTGACCGCGCCCGCGGCGTCGGCGAGGGCGCGCACGAGCGCGGGCGGCGGCGTGTGCACGACGCGGCCGAACCCGAGGTCGGTGACGGAGGTGAAGCCGTCTGCGGTCTCGGCGCCCAGGTCGGCGGCGACGATCTCGGTGGCCACCACGGTGTCGCCCACCGTCACCTGCCCGGCGAAGCCGCCGCCGATCCCGGCGGACACCACCAGGTCGTACGGCTCGCCGGCGAGGGCCGCGGCGGTGAGTGCGCTCGCCGCACCGGCGGCGGCCGCCGCGGGGCCCACTCCCGCGGCCAGTACGTCCACGGCCGGGCCGCGTCCGCCGGGTGCGGCGGCCGGGTGCACGCGGTGCAGCGCGTACCCGCCGGGCAGGGTGCTCACGTCGTGCCGGGTGCCCGTCTCGTGGGGTGTGCCGGTCTCGTCCGGGGCGTCGAATCCGGCCGTCACGGCGTCGCGCTCCGCCGCGACGGCGGTGGCGACCAGGACGCGCAGCGGGCCGGCGGCGGGGGAAAGGGGAGCGGACACCTCGGCGGTCACCGTCACTTCTCGCGCGTGACCTTGATGTTCCAGACGCCCTCGAGTTCGTCCTCGCCGAGGGTGGCGACGCTGAGCGTCACCTCGTCGGGGGCCGAGCCCTGGCCGGGCTGCGGCTGGAACCACTGCTCGGCGTCGAACGTCTGGTACGTGCTCGTCAGCTCCTCGGCCGACATGGGCCGCTGGTTGGCGAAGACGACCCAGCCCGCGTCCGCCATCTCCGGCTCGACGCCGACGTGCACCCGGTCGCCCTGGCGGACGCCGATGGTCGCGTCCGGCTTCTGCTTCAGGCAGGCGAAGCCCTCGTCGCGCGACAGTGCCTTGCCGTCCTCGGCGTAGCAGGCGGCCTCGGTCGTCACGGTCTCGCTCCCGACCGTGACCGTCATCAGCGGCGTCGGCTTCTCGCAGGCCGTCGTGACGAGGAGGCCGAGGGTGGCGGCGCCCAGGGCGGCGGCGGTGCGCAGGCCGCGCCGCGAGACGGAGAAGGCATAGCTCATGTGGGGCAATCTACCCGGCGGTCGCTTTCAGGCCACGCGGGGGTGCGGGGACCCGCGCCGGGTCGAGGACAGCAGGCCGCGCCCGGCGGTGAGCGTGCCCACGGCGATCAACGCGGCGCCGACGGCCATGCCGAGGGTGCCGTTCAGCGGCAGCGAGATGCCGATCGCGCCGCCGACCACCCAGGACATCTGCATCAGCGTCTCGGACCGGGCGAACGCGGAGGTGCGCACCTGTTCCGGCACGTCGCGCTGGATCAGCGCGTCCAGCGACAACTTGCCCAGCGCCTGCACGATGCCGGCCGTCGCGGCCACCACCGCCACCATCACCGTGCTGTACAGGGCCGCGGCCACGACCGTGGCGCCCAGCGCGCACAACAGCACCGTGGTGATGATCATCTCGGGGGCACGTTCCTTGAGCCAGGCGCCGATGGCCGTGCCCAGCGCGTTGCCCCCGCCCGCCGCCACGGCGACCAGGCCCAGCGACACCGACGCGCTCATCCCCGACATCGGCTCCTCGCGCAGCAGGAAGGCCAGGAAGAAGATCAGGAAGCCGGACAGCGCCCGTACGCACGAGTTCGCCACCAGCCCGCTGCGCACCGACACGCCGACCGTGCGCAGCCCCGGCCGGCGCCGGTGCACGCTCTCACCCGCGAGGAACGCCTTCCGCTCGCCCTTCGCCGAGTCGACCTTCGGCGCGAGCGAGAACGACAGGAAGGTGCCCAGCACGAACAGCACCATCGCCCCGTACAGGGGATACGAGGGGCCGAGCTGATGCAGGCCGGCGCCGATCGGCGCCGCCGCCCCCGTCGCCAGCAGACCGGCCAGCGTCACCCGGGAGTTGGCCTTGACCAGGGGGTAGCGCGGCGGCAGCAGCCGTGGCACCACGGCCGAACGCACCACGTTGTACGCCTTGGACGACACCAGTACGCCCAGCGCCGCCGGGTACAGCTCCAGGCCGCCGCCGGCCACCGCGCCCGCCATGGTGATCGCCAGCAGTGCGCGCGCCAGCATCGCGCCCGCCATCGCGAACCGGCGGCCGTGCGGGATGCGGTCCAGCAGGGGACCGATGACCGGTGCCAGCAGCGCGAACGGCGCCATCGTCACCAGCAGGTAGAGCGCCACCCGGCCGCGCGCCTCGCCCGTCGGCACGGAGAAGAAGATCGTCGATGCCAGCGCGATGGTGATGAGCATGTCGCCCGCGGAGTTCACCGCGTGCAGCTCGATCAGCTTGCCCAGCCCCGACTCGCCCGCCCCCTGCGCGTGCGTGGCACGCCGGATACGGCGGGCCAGCGCCGCCGGTGGACGCCCCGCGGCGCGTGCCATCCGGGCGGCGCGCCCGGGCCGGACCTTCTCCGGCCGCTCGGCGTTCTCGCCCAGCCATCGTCCGGTGCCCGCCCGGTCCGGACCGGTCCCCTCGCTCTCGGCGCGCGACGGAATCGGGCGGACCGCGGGCGGTGTCTCCTGATACGCCTCGTCGGCAGCCACGACGTTCAGTGTGCCCCAGATGTCGGCGGCTACCGCGTTGCGGCGGATTGGGCGTGCCCCGGGTGCGACGCGCGTGCGGCCCGGACCGGGTCCGCGCCGGCGACGGCCCGGGGCGCCCGGGGGCCCGCTCGGAGTCGCGGCGGGCGTGTTGGGGTAGCGTGGATGAAACGGTGCGCCCCGCACGGCCTCGAGTGTGGGCGCGGACGTCGCAGCGGCCACAGGTTCCGCTCCGTCCGCTTCCCCCGCCCCGCCCGGCCGCACGGCCAGCGCCCGCCAACGACTACGACGGCGCTTCGGCGTGGGAGACGATTCTTGTGAGTGCAGCATGAGCGCCGGCACGCGACGCCGCCGTACGACGCGTACGCCCGACCGGCTCTGCGCCGAGGCCGTCGCCCTGGCGCGCGGGGCCGTCGAGGAGGTGGCCCCGGCCGACGAGATCGGGGAGTGGCTCGAAGCCGTCGCGGACGACGACCGGGTGGTGACGCACCTCTTCGAGTGCCGCAAACCCGGCTACCGGGGCTGGCGCTGGGCCACGACCGTCGCCCGCGCGTCGCGCGCCCGCGTCGTGACCCTTGACGAGACGGTCCTGCTGCCCGGACCCGACTCGGTGCTCGCCCCCACGTGGTTGCCCTGGAGCGAACGGCTCCGTCCTGGCGACCTCGGCCCCGGCGACCTGCTGCCCACCGAGAGCGAGGACCTGCGGCTGGAGCCCGGCTTCTCCGGCGAGGACGCACCGCCGCCCAACTCGCCCGTCGCGGAGGAGGCGTCCGGTCGCGACGAGGACGGGAACGCGGAGGAGCCAGGGTCCCAGGGCGCCGGGGCGGCCGCGGTCCCCGCGCAGCCGCTGCCCACCCGGGCGGGCATCAACGCCGTCGCGCAGGAACTGGGCATGGCACGCGCCCGCGTCCTCTCCCGCTACGGCCTGCACACCGCGGCCGACCGCTGGGAGGAGTCGCACGGCCCCCGCACCCCCATGGCGCAGGCGGCGCCCGCGAATTGCCTCTCCTGCGGCTTCCTGGTGCCGCTGGCGGGCTCGCTGCGGCAGGCGTTCGGCGTCTGCGCCAACGAGTACAGCCCCGCCGACGGCCAGGTGGTGTCCCTGTCCTACGGCTGCGGCGGCCACTCCGAGGCCGCGGTCATGCCGAAGCCGCCCCAGCCGCCGCCCCCGGTCGTCGACGAGACCCGCGCCGACGCCTTCGACCTGCACGACCGGGCCGCCGGGCCCGCGGGCGGCGCCACGGAGACCGAACCGGGAGAGACCGGTCGCGCCGACCGCAGCGGCGGGAACGGCGACGGCGGCACGGCGGACGAGAGCGGGACGTCCGGTCGGAACGGCACGGCGGACGGCGCAAGCGGCAAGCAGGCGGGGAAGAGCGGCAGAGGCTCCCGGAACGGCCGCGGCCGCCGTCGCGCCGCCGCCCGCTGAGGCCGCCGAGAGCGGCACGGCGGACACGGGGGACACCGCGAACGCAGCGGACACGGCGGGCGTAGGGGCGCGCGGATGTTTGCCGGGCGCCGGGCGGACGGTTCGCTGCGCTGTTCGAGCCGGGTACCCGCGTGGATGAATCCGCCGCGACACCGGTGGCGGCCGGGGCCGTCGCGGGCGGCGCCGGAAGACGATCGTCGTCCCGTCGACACCTACGGCACTGGAGCGCCCCATGAAACGTCGTCTCGCCCTCGTCGCCTTCGCCGTCGCGTCCGCGCTGCTCACCTCGGGCTGCGGTCAGGGCACGGTGGAGGACGGCTCCGGCCGTTCCACCCCCGGAGGTGAAGCCGCTCCGTCTGCCGGGAAGTCCTCGGCCCCGCCGTCCGCCGCACCCGCGGACGTCACGCCGAGAACCGTCGAGGCGGGGGAGCAGGGCGACGCCGGCGGTGCCGCGAAGCTCTCCTCCGTGAAGGTGACCCGGCTTCCGGCCTACGACCGCGTGCGGTTCACCTTCGACGGCGGCGTCTCCCAGGTCTTCGCCGAGTACATGGACGCACTGCGCGAGCCCGGCCGCGGCAGGACGATCGACCTGAAGGGCGAGCACAAACTGGTGCTGGTCTTCGTCGGCGTCGCGCGGCAGGATCCCGCCGTGCGTGCGGACACCACCGACACCGTCCGCGAGGTGCGCGCGACCGGCGTCTTCGAGGGCGAGATGATCGTCGGTCTCGGACTCGACTCCGAGGGCGAGGGTCCCGCGGGCTACCGGGTGGAGGTGAAGGGCGACTCCGTCACCGTCGAGGTCGCCCACCGCGCCTCGCCTTCCGGTTCGCCCTCCGGCTCGCCTTCCGCTTCGTCCTCCGCAGGCTGACCGGACTCCGGAGTCCTCCTGCCGCCCGGCTGCTCGTCTCCGCGATCTTCCGGCCCCGGCTCCGTCTTCGTCTCCGCAACCGGCTCCGTGACGGGCCCCGGTTCCGATTCCGGTTCTGCTTCCTCTTCCGGTCCGGTGGCCACGGGGGCGCGGGCGGCGGGATCGATCCAGGACACCGAGCGGTCGGCGAGGAAGTACTCGGCCGGCGCGGTACGGGTGGCCCCCGACGCCCCGCCGCGCCGGGCGAGCGGGTCGTGGATCAGGCGAGCCGGGTCCGCCCCCCACCGCGGGAGCAGGTCGCGGAGTTCGGCGGCGAACGGCGTGGGCCCGGCGAGGTACACGTGCCCGTCGGCCCAGTCGTCACGTCGCCGTAGCGCCTCGTGGAAGCGTCGCGTCAGGGTGCTCGCGCCCTCGGCGGCGCGCGCCGTCCATACCGTCACCTCCACGTGAGGGTGCCGGGACGCGAGCGCGTCGATCGTGGCGCCGTCGTACAGGTCGTCCGGCGTGCGTGCGAGCACGTCCAGCCGTATCCGCCGCGGCGGGCCCGGGGTCGGGGCGCGCAGCAGGTCCTCCAGCACGGCCTTCACCGGCGCCCAGCCGGTACCGGCGGCGATCAGCGTGACCGGTGCGCCGTCGGCTCCGGGGGCCGTCGCCGTGCCGGACGCGGCGCCGAGGCGCAGCCGGTCGCCCGCGCGCACGTGATCGCACAGCGTCGTGCTCAGCGATCCGCCGCGCACCCGGGCGACGTGGAACTCCAGCAGCCCGTCGACGCGCGGGGCGCGGGCGAGCGAGTACGGGCGCCACACCCGGGGCACCTGCGGGCACTCCAGCGTCGCGTACTGCCCGGCCCGGTACGGGTAGGGCTGGTCGGGGCGGATCCGCAGGACGGCCGTACGGCCGTTGTGCAGGCCCTGTTCCACGACGGTGGCGTCCCACCACGCCGGTTCCCGCTCCCGGATGGACGCGGCCGCGCCGTGCAGCATGGTGCGGGCCGCCCGGCCGTACACGGCCCACCAGGCGGCCTCGGTCGCGTCGTCCCAGACCGAGGCACAGCCCATGCGCATCGCGGCGATCAGGCTGTGGCCCACGGTGTCGTAGTCGGCGGTGCACACCCCGAACTTGCGGTGGTCCCGCCCCAGCGCTGCCAACTGCGCCTGCAGCGCAGGGTCGTCGAGGTGCGTGACGATCTGCGCCAGCGCGGCGAACAGCCGGTCGTGCTGCTCGCGCATCTCGGCGGGGAACATGCCGCGCAGCCGCGGGTCGGAGCCGAAGAGATGCGCGTAGAAGAACCGCACCACACGGTCGGCGCGGCGCTGCGCTATCTCGAAGCTCGCTCTGACTCTTTCGACGTCGTCGATCTTCCTCACCCCCGTGCGGACTCCACGCGTTCTCCGGCCGTCTCGTGGTGCGCGCGCCGTGGCCGGAACCGATCGGTGCGTCGGCGCGACACGGGCAGTCCTAGGTCGTTCGGCGCCGGGGCGCCGCCGGATTGCCGGTGCCGTCACAGTTCCTCCACCGGCGGGGGCCGGAATATCCACGGGCACGTGTGTTCGGTGACGGCGTGAAAGTGGCTTAACCTGCACGGGTCATGAACTACTGCCCCGGATGCCTCCGCCGTCTCGACGCCGGTGCGCCCTGCCCCAACTGCGAGACGCCCGCCGCCGCGCCCGCGGACCGCGATTCCGCCCCGGCGACCGGAACGCCTCGCGAAGAGGCCTACATCGCGAAGCCGTTCCACCAGGAGGCCCCGCCCAACGTGGACCCCGATCCGGTCCCGGCGCCGGAGCGGGCCCCGGGCGGGACCGACCGCGAAGCGGAGGCGCGCGACCGTACCGGACCGGACCCCGCCGACGGCCCCGACGGCCCCGACGGCCCCGACGGACAGCCGACGGCTCCGCTCGCCGCCGTGCCGCCGACCGGTGGCGAGACCGTGGGCGGCGACCCCGGCCCCGGCGACCCCGGCCCCGGCGACCCCGGCCCCGGTGACGGCCGCGGTGACGGCCGCGCGGGCGGTGACGGTGCCGGTGACGCCGGTGACGGAGATGGCCCGGACCCGGACCCGGACCCGGACGAGATACCCCCGCCGCGCCGCAGGCGCCGACCCGCCGTGGTCGTCGCCGCCCTGTGCGCCGTCGTGCTGGCGGGGGTCGCCGCCTTCTCGTTCGGCGGGGACGAGACGCCCGCCGGGCCCGAGGACGACCGCATCGCGCCGTCCGCGACGGCCGGGGACAGCACGTCCCCCTCGCCGTCCCCTTCGTCCTCCTCGGCCGAACCGTCCCCCTCGGTCTCCGCCGAGCCCAGCCGGACCGAGACGGAATCCCCCGAGCAGCCGCAACCGGAACAGAGCGCCCCGGGCGGCGGCGACACCGGACCGGCCCCCACGAAACCGCCGGCCCCGGACACGCCCGCGCCGGAGCCCACGCCCACCAGCCCGGACCCCGAGCCGGAACCGTCCGACGACTGCGTGCTCATCATCTGCCTCTGAGAGCCCCTCACCGCACGCCGGGGAAGCGCCCGTTCCACCGCAGCGGGCGTTCCGAGCACCGGGCGTTCAGAGCAGGGCGCGGCCCAGGAGCAGGATCCCGGAGAGGGAGACGACGGCGAGGAGCGGCGTCCGCAGGCCGTCGGCCCCGAAGCGCCGGCGCGTGGGCCGGCCGAGCGCGAAACCGGCGAGCACGCACGGGAAGAGCAGCAGGCCCGACTGCACCTGCGGCACGGTGAGTTCTCCGGCGCCCGCGAGCACCACCAGCGACAGCACGGTGCCGATGAAGAAGTACGCGCCCAGCGTCGCGCGGACGCGGGAGGCGGGTTGGTGCTGGTAGAGGAGCGCCATCGGCGGCCCGCCGATGGTCGTCGCGGTGCCGGTGACGCCGGAGAGCGTCCCGGCCGTGACGAGGGTGCCGGGGCGGATCCCCACCCGGACGTCGCCCCACAACGAGGCCGCGACCGCGAGCAGCACCATGACCCCGACGGCCGCGCCCAGCACCGTCGGCTCCAGCACGGCCACCACCCACGCGCCGCCGACGCTGCCCACCACCCGCGCGGGAAGGGCCCAGCCCAGGCCCCGCCAGTCGACGTGCCGCCAGTCCGTGGTGACGGTGAGCATCGCCATCGACGCGTTGGCCACCAGCAGCCCGCCCGGCATCAGCGAGGGCTCCACCACGATCAGCACCGGCGCGGCGACCATGCCCTGTCCGAGGCCGACGCAGCTCTGCACGAGCGCGCCCACCAGGACGGCGAGACCGGCGACGACGAAGAACTGCGGATCGGGCACGTCGCCCGAGCCTACGCCTCCGCTCGCCGCGCCCCCGCGCCGGTGCGGGACGTGCCGTCTGCACGGTCTGTGGCGGGATGCCGTACCGTCACCCGGACCAGGCCGGGTGAAACGGCGTACGGAACGGTGCGGGCGCAGCCCCGCACCACTGCGGCGAGGAGGCGGCGACGTGAGCGGCGGCGGCACGGTGATGGTCGGGCAGGGCGGCGGCGAGGACCCGTTCGGGACCCTGCGCCTGCGACGCGGCGTCCTCGACGCGTGGTCCGCGTCCCCCGCCCGCTTCCGCGAGGACGCCAACGCGGAGCAGGACCTCGCGCTCGGCGGCTACCGCGACCGCCTCGTCGTGGAGCTGGCGCAGAACGCCGCCGACGCGGCGGGACGGGCCGGCGTTCCCGGCCGCATCCGCTTCACCCTGCGCGGCGACGTGCTGGTCGCCGCGAACACCGGCGCCGGGCTCGACGCGGCCGCCGTGGAGTCGCTGTCCACGCTGCGCGCCTCCGCCAAACGCGAGGACCACGGCTCGCCGACCGGCGCCGGCGAACCCGTGGGCCGGTTCGGCGTCGGCTTCGCCGCCGTGCTCGCCGTGACCGACGCCCCGGCCGTGCTGAGCAGGGCCGGCGGCGTGCGCTGGTCGCTGACCGAGGCGCGCGACGTCACGCTCGCCGAGGCCGGAGAGCGCACCGGGGCCCTCGCCGACGAGGTACGGCGCCGCGACGGCCACGTGCCGCTGCTGCGCCTGCCGCTCCCGGCCGAGGGCGGCGCCCCCGAGGGCTACGACACCGCGGTCGTGCTGCCGCTGCGGGACGCCGCTGCCGCGGCACTCGCCGAACGGCTGCTCGCCGCCGTGGACGACGCGCTGCTGCTGGCGCTGCCCGGACTGGCCGAGGTCGTCGTCGACACCCCGGACGGCGTCCGCACACTGGCCCGGCGCACCGACGGCCCGTACGTCGTGGTGGACGACGCGGTGGAGCCGGCGGCGCGCACCGAGGGGCCGACGCCGCCCGCCGTCCGCCACCACACCCGCTGGCGGGTGTCCACCGCGGGCGGACGCGTGGACCCGGACCTGTTCGCGGACCGGCCCGTGGAGGAACGGCTGCGCCCCTGGTGGACGGTGACGTGGGCGATCCCGGTGGACGACGCCGGCGCACCCGTGCGTCCGCGCACCGAACCCGTGCTGCACGCCCCCACGCCCACGGACGAACCGCTGGGCGTGCCCGCCCTGCTGGTCGCGTCCTTCCCGCTGGAGCCCACCCGGCGGCACGTCGCGCCCGGCCCGCTCGCGGACTTCCTGCTGGCCCGTGCGGCCGAGACCTACACCGGTCTCCTGGAGGGCTGGGGCCCGGCGGGCACCGGCCTCGTCGACCTGGTGCCCGGCCCGCTCGGCAAGGGCGAACTCGACGGCGAGCTGCGCCGGATGCTTCTGGAACGGCTGCCCGACGTGGCCTTCCTCCCCAGCGCGGCCGCCCTCGCGCACCGCTCGGGCCGGGGCCCGGCCGACGGCTCCGACGAGGCGCCGCGCCCGCTCCGCCCGCGCGAGGCCGAGCTGATCGAGGGCGCCGGTGCGGAGACCGTGCGCGTCCTCGCGGAGCTGTACCCGGCGCTGCTCCCGGCCGGACTGGAGCGGCGCAGCGAACTGCGCGCCCTGGAGGTCGGCCGCGTGCCGCTCGGCGAGGCCGTCGACCGCCTCGCGGGTGTCGAACGCGATCCGGCCTGGTGGCGGCGCCTGTACGACGCGCTCGCCGGCGTCGACCCGGACCGGCTCAGCGGGCTGCCCGTGCCGCTCGCCGACGGCCGTACGGTCATCGGTCCGCGGCAGGTGCTCATGCCCTCGGCGGACGGCGCCGGCCCGGCCGGCGCCCCCGGCGATCCCGGGGAGCGGCACCGCGCGCTGGCCCGGCTGGGGCTGCGGGTCGCCCACCCGGACGCCGTGCACCCGCTGCTGGAGAAGCTCGGTGCCACCCCCGCCACGCCGCGTGCGGTGCTCACCACACCGCAGGTGCGGGAGGCCGTCGCCGGGTCGCTGGACGCGGGCGAGATCTGGGACGAGGACGCGGACACCCCGGACGCCGACGCACTCGCCGAAACCGTCCTGGCACTGGTGCGCGACGCGGGACTGGCCCCGGGCGACGAGCCGTGGCTGGGCGCCCTCGCCCTCCCCGACGAGGACGGCGAACTCGCTCCCGCAGGCGAACTCGTCCTCCCCGGCAGCGCGTTCGCCCGCGTCATCCGCGACGGCGAACTCCCCGCCTGCGACGCCGTGCTCGCCGAACGCTGGGGCGAACAGCCCCTCACCGCCGTCGGCGTGCTCGCCGACTTCGCCCTCGTCCGCGCCGGGGACGTCGTCCTGGACCCGGACGAGGTCGTCGAACCGGAGATCGCCCACGCCGGCGGGGAGTACGCCGCGCCCGACGACACCGGTCTCCTCGACGCGGTCGACGTGTGGTGCGAGGACGTGCTCGACCGTCTCCCCGAGACCCCCGTCCCGCCCGTCGCCGCCGAACTGGTCGCCGTCCGCGACCTGGACCTCGTCGACGACGACCACTGGCCGGAGGCCCTCGCCATGCTGGCCCGGCCGCCGCTGCGGGAGGCGCTGACCGCGCCCGTCCGCGTGCTGCTGCCGGACGGCACCCGGGAGACCGTGCGGCCGTACACCGCGTGGTGGCTGCGCGGGCACCCGGTGCTGGACGGGCGCCGGCCCGCCGGGCTGCGGGCCGCCGGCGGCGACGGGCTCCTCGCCGGGCTCTACGAGGAGGCCGACGCCTCCGCGCTGGTCGCGCCGGACGGTGACGGCGCGCCCGACGAGCAGGTGCTGCGCGCCCTGGGCGTTCGCACCTCCGCCGTGGCCCTGCTGGACGAGCCGGGCGGCGCGGCGGAACTCCTCGCGCGGCTCGCCGACCCCGGACTGCCCGTCTCCGCCGAGCAGTTGCACGGCCTCTACGGCCTGCTCGCCGGCCTGGACCCGGACGAGGTCACGCTGCCCGAGGAGCTCCGCGCGGTCGTGGGCGGGACGGTGCGCGTGGTCGCGGCGGCGGAGGCGGTCGTGGTGGAGGCCCCCGACCTGATGCCGCTGCTCGGCGACCGCCCGATGCTCCCCGTACCCTCCGCGCGGGCGGCCGACCTGGCGTCGGTGCTGGACGTGCGGCGGCTGGGCGACGTGGTCCCCGGCACACCCGGCGGCGACCCCGGCACCCGCCGCGACGTGCCGGAGGCCGTGCGGCACCTGCTGCCGACGGCGCCGACGGAGTACCTGGAGCACGACGAACTCCTGGTCGACGGCGTCGAGGTGGACTGGCGGCTGGCACCGGACGGCACCCTGCACGCCGCCACCCTGGAGGGCGTCGCCGCGGGGCTGGCGTGGGCCGCGGGCGCCTGGGCCCGCCGCTTCGAACTCGCCGCCCTCCTGGAGGACCCCTCCCGCGCCGGCGAACTGGCCCGCGCCCGCTGGTTCGAGTGACCGCCGCAGACCGTGCCGGGCGCCGGAGTCAACCCCGCATGGTCGGCGGGACGGCGGCCAGCAGGGCGTGGGCGAAGGCCGTGACGCCCGGATGGCCCTCGGCGCCGCGGCGGAAGGCGACCTCGGTGCAGCGGTAGGCGCCCAGTTCCGCCAGCACCGCCCCGTCCGGCAGCCCGTCCGCCACGCCGAGTTCGGGGACGAACGCCACGCCCATGCCCACCGCGACCAGCGCCAGCACCGCGCCGAAGTCGTCGACGTGGTGCACCGTGCGCGGCTCGAACCCCTCGGCCGCGCAGTGTTCCAGTGCCGCGTCGTGGCACAGCGTGCCGCGCGTGGCGGTGATCCACGGCGCCTCGCGCCAGCCGCGCACCGCGTGCCGGCCGCCGGGCGGCGGCTTCCACCGCGCGGGGGAGGCCAGGTACATCCGCTCCGTGCACAGCGGCACCGTGCTCAGCCCCGGTGGGGGCGGCGGCGGTTCCGCCTCGTAGTGCTGGAGGAGCGCCACGTCCAGCGCGCCGGACCGCAGGTCGTCCGCGACGTGGGCCGGGTCGATCTCGCTGACCAGCGGCTCCAGCCGGGGCAGCGTGTCGGCCAGGCGCGCCAGCGCCTCCGGCAGCAGCAGCCGGGCGGCGGAGGTGAAGGTGCCGATGCGCAGCGGACCGGACGGCTCGCGGCGGATGCCCGCCAGCTCCGAGGTGGCCTGCTCCAGCCGCTCCAGTACGGCGTCCGCGTGGACGACCAGCGCGTGGCCCGCCTCGGTCAGCGCGACGCGCCGCCCGGTACGCTCCAGCAGCGGCACGCCCGCCTCGCGTTCGAGCACGGAGAGCTGCTGCGAGACGGCCGACGGCGTGTACGCCATCGCCTCCGCGACCGCGGCGATCGTGCCCCGGTGGGAGAGTTCCCGCAGCAGGCGGAGCCGCCGTACGTCGAGCATCAGCTCAGCTTACGGTCCACCGCAGAAGTTCGAGATGGACGCCCCGGCAGTGGGCGGGGGACGCTCGGTGGCATGGATGCCACCGCCGCCCTCGCCGCGCCCGCCTCCCCCGGGCCCGCCCTCTCGGGCCTCCACGTGCCGCTGGTCACCCCCTTCACCGCGCAGGGCGACCTGGCGGCCGACGCGCTGGAGGGGCTGGCGCATCAGGTGCTCGACGACGGCGCCGACGGGCTGGTGGCCCTGGGCACCACGGGCGAGCCGGGCGCGCTGGAGGACGAGGAGCGCCGGGCGGTGGTGGACGTCTGCGTGCGGGTGTGCCGGGAGCGCGGCGCGAGCCTCGTCGTCGGCGCCGGTTCCTCCTCGACCCGGGCGAGCGTCCGCGAGCTGGCCGCGCTCGGCGGCCGGCCGGAGATCGGCGCCGCCCTGGTGACCGTGCCGTCGTTCGTGCGGCCCTCCGAGGCGGGCGTGCTGGCGCACTTCGGCGCACTCGCCGCACACAGCCCGGTCCCGCTGGTCGTCTACAACATCCCGTACCGCACCGGGCAGCGGATCGGCGCGGACACGCTCCGGGAACTGGCGGCGCTGCCGAACATCGCCGGGGTCAAGCACGCCGTCGGCGGCATCGACGCCGACACCGTGAACCTGCTCGCCGACCCGCCGCCCGCGTCCCACGGCTTCGCCGTGCTGGGCGGGGACGACGCGTACCTGCCGCCGCTGCTCGCGCTCGGCGGCCAGGGCGGCATCCTCGCCTCCGCGCACCTGTGCACCGCGCGGTGGGCGGAGCTGGTCGCGGCGTGGCGGGACGGCGACGTGGTGCGGGCGCGGGAACTCGGGCGCGGGGCGGTGCGGCTGGCGTCGGCGGTGTTCACGGAGCCGAACCCGACGGTGGTGAAGGGCGTGCTGCACGCGCAGGGCCGCATTCCCAGCCCGGACGTGCGGCTGCCGCTGCTGCCGGCGTCGGCCGCGGCGGTGGACGCCGCGCTGTACCGGGCCACCGAGTGGGCGGAGGCGTCGGCACCGGCCCTGGCCGCCGTCTGACCGAGCGTGTCCCTTCGGCTCCGGGCCGGGGGCTCTGCGCGCTCCACGTTCCGCAGGGCGTGAGGCCCGGATACCGCCGCGACGCCACCACCGCCACCGGAGCCGCCTCGCGGTCGCTGTGACGCGCCGCGTCGCGGGCGCCGGCGGGCGGGACCGCAGCGTGTTCGCCCGGGCAGCCCCCCTGGCGCCCGCCTATTCGGCCGGTGCGCGCCGGCCGGTTCCCCTCGCCGGGCCCGGGGCCGGCTCCGCCGCTTCGCCCGCGGACCGGTCGGCCGCCGGCTCCGCCGCCGCTTCGCGGCGCAGCGCGGCATCGCGGCGGCGGACGTACAGCAGGCCGACCAGGCCGAGCCCGGCGCCCGCGGCGCAGGTCCAGATCCACCACGTGTGGCCGTGGTCGGAGAACCAGCCGTGGAACGGGAGCTGGCCGACGAAGAGCAGGAACCAGACGAGCGTGCCGGTGACCACGGTGCCGACGACGGGCCCCTCGAGCGGCTCGGGGGCGTCGCGTTCGCCGTCCGTCCACTTGCTGATCAGACCCATGCGCTCCGGCTCCTCCGCTCGCCCGTCGCACCCAGCTTAGGGCGTGCGGCGCCGGGTCCGGTTGCAGGCCCGGTCGGGCGTTCGGCCCGGCTCCGGCCGCGCGCCGCGGCCGGAGCCCGCGGCCTTCGCCCCGACCTGCCTCCGGCGTGGTCTACGCGCGGAGATGGCGTTCGCGCGCATCATCTGTTCATACTGCAACCATCTGTGCCTGGCTGGTTTTCCTCGTCGGAAGCTCCAAGCCGGCACCTCGCACCGCCACCCTTCGCGCCCGTCGCGCGCCCGCACCACCGAGGTCACGCATGTCCCCCACGGCCGGCAAGACGCTCACCCACGCGCCACAGCCCGACGCTCCGGACGGGCCCTCCGGGCGCTCCGCCGCCCTGGACCGCTTCTTCCGGGTGTCCGAGCGCGGCTCCAGCTTCGGCCGGGAGGTGCGCGGCGGGCTCGCCACCTTCTTCGCGATGGCCTACATCGTCATCCTCAACCCCATCATCCTCGGGGCCGGAACGGACAAGTTCGGCCACCAACTCGACAACGCGGAACTGGTGACGGCCACCGCGCTGATGGCCGGGCTGACCACGCTGCTGATGGGCCTGATCGGCAACGTGCCCATCGCGCTCGCCGCCGGGCTCGGCATCAACGCCGTCGTCTCGCTCCAGCTCGCGCCGAAGATGAGCTGGCCGGACGCCATGGGCATGGTCGTCCTCGCCGGTCTGGTGCTGATGGTCCTCGTGGCCTCCGGTCTGCGGCAGCGCGTCATGGACGCCATCCCGAACGGGCTGCGCCGGTCGATCGCCATCGGCATCGGCCTCTTCATCACCCTGATCGGCCTGGTCGACTCCGGCTTCGTCACCCGCAACCCCGACTCCGCCCACACCACCGTCCCGCTCGGCCTCGGCGAGGGCGGCCGGCTGGAGGGCTGGCCGGTGCTGGTCTTCGTGCTGGGCCTCGCGCTGATGTGCGTGCTGGTGGTCCGCAAGGTGCGCGGCGCCATCCTCATCGGCATCGCGGTGGCGACGGTGGCCGCGGTCGTGGTCAACGCGCTGGCCGTGATCCCCGACGCCGCGTGGGGTCTGGCGGTGCCGAACGTCCCGGACGACGTGATCGGCTCGCCCGACTTCGGCCTGATCGGCGACATCAGCCTGTTCGGCGGGTTCGAGGAGGTCGGCGTCCTCACCGGATCCCTCTTCGTCTTCACCGTGCTGCTGTCCGGCTTCTTCGATGCGATGGGCACGGTGATCGGCGTCGGCGAGGAGTCCGGGCTGACCGACCGGAACGGTCAGCTGCCCGGCATGGGTCGCATCCTCATGGTGGACGGCGCCGCCGTGGCCGGCGGCGGCTTCGGCTCCTGCTCGGCGAACACCTGTTTCGTCGAGTCCACCGCAGGCGTCGGCGAGGGCGCGCGCACCGGACTCGCCAACCTGGTCACCGGCGGCCTCTTCCTGCTCACCCTGGTCCTGACGCCGCTGGCCACCGTGGTGCCGTCGCAGGCGGCGACGCCCGCGCTGGTCGTCGTCGGCTTCCTGATCATGGCCTCGAACGTGCGGGAGATCGACTGGGCCGACCCCACCGTCGGCATCCCGGCGTTCCTCACCCTGGTCTCGATGCCGTTCACCTACAGCATCACCAACGGCATCGGCATCGGCGTGCTCGCCTTCATCCTGCTGCGCGCCGCCACCGGACGCTTCCGCTCGGTGCCCTGGCTGCTGAACGTCGTCGGCCTGTGCTTCCTGGTGTACTTCCTGCTCGGCCCGATCGAGCAGCTGCTCGGCGTCTGAGCGGGCGGCGCTCCCCGCGTCAGGCGCGGCCGTAGAAACGATCCGTCTCCTCGACGGCCGCGTGGAAGCGCTGGTCGAAGTCCTCGCGGACCAGCGTGCGTATCACGTAGTCCTGCACGCTCATGCCCCGCCGGGCGGCGTGATCGTGAAGTCGTGCGCACAGCTCGCTGTCCATGCGCAGACTGAGCACCGTGGAATTCATGCCTCCCACGGTCCGCGACCCGGCCCGCGGCGCGTGTCGTTTTCCCGTACGAGCTCACCCGTACGTGTGACCAGGCGCTCGTCAAACCCGCTCGAAAGAGGCTGGTCGTTAGCGCGGGTAATGAGTTATGCTAATGACATGCCGGAACCGTCCTCTGGTGGCACGCTCGCAGCGATGCCCGACACCGACCTCACCGCGGAGAACGCCGCGGCGGTCAACGCGCTCCGCTCCGCCGTGATGCGCCTCTCCCGGCGCCTGCGGCACCAGCGGGTCGACGAGTCGCTGAGCCCGACCGAGATGTCGGTGCTCGGCACCCTCGCCCGCTGCGGCTCGGCCACGCCCAGCGAGCTGGCGCGCAAGGAGCACGTCCAGCCCCCGTCGATGACCCGCATCGTCGGGATGCTCGAAGGCAAGGGGCTCGTCCGCCTGGAACCGCACCCGGAGGACCGCCGCCAGAAGGTGGTCACCCAGACGGAGCAGGCCGAGTCGATGCTCGCGGCGAGCCGCACCAAGCGGAACGCCTGGCTGGCGGAGCTGGCCGGCGGGCTCGACGAGGACGAATGGGCGAAGCTGCGCGAGGCCGCGCCCGTCCTGGAGAAACTCGCGCACCTGTAACGACGACCGCACCTTTTACAGAGGACGACGCTCCGAGGACGACGACCGCACCTCTGCCGAAGGAGAACACCACGAGGAGGCCACCCTTGAGTTCGGGCCACGGAGCAGACTCCGCACCCGCGCCGCACGACACCACCGCCGACACCCCCCGGCCCGCCCCCGCACCCACGGATGCCACCGGCGAAGCGCCGTCGAAGACCTCGATGTTCAGCTCCCTCCGGGTGCGGAACTACCGCCTCTTCTTCCTCGGCCAGGCCGTCTCCAACACCGGCACCTGGATGCAGCGGATCGCCCAGGACTGGCTCGTGCTCAGCCTCACCGGCTCCGCCACCGCCGTCGGCATCACCACCGCCCTCCAGTTCCTGCCGATGCTGCTCTTCGGCCTCTACGGCGGCGTCATCGCCGACCGCTGCAACAAGCGGCGGCTGCTGCTGCTCACCCAGTCCACGATGGGCGTCACCGGCCTGGTGCTCGCCGCGCTCACGCTCAGCGGACACGTGCACGTCCTGCACGTCTACGCCCTCGCCTTCGCCCTCGGCCTCGCCACGGTCGTCGACAACCCGACCCGGCAGACCTACGTCTCCGAGATGGTCGGCCCGCGCATGCTGCGCAACGCCGTCTCGCTGAACTCCGCGAACTTCCAGAGCGCCCGGCTGGTCGGCCCCGCCGTCGCCGGCGTGATGATCACCGCGGTGGGCAGCGGCTGGGCGTTCCTCTTCAACGGGCTGTCCTTCCTCGCGCCCATCGCGGGCCTGCTGATGATCCGGACCGGCGAGCTGCACGCCACCGAACGTGCCCCGCGCAGCAAGGGCCAGCTGCGTGAGGGGCTCGCCTACGTCCGCAGCCGCCCCGACCTGCTGTGGCCGATCGTGCTGGTCGGCTTCATCGGCACCTTCGGCTTCAACTTCCCCATCTGGCTGACCGCGTTCACCGACCGCGTCTTCGAGGAGGGCGCCGGGACGTACGGCCTGCTCAACACGCTGATCGCGATCGGCTCGCTGGCGGGCGCGCTGTTCGCGGCCCGGCGGGCGGTCAGCCGCATGCGGCTGATGCTGGGCGCCGCGCTGCTGTTCGGCGTCCTGGAGATGGCCGCCGCCCTCACCCCGTCGTTCTGGCTGTTCGCCGCGGTCATGCTGCCCATCGGCGTGATGGGCATGACCTTCAACGTCACCGCCAACTCCAGCGTGCAGCTCGCCTCCGACCCGACGATGCGCGGCCGGGTGATGAGCCTGTACATGATGGTCTTCGTCGGCGGCACCCCGATCGGCGGGCCCATCATGGGCTGGCTCACCGACACCTACGGCGCGCGGGCCGGCTTCCTCGCCGGCGGCCTGGTCTCGGCACTCGTCGCGGTGGGCGTGGCCCTGGCACTGGCGCGCGCCAGCGGCCTGCGGCTGGCCTTCCGGCCCCGGAACGGCCGTCGCGTGCTGACGTTCGTCCCGCGGGAGGAGCAGCCCTCCGGAGTGCCCGCCGCCGTCGGGGCCGGTGCCACCGGTCCGGTGCCCTCGTCCGGAGAGCCCGCCCCGGACCGTGCCCGCGTCCCCACCGCGGCCTGACACACGACGGCCGGTGCCCGCACACGGGGCGCCGGCCGCCGCCCGGCTCCGACCGACGACCGAGGTGTGCGCATGAGCCCCGTGCTCAGAGCCCTCAACCTGCTGCTGATGTTCCTGCTCGAACTCGCGGTGTACGCCTCCGCGGGCTACTGGGGTTGCACCGTGGCCGATTCCGGAGCGGTCCGCATCCTGCTGACGGTGTCCGCCCCGGCGGCCCTGGCCGTCGTCTGGGCGCTCTTCGGCTCGCCCAAGGCGCCCCACCCGGCCAGGGGCGGTACACGGGTACTGCTGGAGGTGCTCTGGTTCGGCACCGGAGCCGCCGCGCTCGCCGCCGCGGGCCGTCCGGAGTGGGCGGCCGTCCTCGCCGGACTCTTCGTGGCCAACGCCACGCTACGGGCGCCCTGGCGCGAGTGACCGGTCCAGGCGGGCGACGGCGAGCCGTACCGTGACGGCATGCGCCTGTTCGCCGCCCTGCTGCCGCCCGACCCGGCGGTCGCCGCACTCGCCGGAGCCGTCGCCCCGCTGCACGCCCTCCCGGGCGCGGACCGGCTCCGCTGGACCCACCGCGAGGGCTGGCACTTCACCCTCGCCTTCTACGGCGAGGTCGACGACGCACACACCCTCCCCGACCTGCGCGAACGGCTCGCCCGCGCCGCCCGGCGCAGCAGCCCCCTCCACCTGCGTCTCTCCGGCGCCGGACGGTTCGGCGACCGCGCCCTGTGGGTGGGGGCGGACGGCGACCGCCGCGCCCTGGAACGGCTGGCCCAGGCCGCGCAGGCCGCCGGGCGCCGCAGCGGCGTGCAGAGGGAGGCGGGCCGCCCGTTCCGTGCGCACCTCACGCTCGCCCGCGCCCGCGGCCGCGTCCGGGGGCCGTCCGACGGGGCCGCCACCGACCTGCGTCCGTACGTCGAGGCACTCGGCGGCTTCGAGAGCGACCCGTGGACCGCACCCGAGCTGACGCTCGTCCACAGCCGGCTGCCCGCGAGCGGCGTGCCGGGTGAGCAGCCTCACTACGCGCCGATCGCCGCCTGGCCGCTGGGCGGCTGACCGCGCCCGCTACCGTGGGCGCGTGAACGCCAAGACCCGCACGCGCGTCGTCAGCGCCGCCCTCGTGCTCCTCCTCATCGCCGTCGCCGTCGCCGCCGCCCTCGGCGGCTGACCGCCGGCGCAGACAGCAGGCCCGGGCCCCCGACGGGACGGGTCCTCAGGCGGAGTCGAGCGCGGCGATCTCCTCGTCCGTGAGGGCGAGGTCCGCCGCCGCGGCCGAGTCGCGCACCGTCTCGGGCCGGCTGGCGCCCGGGATCGGGACGACGTGCGGCGACTTCGCGAGCATCCACGCCAGGCACACCCGCTGCGGGCTCACCCCATGCTCCTCGGCGATCCGGGCGAACGCCGTGTGGGCCGAACCCAGGCCGCCCGCCCGGGACATGCCGCCCAGCGGACTCCACGGCAGGAACGCGAGCCCCAACTCGTCGCACAGCCGCAGCTCCGGCTCACTGGAACGGAACGCCGGCGAGAACTGGTTCTGCACGGACACCAGGTTCTCGCCGAGGATGTCGTGGGCCAGCCGGATCAGGCCCGGATCGACGTTCGAGACGCCGGCCATGCGGATCTTCCCCTCGGACAGCAGCTCGCTCAGCGCCCCCAGCGACTCCGCGTACGGCACCGAGGGGTCGGGCCGGTGGAACTGGTACAGCCCGATCGCCTCCACGCCCAGCCGCGCCAGCGACGCCTCGCAGGCGCGCCGCAGGTGCTCCGGCGAGCCGTCGACCGTCCAGCCGCCGTCCGGCCGGAGATGGCCGCCCTTGGTGGCGACCAGCACGTCACCGCCCCGGTCGTGCGCGGCGAGCGCCTTCGCGACCAGCGCTTCGTTGTGGCCGACGCCGTCGGCCTGCGCGTAGTAGGCGTCCGCGGTGTCGATCAGGGTCACTCCCGCGTCCAGCGCGGCGTGGATCGTCGCGAAGGCCCGGTCCTCGTCCGGCCGTCCCTCGACGGACAGGGGCATGGCGCCGAGACCGACCGCCCCGACCACGCGATCCCCGATACGGCGGGTCTGCATCCTTCACGTGTCCTCTCGTCCGGCCTCCGACAGCGCGCGGCTTCCGCGCCGCGCTCCAGGTCCTTCAGGCCCCCTCAGGCTCACCGTCGTACCCGCGCTCGTCCACCGCATTCCGCGGGCGGTGCACCTCCGGCGCCTCGGCGCGGGAACGTCATCCCCCTGGACCGCCTCCCGACGAGGCCGTCCAGGACGCCGCCTGCGTGTGCCGCCCGCCGGGGGCGACGGGCGGCACACACCGGCGGGTGCGTCACCAGGCGAAGGCCTCCGGGGAGGGCCCCGGGCCGGGGAAGATCGCGTCGAGGCCGTCCAGCACCTCGTCGCTCAGCTCCAGGTCCACGGCGCGGACGGCCGAGGCGAGCTGTTCCGCCGTACGCGGGCCGACGATCGGGCCCGTGACGCCGGGACGGGTCAGCAGCCAGGCGAGCGCCGCCTCGCCCGGCTCCAGGCCGTGCTTGTCGAGCAGGTCCTCGTACGCCTGGATCTGCTCCCGGGAGGATGCGTTGGCGAGCGCGTCGGCCGCACGGCCGGACGCCGTCCGCGCGCCGCCGCCCTCCTCCGCCTTCCGGATCGCGCCGCCCAGGAGGCCGCCGTGCAGCGGCGACCAGGGGATGACGCCGAGGCCGTAGCCCTGCGCGGCCGGGATGACCTCCATCTCGGCGCGCCGTTCGGCGAGGTTGTACAGGCACTGCTCGCTGACCAGTCCGAGGCTGCCGCGCCGGGCGGCGGTCTCGTTGGCCTGCGCGAGGTGCCAGCCGGCGTGGTTGGACGAGCCGGCGTAGAGGATCTTGCCCTGCTGCACCAGCACGTCGACGGCCTGCCAGATCTCCTCCCACGGCGTCGCACGGTCGACGTGGTGGAACTGGTACAGGTCGATGTGGTCGGTCTGCAGCCGCTTGAGGCTGGCGTCGACCGCGCGGCGGATGTTCACCGCGGACAGCTTGTCGTGGTTGGGCCAGGCCGCGCCGTCCGCGCCCATGTTGCCGTAGACCTTGGTGGCCAGCACGGTCCGGTCGCGGCGTCCGCCGCCCTGGGCGAGCCAGCTGCCGAGGATCTCCTCGGTGCGGCCCTTGTTCTCGCCCCACCCGTAGACGTTGGCGGTGTCGAAGAAGTTGACGCCCGCGTCGAGCGCGGCGTCCATGATGGCGTGGCTGTCGGCCTCGTCGGTCTGCGGGCCGAAGTTCATCGTGCCGAGTACGAGTCGGCTGACCTTGAGCCCGGTGCGTCCCAGCTGCGTGTACTTCATGAGACCCAAGCCAACGCCTTGGAGGGGACTCGAGGCAAGCGTCTACGGGAGCGGCGTCGCGACCGGGGCGTCCGGCGCCGGGCGGGGGTGCGGGTACGGGCCGCCGATCTCCCACGCCTGGTGCAGCGCGGCGGCGAACGCGGCGGCGATGCGGTGTGCGCCGCGGGACGACGGGTGGGTGCCGTCGTGGGTGTCCCGGGCGTGTTCCCAGTGCGCGGGCTCGGAGGCGAGCAGCAGCGGGGAGGCCGGTGTCGAGAGGTCCGCGACGGCCTTCGCCAGCAGTTCGTTGAAGCGCCGCACCTGCGCGGCGAAGGCGGTGTCGGTGGCCGCGCGTATGTTGGGCAGGACGGGCAGCAGCGCGGCGCGGACGTGCGGGTCGGCCCGGCGTGCGCCGGCGACGAACCGGTGCACGTGGGCCGCCGTCTGGTCGGGGTCGGTGTAGAAGCCGAGGTCTATCAGGCCCAGGGACACCAGCAGCGTGTCCGGCCGGTGCGCGCGGACGGCGTCGGCGACGGCGGGCGCGTGGTGCTGCCAGCCGGTGCCCCACACGGCCAGGTGGCCGCGGGCCGCCGCGGGGAGGGCGGGGTCGGCGTACGCCTCGGAGCCGTCGTGGAGAGCGGTGTGCGGGCCGACGAACCGTACGGGGGCGGGTGCGGCCGTCGCGGTGAGGTGCTGCCACAGCCGGCACCGCCAGGGGTGCTCGCCGGCGCTGCCGATGGTCATGGAGTCGCCGACGGGCATGATGCGCATCGCCGCATTCTGCCGCACGGGGCGGCCCGCCGGCCGTGGCCCCTGTCACCCGCCGCGCCCGCCGCCGCCCGCGCGCGCGTCCGCGTCCGCGCGGCGCCGTCGCGCGCCGGAGCGGCCTGGCGGGATGGCACTCTTGGCGCATGGGGATTCAGGGGTTCGCGCGGGTGGTCGGTGCAGTCGTCGTGGGGGGCGCCCTCGGTCTCGGGGCCGGTGCCGGGGCCGCCGGCGCCGCGTCGTCGGCGGAGGAGCCGTCGGCCTTCACCCTCGAGGACCCCCGCATCACCGAGTCCAGCGGGCTCGCCGCCAGCCGGGCGCACCCCGGCGTCTACTGGACGCACAACGACTCCGACGACGGCCCGTACGTGTACGCCGTGGACGGTGGCACCGGCAGGACCGTCGCGACCGTCACCCTCGAGGGCGTCGAGCCGCGTGACGTGGAGGCGGTGTCGGTGGGGCCCGACGGCGACGTGTTCGTCGGCGACATCGGCGACAACCTGGGCGGCGGCTGGAGCGAGGTGTGGATCTACCGCTTCGCCGAGCCGGAGCGGCTGCGCGACACGACCGTCACGCCCACCCGCTACACCGTCAGGTACGCCGACGGGCCGCGTGACGCCGAGTCGCTGATGGTGCATCCGGAGACGGGCCGGGTCTATCTGGCGAGCAAGAGCGAACGGAGCGCCGGCGTCTATGCCGGCCCGGAGGAACTGACGGCGTCGGGCGTGAACGAGTTCGCCCGCATCGCGGACGTGGACATCGAGGCGACGGACGGGGCGTTCTCCCCGGACGGTTCCCGGCTGGTGCTGCGCAGCTACTTCGGCTCCGAGATGTACCGGTGGACGGACGAAGGGCGTCCGGAGCCCGTCGGCTCGGTGCCGGTGTCGACGTTCGGGCAGGGCGAGTCGGTGACGTTCACGCTGGACGGCGACACGCTCATGTTCGGCTCGGAGGGCTCCAACAGCCGTGTCGCGCCGCAGGAGTTGGAGGGTGAGGCGCTGCCGGAGTCCGCCGCCGCGCAGCGGGAGAAGGCGGAGCGGAGCTCCGACGGCGCGCCGCCCCGGGAGGGCGAGGGGGGCGAGGAGCGCGACCTGGTGGTGGGCGCGATCGTCTTCGCCGCCGCGACCGTGATCTGGCTGTCGCTGCGGCGGGTGTTCGGCCGCAGGCGCGACTGACGGGCCCGGTCGCTCACACGTCCGCGCCGGCGGTCTCGACGAAGTCGGCGATGCCGTCGACGAGCCGGGCCAGGCCGAACGCGAAGAGGGCGTCGCCGGCCACGTCGAAGGTGTCCTCGTCGAGCTCTGCCAGCGAGGGGAAGCCGCCGCTCTGCATGGCCTCGGTGAGGAAGGGGGCCTGGGCGGCCCAGAACTCCTCGTCGCTCACGCCGGTGCGCCGCGCCGCCTCCAGCGCGTTGACGTGGTTGCGCGCGGAGCCGCTGACGTAGCTCTCGACGGCGACGATGACGGAGAGCCGCTGCTGGTCGGTGAGGCCGAGCCCCTCCAGGCCGGACATCGACAGGTCGAGACCGGCCATGGCGTTGGGCCCGAGGAGCGGACGGGCCTGGTTGACCTGGAGCAGCCAGGGGTGCCCGACGTACAGGTCCCAGATGCCGCTGCCGAGGCGGAGGAGGCGTTCGCGCAGCGGCATCGCGCGCTGTTCGGCCGCTTCCGCCTCGTCGACGGCCTGCACGTGATCGAGCATCAGCTCCAGCAGTTCGGACTTGCCGGGCACGTACCGGTAGAGGGACATGGTGCCGACGCCCAGGTCGGTGGCGACCCGTCGCATCGAGACGGCGTCGAGTCCTTCCGCGTCGGCGACGGACACGGCGGTCTCGACGATCCGCTCCAGCGTGAGGCCGCGTTTCGGTCCCCGGGTGGGTGCCTCCCCCACGCCCCAGAGGAGTTCCAGGCCGCGCCGCACGTCGCCGCTTCCGCTGTGTGCCGTCGTCATCTCGTCGCCCATCGTCCGGCCATCGTAAGGGAGGCGCCGCGCGCTGCGTATGGTGTACGCTTTTCCTGTGGGTACGGTGTACCCAGTTTCTCGGAAGGGGGACCCCGTGGGCAGAAGCAGCAGCGACTACTCGGTTCTCGCCGAAGGACTGCACAAGTCGTTCGGCGGCAAGGGCGGCAAGGGCGGAACCGGCGGACACAAGGCCCTCGACGGCTTCGACCTCGCCGTGCCGCGCGGCAGCGTGTACGGCCTCCTCGGCCCCAACGGCGCGGGCAAGACCACGGCCGTGCGCATCCTCAGCACACTGCTCCGGCTCGACGGCGGGCGCGCGCTCGTCGGCGGGTACGACGTGCAGCGCGAGGCGCGCAGGGTGCGCCGGCGCATCGGCCTCACCGGACAGAACGCGGCGGTCGACGAGATCATCACCGCCCGGCAGAACCTGGAGATGTTCGGCCGGCTCTTCCACCTCGGCAACCGCCGCGCCCGGACCCGGGCGACCGAACTGCTGGCACAGTTCGGCCTCACGGACGCCGCCGACAAGCAGCCCAAGGACTTCAGCGGCGGCATGCGGCGCCGCCTCGACCTCGCGGCCAGCATGATCCTGGCTCCCGAGGTGCTGTTCCTCGACGAACCGACCACCGGGCTCGACCCGCGCGGTCGCAGCGAGGTCTGGGAGGCCGTACGGGCCCTCACCGCGAGCGGCACCACCGTCCTGCTCACCACCCACTACCTGGACGAGGCCGACAAGCTCTCCGACCGGATCGCCGTCATCGACCGCGGCACCAACGTCGTCGACGACACCCCGGCCGGGCTCAAGCGCGCCATCGGCGGCGACCGCATCGAGGTCGTCGCCGCCGAACCGGCCGACCTCCCCGCCGTCGCCAAGACCGTGGCCCGCGTCGCCGCCGACGGCGCCGAGCCCGAGACCGACACCGAGACCCTGCGCGTCCACGCACCGGTACGGGAGCGGGTCGCCGCACTCACCGACGTGGCCCGCGCCCTCCAGGACGCCGGGATCGCCGTCGAGGACATCGGGCTGCGCCGACCCACGCTCGACGAGGTGTTCCTCACCCTCACCGGCCGCCCGGCCGACGACCCCGCCGGCCCAGGCGAAACCGCCGACCCGAACGGCCCGACCGACCCGAAGGCGGTGGCGGCGTGAGCGGCACCACGACCACACCCGGCACGGCACCCGCCGCACCCGTCCCCTCCGCTCCGGACGGCCCGGAACGCCGCCTCTTCTGGGCGTTCGCGGACTGCTGGACCATCGTCCGCCGCGACCTCACCCACCTGGTCAAGCAACCGTCCCTGATCGCCTGGCAGCTCGGCTTCCCCCTCGTGTCCGTGCTGCTCTTCGTGTACGTCTTCGGCAGCGCGATGGACGTCGGGGAGGGCGTGGAGTACACGACGTACGCCATGCCCGGCATGTTCGCGATGACCATGGCGTTCGGCTTCATGAACACCGCCATGGCCGTCGTCGTCGACAAGGAGCGCGGCGTCACCGACCGCTTCCGGTCGATGCCCATGTCGCCGTCCGCCGTCGTCACCGGACGCGGGGTCTCCGACGTGCTGCACGCCGGACTCGACCTGCTCGTCCTCGCGGTGATCGCACTGGTCGTCGGCTGGCGTTCGGACGGCGGCCTGCCGGCCACGCTGACCGCCTTCGCGCTGCTGTTGCTGCTGCGCTTCTCGCTCATCTGGATCGGCGTCTACCTCGGCCTGATCACGCCCAACCAGGAAGCGGCCGGCAACCTCTTCGCCGTGGCCTTCCCGTTCGGAATGATCTCCAGCGTCTTCACCCCGCCCTCCGCCATGCCCGACTGGCTCGGCGCGATCGCGATGTGGAACCCGGTCTCCGCCACGGCCAACGCCGTGCGCGACCTGTTCGGCAACCCGATGCCGCTCGGCGACAGCTGGATCGAGCAGCACTCACTGCTGATGGCCGTCGTGTGGCCGCTCGTCATCACCGCCGTCTTCCTGCCGCTCGCGGTGCGCAAGTACCAGAGCCTCGGCCGCTGAGCCGGGCGCGGTCCCCTGCGGGCCGGCAGACGGAGGGGCCCGGACGGCTGCGCGCCGTCCGGGCCCCTCCGGTCGTGTCCCGCATCCGCGCTCAGAGGCGCTCGATCACGTAGTCCACGCAGGCCGTCAGCGCCTCCACGTCGGCTGGCTCGATCGCCGGGAACATCGCCACCCGCAGCTGGTTCCGGCCCAGCTTCCGGTACGGCTCGGTGTCCACGACGCCGTTGGCGCGCAGCACCTTCGCGACCGCGGCGGCGTCCGTGGCCTCGTCGAAGTCGATCGTGCCGACGACGGCGGAGCGCTGCGCCGGGTCGGCGACGAACGGCGACGCGTGCTTGTGCTCCTCCGCCCAGCCGTACAGCCGGCGGGCCGAGTCGGCGGTGCGGCGCACCGCCCAGTCCAGGCCGCCGTGCCCGTTGAGCCACTCCAGCTGGTCGGCGAGCAGGAACAGCGTGGCGACGGCCGGGGTGTTGTACGTCTGGTTCTTGCGGCTGTTGTCGATCGCCGTCGCGAGGTTGAAGAACTCCGGGACGTGCCGGTCGGACGCGGCGATCCGCTCCGCCCGCTCGATCGCCGCGGGGGAGAACACGCCGATCCACAGACCGCCGTCGGCGGCGAACGACTTCTGCGGCGCGAAGTAGTAGACGTCCGTCTCGGCGACGTCCACGGGCAGGCCGCCCGCACCCGAGGTGGCGTCCACCAGCACCAGCGCGCCCTCGTCGGCGCCCGCGACCCGCTCGATCGGCATCGCCACGCCGGTCGACGTCTCGTTGTGCGTGAGGGCGTACGCGTCGACGCCCGCCTCGGCGCGCGCCGTCGGGTGCGTGCCCGGGTCGGAGGACACCACGGAGGGCTCCTCCAGCCACGGCGCCAGCGTGGCGGCCTTCGCGAACTTCGAGGAGAACTCGCCGAAGGTCAGGTGCTGCGAGCGGCGCTCGATCAGGCCGTGGGTGGCGATGTCCCAGAAAGCGGTGGAGCCGCCGTTGCCGAGGACGACCTCGTAGCCCTCGGGCAGCTGGAACAGGCTCTGCACGCCCTCGCGCACGCGCCCCACGAGGTTCTTCACCGGGGGCTTGCGGTGGGACGTGCCGAGCAGGGACGTGCCGGTGTCGGCCAGCGCGCTCAGCGCCTCGGTCCGCACCTTGGAGGGACCCGATCCGAAGCGACCGTCGGCGGGCTTGATGTCAGCGGGAATCTGAATGTCGGCCACGGTGGCGAGCGTAGTGCTTCCGCACCGGTCACCGGCCGATTCGTCCGCACCGCGAGACGGGCGCGGCGACGGCGGCCGGTGCGCGTTCACACCTGCGAGAAGGGCTCCGCGTACGCGAACGTGCCGCGCATCGCCGGGTCGTACGCGCTGAGCGTCCTCACCTGGAAGGCCGTGGTCCAGGCCGGATCGGGCGGGGCGATGCCGTACTCGGTGGCGGGACGGAAGCCGAAACGGCCGTAGTAGGCCGGGTCGCCCAACAGCGCCACCAGCGGTTCGCCGAGCGCGTCGGCCGCTCCCAGCACGGCGTGCACCAGGGCGGAGCCGACCCCCGTCCGCTGGTGCTTCGGATGCACGCTCAGCGGGCCGAGCCCCAGCACCGGCACCTCCGCCAGCCGCCCGCGCGTGCACACCACGTGCCCCGACACGGCGCCCTGCGGGTCGGTCGCCACCAGGGACAGCGCGGGCAGCCAGCCCTCGCAGCCGCGCAGCGCGTCCAGCAGCGGCACCTCGACCGGCACCGGCGTGTCCGTGCGGTCGAACGCCGCCGTGGTCACGTCCCGCACCGCCGGCACGTCGGCCGGCGTCTCCCGTCTGATCAGCACCGGGACAGTCTGGGGGCGGCCCGCAGGCGGCGGCAACGCCTTTTCCGCCGGTCGGCGGGGCGGGCTCTGGCCGCCCCTGCCATGCTGCCGCCATGAACGACACCGACCCGGACTGGGAACGGCGCGTCGCCGCGCTGTGGGACGCGTTCGACGCCCACACCCCCGGCGACTTCTCCGCCCGCATGACGGCGCTGGTGCGGGAGCTGCCCGCCGGGCACCCCGTCGCGGAGTACGAACGGGCCTCCGTCCACGACGCCCTCGGCCACGAGGCGGAGGCCGCCGGCCTCTACCGGGACGCCCTCGCCGGCGGCCTGGCCGGCCCCCGCCGTCGGCAGGCGGTCATCCAGTACGCCAGCACGCTGCGGAACCTCGGCCGCGCCGCCGAGAGCGTCACCCTCCTCACCGCGGAACGGGACGCCGCCTCCGACGCGCTGGACGACGCGGTCGCCGCCTTCCTCGCCCTGGCCCTCGCCGACGCGGGCCGCGCCCGCGAGGCCGTCGGCGTCGCGCTCGGCGCCCTCGCCCCCCACCTCCCGTCCTACACCCGCTCCGTCGGCCGTTACGCCCGCGAGCTGGCGGAGCCGCCGCCCGAGCAGTGAGAGGCGGGTACGGCACCCCCTGGCGCGTGCCCGGGGAGCACCGGGAGGACCCGCGGTCCGTCGAGGCGGGTGCCGCCGTCGCGCCGGGGCCCGGCACTACCCGCGCCCGACACTCCGCCCGAGCATCGACGTCGTCGCCGAGCGGGCCGGAACCGGAGCGGCGGAGGTGGTGCACGCTTCGAGGGTGGCGCCACCGCACGGGCCTTCCGCTGCCGCGCCCCTGCCCCCGCCGTGCCCCTGCGGGGTCCCCGCGGCGACGCGGCGACGCACGGCGCGCCCGTGAGGGGCGCCACGCTCGGTCAGCCGGCCGGCGGCGCCTCCGGCATGCCCGCAGTGCCCGCGGCTCCCTCGGCGGCCGCGCGCCGGGCCGCCGCCGGGCTGATCTCGACGAGGATCTCCTCCTCGTCGTCGCCCTCAGCCGCGACCGAACCGGCCGGCACGAAGCCCAGCGACTCGTACAGGCCGCGCGCCGCGACGTTGGACCGCTGGTACGTCATGCGGATCACCCAGCAGTCCGGCCGCGCGGCGAGCCACCCGAGCAGGGTGCGCAGCAGCGCGCGGCCGATGCCCCGGCCCTGCTCGGCGCGGTCCACGAGCAGGCCGCCGATCCAGTGCGAGCCGTCGTCGTCCCGGCCCCACATCACGTGGCCGACGACCGTCTCGTCGGCGTACACGCCCAGCGAACGCCACGGGCCCTCGTACAGCGACAGCAGCAGGTAGCGCGCGGCGAGCGCCGCGACGAAGCCGCGCTGCTCGTCGAACGGCGCGACGTCCGCGACGGCGCGCCAGTTCTCCTCCTCGACGTCCCGCAGCGTGATGCGCCGCCCGGCCTCCTCCACGTGTCCTTGGTCGATCACCCCCGCAGCGTATGCGCCTCCGCGCCAGGGTTCACGTGCAATACCGGCGGCACGGCCCCCGGGGCGGGAGTGGGAAAACCCCGGGGCGGCCCGGGTGTGCCCCTCCCCGAAACGGGGGGCGAGGCTGCACGCTGGGGGCATGGCAGCAGCTAAGGACGCAGCAGGGGCCGGGCCGGCGGCCGGGGCAGGGGCGCGGGACACCGAGGCGGCGCTCCGCGGGGCGGTGCGCGGCGAGGTGGAGTTCGGCGCCGCCGACCGCGCGCTCTTCACCATGGACGCCTCGAACTACCGCCGCGTGCCGCTCGGCATCGTCGCCCCGCGCGACGCCGACGACGTCGCGGCGACCCTCGCCGTGTGCCGCGAGCGCGGCGTGCCGGTGGTCGCGCGCGGCGGCGGCACGTCCATCGCGGGGCAGGCGACCGGCCTCGGCGTCGTCCTGGACTTCACCCGGCACATGAACGCCATCCGCGCGGTCGACCCCGGCTCGCGCACCGCCCTGGTGCAGCCCGGCGTGATCCTCGACGACCTGCGGAACGCCGTCGCGCAGTACGGACTCACCTTCGGCCCGGACCCCTCCACCCACAGCCGCTGCACGCTCGGCGGCATGATCGGCAACAACTCGTGCGGCTCCCACTCCGTCGCCTGGGGCACCACCGCCGACAACGTGCACGAACTCGACGTCCTGACCTACGCGGGCGAACGCGCCGTGCTCGGCCCCGGCGGGGGCGGCGTGCCGGCGAACCTGCGGAACCCGGTGCGCGCCCTGGTGAACGGCGACCTCTCCCGGCTGCGCACCGGCTTCCCCGAACTGCCGCGCCGCATCTCCGGATACGCCCTGGACGAGTTGCTGCCCGAGAAGGACGAGGACTGGGCGCGCGCCTTCACCGGCAGCGAGGGCACCCTCGGGGTGCTCACCGAGGCGACCGTACGCCTCGTGCCCGCGCCCGCCGCCCGCGCGCTCGCCGTCCTCGCCTACGCCGACGAGTCGGCCGCCGCGGAGGCCGCCGCCGCCCTGCTGCCGCACGGCCCGCTGACCGTGGAGGGCATGGCCAACGACCTGGTCTCCGACGCCGCACGGGCCTCCCTGCCGCGCGGCGGGGCCTGGCTCTTCGTCGAGACCGGCGGCGCGGACGGCGCCGAGGCGCGGGCCCGCGCCGAGCAGCTGTGCCGGGCCGCGGCCGAGGGCACCACCGACCACAGCGTGGTCGCCGACCCGGCCGGGCAGCGCGCGCTGTGGCGGGTGCGCGAGGACGCGTCGGGCACCGCCACCCGCGTACCGGGCGGCGGCGAGGCGTGGCCGGGCTGGGAGGACTGCGCGGTGCCGCCGGAGCGCCTGGGCGCGTACCTGCGCGACTTCCGCAAGCTGCTGCGCGAGTACGACCTGCGCGGCCTGCCGTACGGGCACTTCGGGGACGGCTGCATCCACGTCCGCATCGACTTCGACCTGATCCGCCCGGAGGGCATCCGGCACTTCCGCGCCTTCTCCCACGACCTGGCCGGCCTCGTCGTCGCGCACGGCGGATCGCTGTCCGGCGAGCACGGCGACGGGCAGGCGCGGGCCGAACTGCTCCCGCGGATGTACGGCCCGGAGATGGTGGAGCTGTTCCACCGCTTCAAGGACCTCTGGGACCCCGTGAACGGCCTCAACCCCGGCATCCTCGCCCGCCCCGACCGCATCGACGACAACCTGCGCTTCGCGTCGCTGCCGCGCCGGCCCGTGGATGTGGAGTTCGGCTACCCGCACGACGACGGCGACTTCTCCGCCGCCGTGCGCCGCTGCGTCGGCGTCGCCAAGTGCCGCAACACCACGGCAGGGGCGAACGTGATGTGCCCGTCGTTCCGTGCCACCGGCGAGGAGCAGCACTCGACACGCGGCCGGGCGCGGCTGCTGCACGAGATGCTGGCCGGGGAGGTCGTGACGGACGGCTGGCGCTCGCAGGAGGTGCACGACGCGCTCGACCTGTGCCTGTCGTGCAAGGGCTGCCGCAGCGACTGCCCGGTCGGCGTCGACATGGCCACGTACAAGGCGGAGTTCCTGCACCACCACTACGAGGGGCGGCGCCGGCCCATGGCGCACTACTCGATGGGCCGGCTGCCGCAGTGGCTGCGCCTCGTCGACGCCACGCGCAGCGCGCCGCTGCTCAACGTCGGCGCGGCCGTCGGACCGCTGGCCGCGGTCGGCAAGCGGCTGGGCGGGATCGCCCCGGAGCGGGACATCCCGCGGCTTCCGCACGGGTCGTTCACCCGCTGGTGGCGCAGGCAGAGCCGGCGCGGCATGGCGGAACAGGGCGGCGGCGCGGGGCAGCGGGTGGTGCTGTGGCCTGACACCTTCACCAACTACCTCTCCCCGGAGGCCGGTTCGGCGGCCGTGCGGGTCCTTCAGGACGCCGGGCTGCGGCTGGCCGTCCCCCCGCAGCAGGTGTGCTGCGGGCTGACGTACGTGTCCACGGGCCAGCTCGACCAGGCCCGGAAGGTGATGCGGCGGACCCTGGACCGGATCGAACCCGCCCTGGACGCCGGCCTGCCGGTCGCCGTGCTGGAGCCGCCCTGCGCGGCGGCGCTGAAGACCGACCTGCCCGAGCTGCTGGGCGACGACCCGCGCGCGAAGCGGCTGGCGTCGGCGGTGCGCACCTTCGCCGAGACCCTGGAGGAGTACGCCCCGGACTGGGACCCGCCGCGCGTGGACCGGCCGGTCGCCGGACAGACCCACTGCCACCAGCACGCCGTGCTGGGCGACGCCGCAGAGCGGCGGCTGCGTGAACGGGCCGGACTGGTCGGCGAGTTGAGCGGCGGCTGCTGCGGCCTGGCCGGCAACTTCGGCTTCGAGGAGGGGCACTACGAGGTGTCCGCAGCCTGCGCGGAGGACCAGCTGCTGCCCTCCGTACGGGCGGCCGTGGCCGCCGACCCGGCGACGGAGGTCCTGGCGGACGGCTACTCCTGCCGCACCCAGCTGGAACAGCTCGACGACGGCCGCCCCAGCCGCCACCTGGCGGAAGTCCTGGCCGAGGCCCTGGGGGAGAAGGGGTAGAGCGGTGCCCGGGGTAGGGCCTGGGGGTTCGTGTGGGTGCGTGGGCGCGGGTGCGCGCCTGCGGCGGCGCGGGTGCGGGCGCGGGTGTGGGCGCGCGTCCGGGCCCGTGAACCGGTGCGTGGTCGGGGGCGGTTGGTGGTTCTCAGTGCCATCCGGCACGACACTCACACCACCACTCAGCGAAGCCCGTGAAAAAACATGCAAGCATGCTTGATTCTTTCCGGGTTGCCTGCCACGCTGAAGCTCCGACCCCTTCCCGGAGAGGTGTGTGGTGGCAGGAGCAGCCGATCAGGTGCTTGCGGACCTGCGGGCCGAGGGCGAGGAGCTGGACGCCCTGGTCGCGGACGCCTCCGCCGCACAGTGGTCCGCCCCGACGCCCGCGTCCGGCTGGACGGTCGCCCACCAGATCGCCCACCTGGCCTGGACGGACCGGCGCGCGCTGCTCGCCGTGCGGGACGAGGCCGCGTTCCGGCGGGAGGTGGAGGATGCGCTCGCCGCGCTGGCGGACGGCGGCTCGCTGACCGACTTCGTCGACGAGGGCGCCGCGCAGGGCGCCGCCGATGCGCCGCACGCCCTGCTGGCGCGCTGGCGCGTGGGGCGTCTGGAGCTGGCTCGCGCACTGGCCGAGCTGCCCGGGTCGCACCGCATCCCGTGGTACGGCCCGCCGATGGGCGCCGCCGGCATGGCCACCGCGCGGCTGATGGAGACCTGGGCGCACGGCGAGGACGTGGCCGCCGCCCTCGGGGTGCGCCGGGAGCCGACCGTGCGGCTGCGGCACGTCGCCTGGCTGGGCGTGCGCACCCGCGACTTCGCGTACGCGGTGCGCGGGCTGGAGCCGCCGGGGGAGTCGTTCCGCGTCGAGCTGAGCTTCCCCGGGCCCGGCGGGGACGAGGCGGCCTGGGCGTACGGCCCGGAGGACGCGGCGCAGCGAGTGACCGGTCCGGCGCCGGACTTCTGCCTGCTCGTCACCCAACGCGTCCACCGTGGCGACACCGCCCTTCGCGCCGAAGGCGCGGACGCGGAGCGCTGGCTTGACATCGCCCAGGCGTTCGCCGGGCCGCCCGGAGCAGGACGCAGGCCGACGACCGGAGGTGCCCGGTGAACGCACGTGATCCCCACACACGTGATCCCCGCCCACGCGATCCCCACGCACGCGATCCGGAGGTGCTGCGTGTCGGCAACGCCTCCGGCTTCTACGGGGACCGGTTCGACGCGCTGCGCGAGATGCTCACCGGCGGCCCGCTGGACGTACTGACCGGCGACTACCTGGCCGAGCTGACCATGCTCATCCTCGGGCGCGACCGGATGAAGGACCCCTCGCGGGGCTACGCCCGCACCTTTCTGCGGCAGTTGGAGGAAGGGCTCGGGCTGGCCCGTGAGCGGGGTGTCGCCCTGGTCGCGAACGCGGGCGGCCTCAATCCCGCCGGACTGGCGGACGCCGTACGGGAGTTGGCCGAGCGCGTCGGGGTGCCGGCGCGGGTGGCGCACGTGGAGGGCGACGACCTGCGGGCGCGGGGAGGCTGGGGCGAGGGGGTGCTCACCGCCAACGCCTACCTGGGCGGCGGCGGCATCGCCGCCTGCCTGCGCGCGGGCGCGGACGTCGTGGTGACGGGCCGGGTCACGGACGCGGCGCTGGTCGGCGGCGCGGCCGCCGCCCACTTCGGCTGGGCGGAGGACGACCTGGACGCCCTCGCCGGGGCGGTCGTCGCCGGGCACGTGCTGGAGTGCGGGGCGCAGGCCACCGGCGGCAACTACGCGCTGTTCGCCCGCGAGGGCGTCGACGTGCGTCGGCCGGGCTTCCCGCTGGCGGAGATACGGCGCGACGGGTCGTCCGTCGTCACCAAGCACCCCGGCACGGGCGGCGCCGTCACCGTCGGCACGGTCACCGCGCAGCTCCTCTACGAGACCGACCGCCCCCGCTACGCCGGGCCGGACGTCACCGCGCGGCTGGACCGCGTACGGCTGGCGCCCGACGGGCCGGACCGGGTGCGGATCGAGGGGGTGCGGGGCGAGGCGCCGCCGCCCACGCTGAAGGTCGGGCTGACCCGGCTGGGCGGACACCGCAACGAGGTGGTGTTCGTCCTCACCGGCCTCGACGTGGAGGCGAAGGCGGCGCTGGTGCGGGAGCAGATGGAGGCGCACTTCGCCGCCGTACCCGAGGGCCGCCCGCGCGAGGTGCGGTGGACGCTCGCCCGCACGGACCGGGTGGACGCCGACGTGCAGGAGGAGGCGAGCGCGCTGCTGCGGCTCGTCGTCCGCGACCCCGACGAGGCGCGGGTCGGACGTGCGGTGAGCGGCGCCGCCGTCGAGCTGGCGCTGGCGAGCTACCCCGGCTTCCACGTCACCGCACCACCCGGGAAGGGCGCGCCGTACGGCGTGTTCGAGGCCGCGTACGTGCCGGCGGGCGACGTGCCGCACACCGCGGTGCTGCCGGACGGCCGCCGAGAGGAGGTCCCGCCCCCGCGGCGGACCGGGGAGCCGGCCGAGCTGCCGGAGCCGCCGCTGCCGGAGCCGTACGTGCCCCGCGGGCGGACCCGGAGGGCGCCGCTCGGCGCACTGGTCGGAGCGCGCAGCGGCGACAAGGGCGGCAGCGCGAACGTCGGGGTGTGGGTCCCGGACGGCGCACGGGCGGAGGAGGTGTGGCGCCTGCTGGTGCACGAGCTGACCGCCGACCGGCTGCGTGCCCTGCTCCCCGAGGTCGCCGACCTGCCGGTGACGCGGTACGTGCTGCCGAACCTGCGGGCGCTGAACTTCCGCCTCGACGGCGTCCTCGGCGAGGGCGTCGCCGCACAGGCCCGCTTCGACCCGCAGGGCAAGGCGCTGGGGGAGTGGCTGCGCGCCCGGCACGTCGAGGTACCGGAGGAGTTGCTGTGACCGCGCTGCGTTCCACGCTGGACGTCACCGGGGCGGACTACGCCGCGAACCGGGAGGCCATGCTGGAGAAGCTGGCCGCGCTGGAGACCGAGCACGCGGGCGCGGTCGCAGGCGGGGGCGAGAAGTACGTCGCACGGCACCGGGAGCGCGGCAAGCTGCTCGCCCGGGAGCGCATCGAGCTGCTGCTCGACCCGGACACCCCGTTCCTGGAGCTGTCGCCGCTGGCCGGCTGGGGCAGCGACTACACCGTGGGCGCCTCGCTGGTGACGGGCGTCGGCGTGGTCGAGGGCGTCGAGTGCCTGATCAGCGCCAACGACCCCACGGTGCGCGGCGGGGCCAGCAATCCGTGGACGCTGCGGAAGGCGCTGCGGGCGCACGAGATCGCGCGCGTCAACCGGCTGCCGGTGATCAGCCTCGTGGAGAGCGGCGGCGCGGACCTGCCCAGCCAGAAGGAGATCTTCATCCCCGGCGGCGCGCTGTTCCGCGATCTGACCCGGCTGAGCGAGGCCGGTATCCCCACCGTGGCCGTGGTGTTCGGCAACTCCACCGCCGGCGGCGCGTACGTGCCGGGCATGTCGGACCACGTGATCATGGTCAAGGAGCGGGCGAAGGTCTTCCTCGGCGGTCCGCCGCTGGTGAAGATGGCCACCGGGGAGGAGTCCGGCGACGAGGAGCTGGGCGGCGCCGACATGCACGCCCGCGTCTCCGGACTCGCCGACCACTTCGCCGTCGACGAGCCGGACGCGCTGCGGCAGGCGCGCCGCGTCGTCGCCCGCCTCCACCACCGCAAGGCGCAGCCCGACCCGCCGCCGGACGCCGTACGTCCGCCGCGGTACGACGCGGACGAACTGCTCGGCGTGGTGCCCGGCGACCTGAAAGTGCCGTTCGACCCGCGGGAGGTGATCGCCCGCCTCGTCGACGACTCGGACTTCGACGCGTTCAAACCGCTGTACGGGACGAGCCTGACGACCGGCTGGGCCCGGCTGCACGGCTACCCGGTCGGCATCCTCGCGAACGCGCGCGGCGTGCTCTTCAGCGAGGAGTCGCAGAAGGCCACCCAGTTCATCCAGCTCGCCAACCAGCGGGACGTGCCGCTGGTCTTCCTCCACAACACCACCGGCTACATGGTGGGCCGGGAGTACGAGCAGGGCGGCATCATCAAGCACGGCGCGATGATGATCAACGCGGTCTCCAACTCGAAGGTGCCGCACCTGTCGGTGCTGATGGGCGCCAGCTACGGCGCCGGCCACTACGGCATGTGCGGCCGGGCCTACGAGCCGCGTTTCCTCTTCGCCTGGCCCAGCGCCAAGTCCGCGGTGATGGGGCCGCAGCAGCTCGCCGGGGTGCTGTCCATCGTGATGCGCGAGTCCGCGGCGGCGAAGGGCAAGCCGTACGACGAGGAGAACGACGCGGCGCTGCGCGCCATGGTGGAGGAGCAGATCGAGTCCGAGTCGCTGCCGATGTTCCTCTCCGGGCGGCTCTACGACGACGGCGTCATCGACCCCCGCGACACGCGGACGGTCCTCGGCCTGTGCCTGTCGGCCGTGCACAACGCCCCGGTGGCGGGCGCGCGCGGCGGCTTCGGCGTCTTCCGGATGTGAGGCGGGATGACTGCAGAGATCACCAGTGTGCTGGTCGCCAACCGGGGTGAGATCGCCCGGCGGGTCTTTTGCACCTGCCGCGAACGGGGCCTGGCCACCGTCGCCGTGTACGCGGACCCGGACGCCGACGCGCCCCACGTACGGGAGGCCGACGCCGCCGTACGGCTGCCGGGCGACGCCCCCGCCGACACCTACCTTCGCGGCGACCTGCTGGTGAAGGCGGCGCTGGCCGCGGGCGCGGACGCCGTCCACCCGGGGTACGGGTTCCTCTCCGAGAACGCCGGCTTCGCGCGGGCCGTGCGGGACGCCGGGCTGGTGTGGATCGGGCCGCCCCCGGAGGCGATCGAGGCGATGGCCTCCAAGACGCGGGCCAAGCGGGTCATGGCGGAGGCCGGGGTGCCGCTGCTGGCCGCGCTGCACGCGGAGGACGCGACGCCGGACGACCTTCCGCTGCTGGTCAAGGCCGCGGCGGGCGGCGGCGGGCGCGGGATGCGGGTGGTGCGCGAACTCGGCGCCCTGGACGGCGAGATCCGTGCCGCCTCGGCGGAGGCGGCGTCGGCCTTCGGCGACGGCGAGGTGTTCGTCGAGCCGTACGTCGAGCGCGGCCGGCACGTCGAGGTGCAGGTGCTCGCCGACGCGCACGGCGGCGTGTGGGTGCTCGGCACGCGGGACTGCTCGCTCCAGCGCCGGCACCAGAAGGTGATCGAGGAGGCGCCGGCGCCCGGGCTGAGCGAGGAGACCCGGGACGCGCTGCACCGCGCCGCCGAGGCCGCGGCGCGCGCGGTGGCCTACGAGGGCGCGGGGACCGTGGAGTTCCTCGTCGCGGACGACGGGCGGGCGTACTTCCTGGAGATGAACACCCGCCTCCAGGTCGAGCACCCCGTCACCGAGTGCGTGTACGGGCTGGACCTGGTGGCGCTGCAACTCCACGTCGCGGAGGGAGCCCCGCTGCCGCAGGAGGGTCCGCCGACGCCGCGCGGACACGCCGTCGAGGTCCGCCTGTACGCGGAGGACCCGGCGCGCGGCTGGCAGCCGCAGACCGGGCGGCTGCACCGCCTGCGCCTGCCGGGCGCGCTGCCGTTCGGCGGCCGGGGCCGGAACGGCGACGGGCGCGACGGCGCGGGCGCGGGCGGACCCTCCACCTCCACCGGCACCGGCACCGGCACCGGGCTGCGGCTGGACGCGGGCTTCGCCGACGGCGACCTGGTCACCGTCCACTACGACCCGATGCTCGCGAAGGCCATCGCCTGGGCGCCGACGCGGCGGGAGGCCGTACGGCGTCTGGCGGGCGCGCTGGAACGGGCGCGCGTGCACGGGCCGGTGACCAACCGCGACCTGCTCGTCCGCTCGCTGCGGCACCCGGACTTCGCCGCCGGCCGCGTCGACACCGGCTTCTACGACCGGCACCTCCCGGACCTGGTCGCCGCCGGGGAGGACCCGCGCGCGGCACGGCTCGCCGCACTGGCCGCCGCCCTGGCCGACGCGGCCGCGCGGACCGCCGCGCCCGGCGCCGGAACGGCGGCGCGGATGGGCGGCTGGCGCAACGTGCCCTCCAGGCCGCACCGGAAGGCGTACCGCGCCGTTCCCGCGCCGGGAGGCGGTGACGGCGGCGACGGTGACGGCGGCGATCCGGACGGCGGCGACCTGGAGATCCGCTACCACTGGTCGGACGGCCGGCCGACCCCGCCGGCCGAGGACTTCCCCGGCGTAAGGGTGACCCGGCCGCCCGCCCCGGGCCGCGTCGTACTCGAAGCCGACGGTGTGGAGCGGGCGTTCGACGTCGCGCGGTACGACGACGGCCGGGTCTGCGTCGACGCGTCCCCGGGCGCCTGGACGTTCACCGCCCGGCCGGCGTTCCCCGACCTCGAGGACCGTACGGAGCCGGGCTCGCTCCTCGCCGAGACCCCGGGCACGGTGGTGCGGCTGGCCGAGGGGATCGAGGTGGGCGCCGAAGTGGCCGCCGGGCAGGCGCTGTTGTGGCTGGAGGCGATGAAGATGGAGCACCGCGTCGCCGCTCCCGTCACCGGCATCCTCCGCTCCCTCCCCGTCGCCCCCGGCGACCAGGTCCAGCCGGGCACCACGCTCGCCGTCGTCACCCCACCGGAAGCCGCGCAGTGAGCCACTCCGAGGAGAGGACCCGCTCATGACCACGCAACACGCCGTCGCAGGCGGCCTGCTGGAGACCGAGGAGCAGCGCGCCCTGCGCGACGCCGTCGCCGCGCTGGGCAGGCGGTACGGGCGCCCGTACTTCGAGGAGGCGCTCCGCGCCGGCCGGCACACCCACGAGCTGTGGCAGGAGGCCGGCAAGCTCGGCTACCTCTCCGTCAGCCTTCCCGAGGCGTACGGCGGCGGGGGCCAGGGCATCACGGAGCTGTCCGTCGTCCTGGAGGAACTGGGCGCGGCGGGCTCGCCGCTGCTGATGCTGATCGTCACCCCGGCCATCACCGGCACGGTGATAGCCCGCTTCGGCACGGACGCGCAGAAGCGCGCCTGGCTGCCCGGTCTCGGCGACGGCACGCGGAAGATGGCGTTCGGCATCACCGAGCCGGACGCCGGCTCCAACGCGCACCGCATCACCACCACCGCCCGCCGGGACGGGACGGACTGGGTGCTCAACGGCCGCAAGGTGTTCGTCTCCGGAGTCGACATCAGTGACGCCACGCTCATCGTCAGCCGCACCGAGGACGCACGCACCGGCAGGCTCAAGCCCTGCCTGTTCGTCGTGCCCCGCGACACCCCCGGCTTCTCCCGCCACCTCATCGACATGGAACTCGCGGCGCCGGAGAAGCAGTTCGAGCTGGTGCTGGACGACGTGCGGCTGCCCGCCGACGCGCTGGTCGGCGACGAGGACGCGGGGCTCCTCCAGCTCTTCGCCGGGCTCAACCCGGAGCGCATCATGACGGCCGCGTTCGCACTCGGCATGGCTCGCTTCGCGCTCGACCGGGCGCTGGACTACGCGCGCACCCGCCAGGTGTGGAAGGAACCGATCGGCGCCCACCAGGCCATCGCCCACCCGCTCGCGCAGGCGCACATCGAGATCGAGCTGGCCCGCCTGATGATGCGGAAGGCTGCCGTCCTCTACGACGCCGGGGACGACACGGGCGCGGGCGAGGCGGCCAACATGGCGAAGTACGCGGCGGCCGAGGCCTGCGTGAAGGCCGTCGACCAGGCCGTGCACACCCTCGGCGGCAACGGCCTCACCCGCGAGTACGGCCTCGCCTCCCTGGTCACGGCCGCCCGGGTGGCCCGGATCGCCCCGGTGAGCCGGGAGATGATCCTCAACTACGTGTCGCACCAGAGCCTCGGCCTGCCCAAGTCCTACTGAGCCCGTCCGCCGCGCCGGCCCCCTGATCCCGTCCGCCGCGTCCCCCGGAGAGGACATCGTGAACGCCACCCCGAACCCGGACGAACCCCTCGTCCGCACCACGCGCACCGACGGCATCGCCACCCTCACCCTCGACTCGCCGCACAACCGCAACGCGCTGTCCCGGCGCCTGGTCGCCGAGCTGTACGAGACGCTGGCCGCCGCGGAGAAGGACGACGCGGTCCGCGCCGTCGTCCTCACGCACACCGGCGGTACGTTCTGCGCGGGCGCCGACCTCGCCGAGGCGGGCCGTGCGGAGGGGCCGACGGACGCCCCGCTGAGCCTGGCCCGGCTGCTGCGGACCCTCGTCGCCTTCCCCAAGCCGGTCGTCGCCCGGGTCGTCGGCCACGTCCGCGCCGGCGGCACCGGCCTGGTCGCCGCCTGCGACATCGCCGTGGCGGGGCCGGGCGCGAGCTTCGCCTTCACCGAGGCGCGGCTCGGCCTGGCCCCGGCCGTCATCTCCCTGCCCCTGCTGCCGCGCGTCGACCCACGCGCCGTGGGGCGCTACTTCCTCACCGGCGAACGCTTCGACGCGGCCGAAGCCGCACGCATCGGGCTGGTGACGGTCGCCGCGCAGGACGTGGACGAGGCGCTGGAACCCGTACTGGACGGGTTGCGCCGCGGCTCCCCCCAAGGGCTCGCGGAGTCGAAACGGCTGGCCACGGCCGAGGTGCTGCGGGCCTTCGACCGCGACACCGATAGCCTCGCAGAGCTCTCCGCGCGGCTCTTCGCCTCCGACGAGGCGCGGGAGGGCATGACGGCCTTCCTCGAACGACGGGACCCGGGATGGGTGCACTGACCGACGGCCCCAAGCAGGACCGCAGCCGCGTCACCCGCCGCCGGCTGCTGGAGTCCGCCGTGACCTGCCTCGCCGAGCACGGCTGGTCGGGCAGCACGGTCACGGTCGTCGCCGAGCACGCCGGCGTCTCGCGCGGCGCCGCCCAGCACCATTTCCCCACCCGTGAGGACCTGTTCACCGCCGCCGTCGAGTACGTCGCGGAGGAACGCTCGGCGCTCCTGCGGGACCTCCCGTCCCCGGCCACCACGCGGGCGGCCGTGGAGACGGTCGTCGGCCTCTACACCGGGCCGCTGTTCCGGGCGGCCCTGCAGCTGTGGGTCGCGGCCTCCAACGAGCCGCAGCTCGGCCCCAGGGTCACCGCGCTGGAAACGCGGATCGGGCGGGAGACGCACCGCATGGCGGTGGAACTGCTCGGCGCGGACGAGAGCGTGCCGGGCGTACGGGAGACGGTGCAGGGGCTGCTCGACATGGCGCGCGGACTGGGTCTCGCGAACCTGCTCACCGACGACAGCGCCCGCCGCGCCCGTGTCGTCGCCCAATGGGCCGCCCTGCTCGACACCGCGCTGTCCCGCCCGGTGAGCTGACCGTCCGTCCGGACCCCGGCCCACCCCGGCCCGGACGGACGGACGGGCGGGCCGGGGTCCGGTGCGGGGCGCCGGTCAGTGTGCGGCGGCGCCGTATCCCGGCACGTCGTGCGGGCTGCGGGCCTCGGGCCCGACGTACCGCGCCGAAGGCCGCACCAGGCGGCCCGTCCGCTTCTGCTCCAGGACGTGCGCCGACCAGCCGGCCGTCCGGGCGCAGGTGAACATGGAGGTGAACATGTGCGCCGGCACCTCCGCGAAGTCCAGGACGATCGCCGCCCAGAACTCCACGTTGGTCTCCAGCACCCGGTCCGGGCGCCGGGCGCGCAGCTCCGCGAGGGCGGCCTTCTCCAGCGCCTCCGCGACCTCGAAGCGGGGCGCGGCCAGCTCCTTCGCGGTGCGGCGCAGCACCCGCGCCCGCGGGTCCTCCGCGCGGTAGACGCGGTGGCCGAAGCCCATCAGCCGCTCGCCGCGGTCCAGCTGCCTCTTCACGTACGCCGTGGCGTCGCCCTCGCGCTCGATCTCCTCGATCATGCCCAGCACGCGGGACGGCGCACCGCCGTGCAGCGGCCCGGACATGGCGCCGACGGCGCCCGAGAGCGAGGCCGCGACGTCCGCGCCGGTGGAGGCGATGACGCGCGCCGTGAAGGTGGAGGCGTTCATGCCGTGCTCCGCCGCCGACGTCCAGTACGCGTCGACCGCGGCCACGTGCTTCGGGTCCGGCTCGCCGCGCCAGCGCTTCATGAAGCGCTCGACGACGGTGTCGGCCTTGTCGATCTCCTTCTGCGGCACCATCGGCAGGCCCTGTCCGCGCGCGGACTGGGCCACGTAGGAGAGGGCCATGACGGCCGCGCGGGCCAGGTCGTCGCGGGCCTGCCGTTCGTCGATGTCGAGCAGCGGCCTCAGGCCCCACACGGGGGCGAGCATGGCGAGCGCCGACTGCACGTCGACCCGGATGTCCCCCGAGTGCACCGGGATGGGGAACGGCTCGGCGGGCGGCAGGCCGGGGCTGAAGTCCCCGTCCACGAGCAGTCCCCACACGTTGCCGAAGGAGACGTGGCCGACCAGGTCCTCGATGTCCACGCCTCGGTAGCGGAGGGCTCCGCCTTCCTTGTCGGGTTCGGCGATCTCCGTCTCGAACGCGACGACTCCCTCGAGTCCGGGTACGAAGTCGGACATCAGGCGGCTCCTCGTGGTCGTGCCGGCGGGTGTGGCCGGCAGGTCGACGGCGACTGGTGACCAGGCGGGTGGTGCCGGCGGACCGGGAGTCCGCGCGTGCCGGATGTACCGCGTCGGTACGCGAGCCCTGCCGGACCGCGTGCCTCGTGCGCGCCGTACGGACCGCGGTCCCTGCCGTTCGCCCGGTCGGGTGCCGGGCGGTCGCCCGCCCGCTGCGGGTTCCCGGCGGACCACGTCCCGGAGGCTCCCCGGTCGTGCCCCGTGCGGCTGGAGGTCACCCAGCTCTGCCGGACGGCACACGATAGCCCCGTCTGTCGAAAGGCCACAGTGTCCCGCGGAGCGATTTTGAGGGACCCGACAGCGGTGAGGGAAGGGTGAGAAGCGGCACACTGCTCGATCATCGATCACAGGTGTATCCGCGGCAACGCGAGGGAACACGCGCCGCCCCGGCCCCTGACGGCCCGTCCCGGCCGGACCTCCGCCTTGCCGGAACCGGATCTCCGCCGCGTACGGACCGGCGGGCGGGCCGTTCCGGCCGCGGAGGCGATGGGCCAAGATGGGGGCGTGCCACACGCCGACGACGCTTCCGCCCAGGCCCGGGCCCACGCCGGGCGCCCCACGCTCGACCCGGCCGCGATGCGCGCCCTGTACCGGGCGGAAGGACTCGGCGAGGACGATCTCGAGGCGGATCCGTACGAGCAGTTCGCGCTCTGGTTCGCGCAGGCGGCGGAGAGCGGGCTGCACGAGCCGAACGCGATGGTCGTCTCCACCGCCGACGCGGACGGCCGCCCCAGCTCGCGCACGGTGCTGCTGAAGCGGTACGACGCCCGCGGCTTCGTCTTCTTCACCCACCACGGGTCCCGCAAGGGCCGGGAGATCGCGGAGAACCCGCACGTGTCGCTGCTCTTCCCGTGGCACGGGATCGCCCGCCAGGTGATCGTCGGCGGCACGGCGCGGCGCATCGGCCGCGACGAGACGGCCGCCTACTTCCGCACCCGGCCCCACGGCTCGCAGCTGGGGGCCTGGGCCAGTGAGCAGTCTGCGCGCGTCGCCTCGCGGGCCGAACTGGACCGCACGTACGCCGAGCTGGCCGCCCGCTACCCGGAGGGCGAGGACGTGCCGGCGCCGCCGCACTGGGGCGGCTACCGGGTCGCCGCGGAGACCGTGGAGTTCTGGCAGGGCCGGGAGAACCGGCTGCACGACCGGCTGCGGTACGTGCGCACCGCAGCGGGCTGGGATGTGGAGCGCCTCTGCCCGTAGGGGGGGGGCCGTCCGCTCGGGCCGGGTCCGGGCGTCTCCGGGAGGCTCCGGGCGTCTCCGGGCAAGGGAACGGCCCGCGGGCGACTCCCTCCGCCGCGAGGGCGGAAGGGCGTCGGTCGGACGAGTCCGACGAGCCCGCGGGCCGGGTGACTGCTCGGGATTGGCCGGCGGTGCCGGCGTCACGCTGTGACGTACGGCCCCTAGGCCGCAGCCACCTCACGCGTCCGGATCTCACTCACTACCGAACCACCTCCCTTCTCGTGTGCCCCACACGGTAGGAGGCGGTTCCCGGCACGGGCAAGCCGTTTTCCCGGCGGCGACGAATTTCGGGGCGGCAACGATTTGCGCGGAGGCGGTGTGCCCCCGGTCACGTTTCGAGTTGAATGATCGGTGCGTGCCGCAGGTCGCGCAGCGCAGGCAGCGTCCAGCTGGGGGTGCCAGGTGACTGCTCAGTCAGAGACCCACTCCGACCACTCCGCCGCAGGTGGCGGAGGGAGTGGCGCCGCGGGGAAGAGCCGCGCCGAGCACGTCGGCGCCGATCCCGGCGGTGCCGCGGGCGGGGGCGGCACCGCCGGCTCCCCGGACGACGAGCTGCTGCTCGCCGCGCTCCTCGACGGCATGGACGCCGCGCTCTGTGCCTTCGACGCGGACGGCGTCGTCACCCACTGGAACCGCGAGGCCGAACGCATCCTCGGCTGGACCGCCGAAGAGGCCGTCGGCCGCCGCGGGCTGGCCGGCTGGGCCGTCCGCAGCGCCGACGCCGCCCACGTCGAGCCCCGGCTGCTGGGCGCCATGGACACCCCCGGACGCCAGGTCCACGAGTTCGCCCTCGTCACCAAGGACGGCGGGCGCGTGCTCGTGCGCACGCAGTCCTCCGGCGTCGCGGGTGCCGACGGCAGACCGACCGGCGTCTACTGCGCCTTCAGCGAGGTGCACGCCCAGATCGACCTGGAGCGGTCCATCGCGCTGAGCGAGGCGCTCTTCGAGGACGCCGCCTGGGGCGTCGTCCTGGTCGACGCCGACCTGCGGCCCGCCGTCGTCAACACGCACGCCGCGCGGGCCCTGCGCCTGACCTCCCGCACCGCCGTCCTCGGACGGCCGCTCGGCGAACTCCTCGACCACGGCCTGGACGAACTGGAGAGCGCCCTGCAGCACGTGCTCGCGCAGGGTGCGCCGCCCGCCCCGGCCGAGATCTGGGTGTCGCTGCGGCGCGAGGCCGAGCGCGGCGAGGAGGACGGCCAGACCGGCGCCCAGGCACCCGCTGCGGGAGCATCCGGCGACGGGCGCCGGGGTCGCTGCTGGCGCAGCGGCTTCCTCCGCCTCGCCTCCCCGCTCGCGGAGGAGCCCGTCCCGCTCGGCGTGGCCTGGCTGTTCCGCGACGTGACCGACGAGAAGCGGGCGGCGCAGGACGTCTCCCGGCTCCGCTTCCGGGACAACCAGCTGCACCGCGCGGCGCGGGCCGCCGCAGAGTGCGAGAACCCGATGGAGGCGGCCGCCGTCCACCTCGACTTCTCCCTCGCGGGCTTCGCCGACCACGCGCTGCTGGACCTGCTCCCGGTGGGCGGCCCGGCGTCCCCGGAGGGTGACGGCGGCGCGCCGGTGCCGCTGGTGCGGGGGGCGGCCACCCCGGCCTCGTCCCACGGGCACGGACCCGTCGTGGAGGCGGGCCTGGCCAGCGGCATCCCCGTCGGCTACGGGCCCACCCACCCGGCGGTCCAGGCGTACGACCGGGGCACGACCGTGCGCACCAGCGTCGGAGGTGCGGCCGTGCCCGGCTGGGCGCAGGGGCGCAAATGGCCCGACGGCACGGTGCACGGTCTCTGCGCGGTGCTCCGCAGCCGCGGCCGCACCCTGGGCGTCGTCACCTTCCTGCGCGGCTCCAGCCGCCGCGGCTTCGACCGCGCGGACGCCTCCTACGCCGAGGACATCGCCGTCCGCCTCGCCTCCGCGGTCGACCTCGCCCGCACCACCCGCGGCTGACCGCGGCGGGGCTCCTGCCGGGTCCGGGCCGGTCCCGGCACCGGCCGGCGGTGCGGCGAGGTGCAGCCTTGCGTACGCGTACGCAACGCGCACGGCGTTCCGGCATGGCCCTCAGGAGTGGAAGATGCGGTCGCCGTACTCGGCGAGCACGCGGGCGTTCCACTCGTGCCCGCCGTCGACGTTGCCGGACCGCAGGAGCGGCGGCTCGATGCCGCGCGCCGCCAGCGACCGTGCCGCCGTGGCGACGACGGCCTGCATCAGCGCGCTGGTCACCACCGTCGAGGCGGGCGCGAACGGCGCGGGCACCCCCGGCGCGGTGAGCGTCGCATCGCCGACCGGCACCCGGCTGTCGACGATCACGTCGCAGTGGTCCTTGAGGAAGGTGCCGGACGCGTGGCGCGACGTCGTCCGCGTCGCGTACTCCACGGAGGTCACCCCGACGACCCGCACGCCGCGGGAGCGCGCGTCCCGCGCCATCTCCACCGGCAGCGCGTTGCGCCCGCTGAGGGAGACCACGATCAGCGTGTCCCCCTCGCGCAGCGGCGAGGCGTCGAGGACCGTGCCGGCCAGCCCGGACACGCGTTCCAACGCGCTGCCGAGTGTCGCCGGGTGCACGTCGACGCCGACGACCCCGGGGACGGCCAGCAGGTTCACGACGGCGAGCCCGCCCGCCCGGTAGACCACGTCCTGTGCGGCCAGCGACGAGTGGCCGGCGCCGAAGGCGAAGAGCCGTCCGCCTTCCGCGACGGTGTCCGCCAGCAGTTCGCCCGCCGCCGCGACGTTCCCCGCCTCGGTCTCCGCCACCTCGCGCAGCAGTCCGATCGCCGCCGCGAAGAAGTCCGCGGCCGCCGTACCCTCGCCGGTCCCCACAGCCCGCTCCGTCCTCGAGTGCCGCCCGTCTCGGCGGGAAGATCACGGTGAGGTCTGGACCACTGCCCTGTCAACACCGCCGCACCACGGCGGACGGAGCGCGACCCCCCGCGCGGACACGGTCGGCCCGCGGATGCGTCAGAATTGAGGCCAGGGCCACCGCACGAGTTGACGAGGGGCACGGATGTCCGGACTGATCGACACCACGGAGATGTATCTCCGCACGATCCTGGAGCTTGAAGAAGAAGGCGTCGTCCCCATGCGTGCCCGGATCGCGGAGCGGCTCGACCAGAGCGGCCCCACGGTCAGCCAGACGGTGGCGCGCATGGAGCGGGACGGCTTGGTCCAGGTCGCGGGCGACCGGCATCTGGAGCTGACCGAGGAAGGCCGGCGGCTCGCCACCCGCGTGATGCGCAAGCACCGGCTCGCCGAGTGCCTGCTGGTCGACGTGATCGGCCTGGAGTGGGAGCAGGTGCACGCGGAGGCGTGCCGCTGGGAGCACGTGATGAGCGAGGCGGTGGAGCGCCGGGTGCTGGAGCTGCTGCGGCACCCCACCGAGTCGCCCTACGGCAATCCGATCCCGGGCCTGGAGGAGCTGGGCGAGGACGCCGAGGCGGAGTCCTTCCTGGACGACGGCATGGTCAGCCTCTCCGACCTGCGGCCGGGCACGGACGCGAAGACGGTGGTCGTGCGGCGCATCGGGGAGCCGATCCAGATGGACGCGCAGCTGATGCACACCCTGCGCCGTGCCGGTGTCCAGCCGGGCGCCGTGGTCAGCGTGACCGCGGGGCCGGGTGGCGGGGTGCACGTCGCCAGCAGCGGCGAGTCGGCGGAGCTGGAGAGCAGCATCGCCTCGCACGTGTTCGTCGCGAAGCGCTGACCCGCTCCGGCGCGGGCCGCGCCGGACGTCGGTCCTTCCGGCGGGGTGGGGCGCGCGGCAGAGCTGCCGCGCGCCCCACCCCGCGGCTGCTTTTCGTGCGCAAGTTGGCGGAAACCGCCCGTACCCGGTCGCGGCGTGTCACCCTGTCGCTACGCGGATTCCGCCACGTGGCGGAGACGGGCGGGCGGAGGGAGGCCGGGCGATGCACCGATCCGGCGTTCGGTGCGTCCTTCCGGGATGTGAGGAGCCGAAAGCCGATGTGGGCAAGGCGGGCCCCGGCGCCGATGAAGGCGGCCGGGGCCCGTCCTCCCCAATGTCCCCCCGACCACGACCCGGAGCCCCGAGCCCCCAAGGTCGTTCTCCCTCCCGCTCACTGTCTCCCCCGGTCCGTGGCGATCAACCGCGGCCGGATGTCACTCGAACGAGGGGTCTTGTCGCGCAGAGTCCCGTGTTCGAATAGAAGTTCGATAGCGTGTGGGAGTCGTCCGAGTCGTCAGCGCGTTCAGACGGAGTGGGGGTGCCGAAGCGCATGGTGAGACGTATCGACGTGACGGGAGCGGAGGGGGTCCGGCTCGCGGCCTGGGAGTTCGCGGATCCGCTGAAGGAGGCGCAGCGCTCCGGCGGGCCGGAGGGTCCCGATCCGGCTCCCCCTCCGTACGGCGTGCTGCTGCTGCACGGCCTGATGGGTCGCGCGGGCCACTGGGCGGACACCGCCCGCTGGCTGTCCGCGCGGTACCGCGCGGTCGGACTCGACCAGCGCGGTCACGGGCGGAGCGACGGGCCGCAGGAGGACGCCTTCGGCCGGGAGGAGTTCGTCGCGGACGCCGAGGCGGCCATCGAGCAGCTGGGCCTGGCGCCCGTGGCCCTGGTGGGCCACGCGATGGGTGCCCTGACGGCCTGGCAGCTGGCCGCGCGCCGCCCCGACCTGGTGCGCGCCCTGGTCATCTGCGACATGCGGGCCTCCGCCCTCGGCGAGCGCTCGCAGCGCGAGTGGGAGGAGTGGTACGCGTCCTGGCCGGTGCCGTTCGCGACCCTGGCGGACGTGAGGAAGTGGTTCGGGGAGGACGACCCGACGCTGGAGCGCCCGCGGGCCTCCCGCGGGGACTTCTTCGCCGAGGTGATGGCGGAGAGCCCGGACGGCTGGCGCCCGGTGTTCTGCCGCGAGCAGATGCTCCGCGTCCGCGAGACCTGGGTGCACGACGCGCACTGGGAGGAGCTGGCCCAGGTGCAGTGCCCCACGCTGGTGGTGCGCGGGCTGGACGGCGAACTCGGGCGGGCCGAGGCGCAGGAGATGGTGCGGGTGCTGCCGCGCGGCATCTACGCCGAGGTGCCCGACGCCGGTCACCTCGTCCACTACGACCAGCCCGCCGGCTGGCGCCGCGTCGTCGAGCCCTTCCTCCAGGCCGCACTCGCCGACCACTCCTAGGGCCTGTCCGGCGGATCTTTGAGGTTCGGCCCGCGGCGTCTGGTGCACGGGGTCTCCCCAGGTCCGCCAGGATCGAGGGGACGCATCGCAAGGCGGAGGACCGCAGCTCGTACTCGGCCGTACTCCTCGTACTCGCGCGAGGCGACAACGGTGGGGGCACCCCCCGTGCCCGAAGGGCCACGGAGGAGAGGGGCCCGTAGCCGTCGTCGCGGGCCCGAGGAGATCCGCCGGACAGGCCCTGAGCCCGCCCGGGCGGGCTCACCGCGGCGGCGTCAGCGGGACACGGCGCCGAGGATCTCCGGCAGGCGGGCGGCGGCCCGGGGAGCCGTCAGGCGGAGGGAGAGGGCGCAGAGGGCCAGACCGTAGGCGACCCCGAGTGGGAGGAGCAGCCAGAGGAAGCCGTGCCAGGCGGCGAGGTGCAGCCAGACCGTGAGGGCGAGCAGCGGCATGCAGAGCACCGCGCCGACCAGCAGGCCGCCGAGGATGCTCAGGTAGGCCAGCGACCCCTGGCCGGGTGCGACGTTCTTGGCGCTGTCCTGCGGGATCGAGTAGGGGAAGTACGTCGAGGACCACACGCCCGTCGCCAGGAGCGCGCCCAGCAGGGCCAGGGCCAGCCCCAGCACTTCGGCGAGCGCGGCCCAGTCGTCCAGGAGGGCGGCCGAGCCGATGCACACCAGGGCGACGTACGGCACGCCGACGAGCGCGATGGCCGACATCCGCGCCCGCAGCTCGACGCGCGCGTCGTGCGCGGACGCGGTGGTGGCGGCGACCAGCCAGAAGGCGGAGTAGTCCTGGCCGAACTGGTTGTACATCTGCAGGCCCAGCAGGCCGGCCGCGAAGCAGGCGTTGTACACGGTCCCGTTGCCCTGCACGAGGAACACGATCGGCAGCAGGATGCCGATGCCCAGCGAAGAGGCCCAGGCGACCTTGGCCTTGGGGTCCCGCCAGGCGTACCGCAGGGTGCGGAGCATCACCGCGCCCGTGCGGCCTTCGGGGAGCCGGGCGGCGAGCCCTGCCGAACGGCCGCCGCTGCGGTCGGCGGAGTCCGTGGCGGCGGCCTGGAGGGTGGAGGAGTCGGGGGAGGTCATCAGATGGGTCAGGCTGCGACGCCACCAGCGGAGCAGCACGACCAGGCCGGCGGCCGTGAGCGCCAGCTGCACGGCGGCGGCCGCGTAGGCACCGTCCGACGCGGACTGGACCGCCGCGACGGCGGAAGCCGGCGGAAGCCAGCCCAGGACGGCTGCGGCCGGCTCCAGTGCGGACAGTCCGCCCGGCTGGGACAGCTTCTGCACGCCGAGATTGAGGAACTGCGCGCCGATCGCCAGCACGATGCCGCTCAGCAGCGCGAGGTCGCGGCCCTTGCGGCTGGTCAGCAGCCGCACGTTCGCGGCCGCCACGGCGCGGGCCAGCGCGACGCAGGTCAGCAGCGTCAGCGGAACGGCGAGAACGGCCGCGACCGTCGCGGGGCCGCCGTGCGTCACCGCGAGCGCCGCGCCGAGCACCAGGGTGAGGGTGAACACCGGGCCGATGCCGATCAGCGAGGCGCCGAGCAGCGCGGTCACCAGCCGCTCGGGCCGCAGCGGGAGCATGACGAGCCTGCTGGGGTCCAGCGTCTCGTCGCCGCTGGGGAAGAACAGCGGCATCACCGCCCAGCCCAGGGCGACCAGCGCGGTGAGCGGCACGACGACCGCGTCGGCGTGGGGGGTGCCACGCAGCACGATCAGGCCGAGCAGCTGGAAGGCGGAGAGGAGCAGCGCCAGGACGATCGAGGTGACGAACGCGGCCGTGCGGCCCGTCGACTGGCGCAGGCCGTTCCGCAGCAGGGACAGCTTCAGGCGCAGGAACGTCGGGGTGACGGAGGGGGCGGGCGCCGTCGTGGCGGGCGCGGCGGACGTCGGCGTCGTGGCGGTCACCGGCCGCCGTCCTTCCGCGGGGTGGAGTCCGCGCCGCTTGCGGCGCCCGTGCCCGTTCCGGTGCCTGTGCTCGTGGCCGCGCCGCCGCCGAGCCAGTCCAGGCTGTCACCGGCGGCCGCCCGTTCGCCGGCGCCCACCAGTTCGAGGAACGCCTCGTGCAGTGTCGGGGCGTCGCCGCGGACCTCGGCCAGCGGCCCGTGCGCACGGATGCGGCCGGTGGCCATGACCGCGACCCAGTCGCACAGCGACTCCACCAGCTCCATCACGTGGCTGGAGAAGACCACGGTGGCGCCGGAATCGGTGTAGCGCTCCAGCACGCCGCGGATGGTCTGGGCGGACACCGGGTCGACGCCTTCGAAGGGCTCGTCGAGGAAGAGCACTTCGGGGTTGTGCAGCAGCGCGGCGGCGAGGCCGATCTTCTTCCGCATGCCCGTGGAGTAGTCCACGATGAGCTTGTTCTGCGCGCCGGCCAGGTCGAGTACGTCGAGGAGCTGGGCGGCGCGGCGTTCGGCCTCCGCAGCGGGGATGCCGCGCAGCGCGCCGAGGTAGCAGAGGAGTTCGCGACCGGAGAGCCGTTCGAAGAGGCGGAGCCCTTCGGGCAGCACGCCGATCCGGGCCTTCACGGCGACGGGGTCGCGCCACACGTCGTGCCCGACGATCTCGACCGACCCGGAGTCCGGCCGCAGCAGCCCGGTGATCATGGACAGGGTGGTCGTCTTGCCGGCGCCGTTCGGGCCGACCAGCCCCACGAACCGGCCCGCGGGCACGTCGAGGTCGATGCCGTCGACGGCCGCCTGGTCGCCGAAGGTCTTGCGCAGCGCGCGGACGCGGACGGCCGCCGCAGGCGCGTCGGGGGCCATGGCGGCGACGGCGCCGGCGGAACGATTCCCCGGGCGGTCCTCCAGCCGGGTGCCGGGCTGCGGAGCCATCGGGTCGGGGCCGGTGCCGCGCGGCTGATCCCGCCGTGGTCCCTGCCCCGGTCCGCCGAAGGTCGGCACGGCGCCGTCCTTGCCCTGTACGCCCTGGGGCGGGCGGGCGGCGGGGCCGCCGTCTCGGTTCTGGTGGTCGCCGGCCATGTTCTGGTCACCCTTCGTCCCCGTGCGTGCGCCGCGTACCGGGCGCACGCCGAACGGCTGTTCGTGCGCCCTTCGCGGCGCCCACGATACGTCCCGGCTTCCTCAGGCGGGAGGTCCCGCCCGGCCCTGCCTGCCCGCCGCGGGCGCCGCCGCGCAGCAGGAGCGTTCGCCGTACTCTCCGTGGCCCCGCGCGCCGCGCCCTGCCCCGCGTCGCGCCCTGGAGGGTGGGCCTCCTCCACCCGTGCCGGGGCGCGCCTTCCACCCTGGTGGTGACCCGCGGCTGTCGACGGCCGGCCGCGGGGTGCGACGGCCGGCCCCGCCGGGGCGAGAGGCGGCGGGTGTCCCGACGCGTGCCCCGGCCGGGTCAGGAGGCGCGGGCGGTGGCCGCCTCGCGGCCGGCGGCGTAGGCGAGGGGCGCGACGATCTCCTCGACGTCGGGCAGCCAGCGGTTCGCCGCCGTCGGCGCGCACGCCCACTGCACCGACCCCTTCGTGCCCATGCGGGTCGGCGGAGCCGCGATCCAGCCGCCCTCGCCGCGCGTCGCGAGGTCCAGCGCGCCCGGCGACCAGCCCAGGCCGCGCACCAGGGCGGGGACCTTCTTCGCCGCCCCCGGCAGCACGAGGAACAGCATCCGCCCGTCCGGGGTGGAGGTGACCGGGCCCAGGGGGAGCGCGAGCCGTTCCATGCGGGCCAGCGCCAGGCAACCCGCCGTCTCCGGGACGTCGACGGCGTCGAAGGTGCGGCCGGTCGGCAGCAGCACGGACGCGTGCGGCACCTTGGCCCACATCCGGCGGGCGGCCGTGGCGCTGCCCGTCGCGTCGCCGGACCAGCGCCCGTCCAGCGGGTGGGCGCCGGGCGCCTCGCAGTGCGCGTCGCCACAGCTGCACCGCGGCACGGGGGTGCCGTCGACCCGTTCCAGCCAGGTGCCGGGGAAGACGTCCCAGTGGCGTTCCTCCGCGTACCGCGCCGCGTACTCGGCCATCGGCGCCGGCTGCGGTGCGCCGGGCCGGTGCGGTACCCGCGGGTCCGGAACGCCGCGCCCGGCGCCCTCGCGGGGCGCGGACGGCGCAGACGGTGCGGTGGCCGGGCGGGCGGCGGCTGAGGTGACTGCGATGGTCTTTTCCACGCCTGTCACAACTTCCCCGGTGGGCAACGGTTACGGGCCGCGCGGCGCCTGCCCCGCCGCAACGTTCCTCCGCTGCGAGTCCGTCCGGAGTCCGTCCGGAGTCCGCCGGAGCACGTCCGGCGGCGCGGGGCGCACGGGTGCACGACCGGGGGCGCGCGACGGGGTGAAGGGTTGTGCGTGGGTAAGGGTGTTCACGGCGATTACGTCCGGAACAGTCGATTTTCCGGCATATGCGCTGGGCAGTGATCGTGATCATCCGGAACCCGCCGCCCGGGCGGGCCCGTGGATCCGTTTCCGCTGAGGGGGCACGATGGCCGCCAGGCCACTGGTCGCACGGCAGCCCAACGACAGGCTGCAGGCACTCATCCAGGAAGCCGGTTGTTCCCACGCCGGTCTCGCCCGCCGCGTCAACGTGTGCGGTGGCGAGCAGGGTTGCGACTTCCGGTACGACAAGACGTCCGTCGCGCGCTGGCTGCGTGGTCAGCAGCCGCGGGGGAGGGCGCCGGCGGTCATCGCGCAGGCGTTGGGCCGCAAGCTGGGCCGCACGGTGACGCTCGACGAGATCGGCATGGCGAACGGAAGGCATCTGGCCGCCGGTGTGGGCCTCCAGTTCGCGCCCACGGTCACGAGCGCGGTCGAGCAGGCGGGCGAACTGTGGCGCAGCGACGTCGGCCGGCGCGACCTGCTGGCGGGCGGATCGACGGTCGCCGCCGCCGCGCTCGTGGAGCCCAGCCGCGACTGGCTGATCACGCCGCCCGACGCCCAGGTGGCCCGGGGCAACGGGGCGCGCGTCGGCCCGGCGGACGTCGAGGTGGTGCGGGCCACCACGGCCGCACTGTCCGACCTGGACCACCGCTACGGCAGCGGACACGTGCGCGCGGTCGTCGTCCACTACCTCAACAGCGTGGTCTCCGGCCTGCTCGGCGGCTCCTACCGCGAGGAGGTGGGCCGGGAACTGTTCGCCGCCGCCGCACGGTTGACCGAACTCGCCGGGTACATGGCCGTCGACACCGGCCAGTCCGGCCTGGCGCAGCGCTACTACATCCAGGCGCTGCGGCTCGCGCAGGCGGCCGGGGACCGGGCGTATGGCGGCTACGTGCTCGCCGCGGGGATGAGCCATCTCGCGGCCTCCCTCGGGAACGCCCGCGAGATCGCCCAGCTGGCCCGCGCGGCGCAGGAGGGCGCGCGCGGCCGGGCCACGCCGCGGGCGCAGGCCCTGTTCCTCGCCGCCGAGGCGCGCGGGCACGCCCAGCTCGGCGACTCCCGCACCTGCGAGGCCGTCGCCGGCCGTGCCGTGGAGGCGATGGAGCGTGCCGAGGCGGAGCGCGACCGGGGGGACGACCCCCGGTGGATCCGGCACTTCGACGGCGCCTACCTCGCGGACGAGCTGGCGCACTGCCACCGGGACCTGGGGCGCCCGCGCGAGACCGTCCGGTATGCCGAGGAGTCGCTGGCCGGTCACCCGGAGCGGCGGACGCGGCGGCGGGCGATCGGACTGCTCCTGCTCGCGGAGGGCCACCTCCAGTCGCGTGAGGTCGAACACGCCTGCCACAACGGGACGAAAGCGGTGGAAATGCTCGGCGGTCTGCGGTCGGAGCGCGGGGCGGAATACCTGGAGAGCTTCCGCCAGCGGCTGGAGCCGTTCGCGAACGAGCCGGTCGCACGGGAGTTCGTGGCGCATGCGGAGTGCGCGGCGAGGAACTGACACGGCAATTCGTCATGACAGATACCTTTTTCTCCCGTTGTGGCCGGGCGGAGAAGGGGGTCCGGCACCGCACCGTTTCGCGGGCGTGGTCGAAGGTTCGAGCGAACCGGTAGCGTGAGTCGTCGACTTCGGCAGTCAGACGGCGTACGAGGAGTTCCGGTGACAGCGCACAGCGGACGCGGACAGGGCGGCGACCTCCCTTACGAGGGCGTCGTGCTGCCGGCGAACGGCGAGCCGTGGACGCCCGAACAACAGCGCGAGGCAGACGCGACGGGCCGTTCGCCGCAGCCCGCCGAGGGGCGTCCCTGGGGCGAGCCCTGGGGGCCCGACGTCCCGTCGCCGCCCGCGGCCCCGCCGGCCCTCGAGTACCGGGAGGCGCTGCCCCACCAGACCGGTGCCGCAGCGCTCCCGCCCGCGGACGGCCCGTACCCCGCCGCCTCGCCGTACCCGGAGAACGCGGACTACACCGCCGGCGGCCACGGGCAGCCCGGGGCGCCCTGGGCGCCACCGCCGCCCGCCGCCCCGCCGGCCGACCCCTACGGCCAGGGTCACGCGGGCCCCGGCGGCTACGGAGATTCGGGCGGCTACGGCGGCCACGGCGGCTACGGCGGCCACGGGGACGCGGACGCCACGCAGATGCTCCCGCCCCAGCAGCAGCCGCCCCAGTACCAGCCGGCGCAGACCGGGCAGCAGGGCCCGTACGGTGACATCGGCGCGCCCTGGCCGCCCCGGCCGGGCCACGGGGACGCGGACGCCACGCAGATGCTCCCGCCCCAGCAGGCCGCGGAACCGCCCGCTCCCGGCGGTCCGGGCGCGCCCTGGCCGCCGCCCGCCCCGGGTGACGCGGACGCGACGCAGATGCTCCCGCCCCAGGGCGGTCACGGCGATGCCGACGCCACGCAGATGCTGCCGCCGCAGGGGCATCCGGGCGCGCTGCCGCCCGAGGGGGCGTACGGAGGACAGCACGCTCCCGTGGACCCGGGGCCGCCGCCGGGCGGTGCGCCGTACGGCGTGCATTCCGGCGCGCCCGGCGAACGGCAGCCGCCGTCCGAGTTCGACAGCCTCTTTCGCAGCGCCTCGACCACACCGTCCGTACCCGGGCCCTACCCGCCCGCCGGCGCGGCCGGACCGGACACCGCACCGGGTGGCGCGTACGGCGGTCCTCCGGGACGGCGGACCGCCGCCGCGGAGGACCGGGAGCCCGGCCGCCGCAGACTGTCGCCTCCGGTGCTGGCGGGTATCGGCCTGGTGGTGGTGCTGGCACTCGGGCTCGGCGTCGGCGCGCTCACCGGCGGCGGTGGCGAGGAGGACCCGAAGGCCGGGCCGGGCGGACCCACGGAGCCCGCGGGCGACCCGTCCCAGGAACCGGGCGACTCCGCCGAGAAGCAGGCGGAGACGCTGGACAAGCTGCTGGAGAAGAGCAACAACAGCCGCAACTCCGTCATCCGGGCGGTGCAGAACATCAAGACGTGCCAGAAGCTCGGGCCGGCCGCGGCGGACCTGCGGGCCGCCGCCGACCAGCGCAACGGCCTGGTGACCCGCCTCTCCGAGATCGAGACCGGCGCACTCCCGGAGAGCGAGCAGCTCAACGCGGCGCTCACCGAGGCGTGGAAGGCCTCTGCGAAGGCCGACGACGCCTACGCCGCGTGGGCCGACCAGGTCGCGGGCCGCAAGGGCTGCAAGAAGGGCAAGGCCCGCACCACCCAGAAGACGGCCCTCGGCAACCGGGCCAGCGGCGAGGCCACGGCGGCGAAGAAGAAGGCGGCGGGGCTGTGGAACCCGACCGCCCAGGAGTACGGCCTCCCGGAACGGCAGTACACGCAGCTCTAGACGGTGCGTCCCGTCCTGTCCCGTCCCGGGCGGGACGGGACGGAGCGGCGGGCGTCAGTCCAGGTCGTCGTCGGCCTGGAGGGACTTCTCCACGTCCACGAATCCGTCGTGCACGGAGACCAGCCTTCCGCCCCGCACGCGCTGGTAGGTCACCGAGGTGTTGACGATCCGCGGGAACTCGGCGGCCGACAGCAGGTCGTCGTACTGCCAGCGCAGCTTCGGCGTCAGTCCGCCGGTGGAGAAGGCCGGGCCCTCGTCGAGGACGGTGCGCAGCGAGCGCGCGGTGACCGGGGTGTCCGGGCCGATCTCCGCCAGCGCGGCGCGCAGCACGGTGTAGGCGATCCACGTCGTACGGACGCCGGGGTCGTCGGGGTCGATCCGGTCGTCTCCGAAGGCGTGCTCGCGCACCACCCGCCGCATCGGGTCCCAGCGGGGGTCGTCGGCGGTCGGGTACCAACCGGTGGCGTACGTCCCCTCCAGCGAACTGGCGGCGCCGCCCGTGCTGTCCACGAGGTTCTGCCGGATGCTTCCCAGCACCGAGGCGGTGGCGACGCCCGCGTCCTCGGGCGCGAGCCGTCGGAAGGAGTCGAAGAACGTGTCCGTACGGCCGCCCAGGACGGCTGTGACGCACGGCGTTCCGGTGCCGGAGGCGGCGGCCGCCTCCGCGCCGTCCAGGGCGCGCCGGGCGGAGGGCAGGTAGGACGTCGCGTCCTCCGGCGCGGCGACGTCCCGGACCGGCGCGGCGGCGCCGCCGTCGCGCAGGCCGGCGTCGAGCAGCGGGACGAGCTGGTCCCCGCCGACGGTGTCGGGGCGGACCAGGGTGACGTCGGTGCAGCCGCCCGCGGCGAGCTGCCGCCCGTTGCCGGCGGCGAGGACCGGCAGGCCGCCGTTGACGGGGTAGGAGAGCGGGCTCTCGAACTCGTCGTCGGCGACCCCGAATCCGCCGAGGTAGGGGATGCCGGCGCCCTCCAGCGGCGGCATGAAGGTGTGCCCGTGCCTGCTGTACGAGCCGACGACGGCGACCACGTCCTCGTCGGCCGCCCGGTCGGCGCACCGCGCGGCCGCCAGGCGGTCGTTGCGCTCGTCGCAGGTCAGCACCTCCAGGCGGCGCCCGGCGACACCGCCGGAGGCGTTGATCCAGCGGGCGTACGCCTGGGCCATGGCCGTCATGCCGGCCATGTCGGCGGCGTGGGTGTCCTGCGGGGCCCAGGTCATCACCTTCACCGTCTCGTCGTCGGCGCGGGCCTCGGCGGGAAGGAGCCCGCAGCCGGTGAGCAGCGGTCCGCTCAGGGCGGCCGTGGCGGCGAGGGCGGTGTGCCGGCGGAGGCGGACGCGGAGCGGGTGGCGCGGAGAGCGGGGGGCGGCGCACGGACGTCGGGGGTGGAAGCGGCGGAAACGGCTCCGAGCGGTCATGTCGGGTCACGATGCCCCGGGCCCGTAACGCGACGATGGCCCTCGGTCGACGGACGGTGACCGGCTGGTGAATTCCGGGGGGCAAAGCGGTGGCGGTGACGGGCGGACATAGGCTCGGGTGCCATGCAGCACGCGCACCAAGCTCCGGAGAAGTCTTCCCGCCGCGGACGTCGTTCCCCCACCATGGGCGGCATGCCCGTACACGACATGCCCTGGTGGCGCTGGCGCAGCAACGTCCGCTCCGCGCTGCACATGCTCTCCGACCCCGCCTTCCAGCAGGAGTGCTGGGCGACGGGGCGCCCCGGCTACGGCGACGTCACCGACGCGGTGTACCGCCTCGTCGAGGACACCTGGCTGGACAACTGGTCGGCCGAGAAGTACGTCGGGACGATATTCCGCGACTCGCAGGAGGCCGCGCTCGTGGACACCGCGGTCCTGCGGGTGCTGCGGATCATGCACCAGGTCGGCGCGGACGCGCCCGTCGCCGCGTACCTGGAGCACCACGCCTGGTCCGAGGCCGTACGGGCCGCGCGCGACGCGCACCAGCGGCTCGCGGTGAACGACGGGGAGGACCCGGAGGTGCCGCCGCAGTCGCTGGACGCCCTGGCGCTGTCGCTGCGCGTGGTCTGACCGGGCGACCGCGGGGCCGGCACGACCGGCCGGACCGCCGGGGCCGGGCCCCCGGCGTGGCCCGCCCGAGGGGCGGACACCCCCGCCCGGAGCGTGGCCGGTGTGCCACGCTGTGCTCATGAGCGAGCCCGCACCCGAACAGTTCGTCCTGACCCTGTCGTGTCCGGACAGGATGGGCATCGTGCACGCGGTGTCCAGCTACCTCTTCATGACCGGCTGCAACATCGAGGACAGCCAGCAGTTCGGGGACCACGACACCGGGCTCTTCTTCATGCGCGTGCACTTCTCCGCCGAGCCGCCGGTGACGCTGGAGAAGCTGCGGGCCAGCTTCGCCGCCGTCGGCGACTCTTTCCGCATGGACTGGCAACTGCACCTGGCCGAGCAGCGGATGCGGGTGGTGCTGATGGTCAGCCGCTTCGGCCACTGCCTCAACGACCTGCTGTTCCGGGCCCGCATCGGTGCGCTGCCGGTCGAGATCGCGGCGGTCGTCTCCAACCACACCGACTTCGCCGAGCTGGTCGCCTCGCACGACGTGCCCTTCCACCACCTCCCCGTCACGCCGGAGACGAAGCAGCAGGCCGAGGCGGAGCTGCTGCGGCTGGTCGAGCAGGAGGGCGTCGAGCTCGTCGTGCTGGCCCGCTACATGCAGGTGCTGTCCGACGACCTCTGCAAGGCGCTGTCGGGCCGGATCATCAACATCCACCACTCCTTCCTGCCGAGCTTCAAGGGCGCGAAGCCGTACCACCAGGCGCACGCGCGCGGGGTCAAGCTGATCGGCGCGACCGCGCACTACGTGACCGCCGACCTCGACGAGGGGCCGATCATCGAGCAGGAGGTGGAACGGGTGGGCCACGAGGTCTCCCCGGACCAACTGGTCGCCGTCGGCCGGGACGTGGAGTGCCAGGCGCTCGCCCGCGCCGTGAAGTGGCACAGCGAGCACCGGGTCCTGCTCAACGGCCACCGCACGGTCGTCTTCCCCTAGCGCACGCCCCTCCCGCCCGGTGAACGCCCCGGGCGCCCGAGGCCGTCACATGCGGGACAGGCCGGCCGCGGCGAACAGGACGTCGCGGACGGCCTCACGGTCGCCGTCGTGGCCCGCGGCGGCCTCCTCCGGCGCCACGTGGCCCGCCGCGAGCTGGCAGAACTCCAGCCCGTCCAGCGCCACGTGGGCCACCGCGTGCTCCGGCGAGCCGGCGGCTCCCGGCGAGTCCAGCGGCACGTACCAGTCGCCGCCGCCCGGGCCCTCCACCTCCAGGTGCAGGGAGCGGCCGGGCGCGCCGGCCGCGCCGAGCGTGCGGGCGGGGGAGGCGAGGCCGGCCCGGCGGCGGGCGGCCAGCGAGACGGGAAGCAGCCGCGCGGCGAGATCGAGCATCTGCCACAGGTGCGGCGCGGCCGGAGGGCCGTACGGATAGTCGATGGCGTCGGCGATGTCGCCCGCGTGCACCCAGCACTCGAAGGCGCGGTCGAGGAAGGCGTCCCGCATCGGCAGCGAGAAGTCCCCGTAGGGCACCGGCAGTCCGGGGGTGCGGTCGCCGCCGAAGGACACGGTGCGGATCAGTGCGTGGCGCTGGTGGCGCCACTGCTCGCGGGCCCGCCGGTCCACCGGTTCCGTGCGCCAGGTCGCCTCCGTGCGTGCGGTGGGGTCGGTACGCGCGGACGGCCCGGCGCCGGCGCGCACCGCGTCCGGGCGCAGCGGGTCGGGCAGCCCGAGCGTGGCCGCCACCGTGCCGTCGACCACGCTCAGGTGTCCGAGCACGCCGCCGACGGTCGTGGTGCGTTCGGCGTGCCGGAGGCCGTCGAACCAGCGCAGCCGCACCGGGGTCCGCCATTCCGCCTCGGCCAGGTCGTGCAGCAGCGCGTCCAGCCGAGCGGTCTCCGCGTCGTACGGGGTGGCCCACTCGGGCACGGGTATCCGGGCGGGACGGCGGCTCAGGCAGCCCTCCAGCACCTCGGAGCGCAGCATCGGGTCGAGGTCCAGCCCGTCCTCGGGGTGCAGCAGGCCCACGGCCTCGCGCAGCCGCAGCGCCTCGTCCGCGCAGCCCGTGCAGTCGGTCAGGTGTGCCTCGACGGCGGCGGTCTCCTCGGCCGAGCAGGCGGCGAGCGCCCACGCGCCGAGAAGCGATTTGAGCAGACCGTGGCTGTAACCGTGCGGCACCGGGCCCGCGTTGAGCGGTGCGAAGCGGGGCGGTGCGGCGCCGGGGGGCACCGGCCTTCCGCTCCGAGGCGGCGGAGGTCCCGGATGCTCCGGAGGGGGTGGCGGCAGGGGCGCGGGGTCCGGGGGCCAGGCGCCGTCCTCGGCGGCGGTGCGCGGCGGGGGCACCCGCGGCAGGCCGGAGGAGCCGTCCGGCTCGTGCGGATCCTGGCCGTTCGGCGCGTCGGGGCCGCTCATCCGGCCCGCCCGAGGCCCGGTGCGGCGCCCGGTGGCCCGCCGGACCCGGCCGGGAGGGACCGTGCGGCGGCCGACGAGAGCAGTTGGAGACCGAGCCGGAGCCGGCGGCGTGCCTCGTCCTCCGTGACGCCGAGGCGCTCGGCGGTCTGCCGGTAGTCCCGCCGCTGGAAGTAGGCGAGTTCGAGTGCGGCGCGCAGCGAGGCGGGCATGGAGTTCACGATGTAGTCGGCACGGGCGGCCGCGGAGGCGGTCCGCACCTTCTCCTCGATCTGTTCGGGTGTGCCGTCCCGCTGCCGCTCGCGGAGCCCGTCCGCGGCCAGCCGCTGGGTGACGGCGGCGATCCAGGAGCGCAGCGAACCGTCCTGCGGGTTCCACTCGCCGGGGTGTTCCCACAGGTACAGGAACACGTCGCGGGTGGTGCGGTCGGCGGCCGGCTCGTCGTCCAGCACGCGGTGCGCCAGCCCGTGCACCATGGCGGCGAAACGGTCGTACAGCTCGCCGAGGGCCGCCGCCTCGCCCCGCGCCAGCCGTTGCTGCATCTTCCGGTCCCAGCGCGGTGGTGTGTCCTGTGCCATGTGGTTCCGCTCCCGTGGCGCCGCCCGTCCCCTGCCCCCGCTCGAAAGATCCCCGCTCGCTGTGACGAATGTAGTGGGAGGCGCTGACAACGTACGCCCCTTTGCGGCAATGTGCGCCGGGACGGGACTGCGGAAGGTGCCGATAACCTCACATACCGCAGGATTTTGTGATCGAAGTCGGTCTGGAGCGCCCGCATATGCCCGTGAGTCTTGCGGTTCTGACCGGAAGTCGGCAGAGCGCGGAGCGGGGCAGGGCTTAGGGTCGCAGCAGGCAGACGGTTTTGACGGCCGTCCCCCGGGCAGCCGGAAGCTGAGGAGTATCCAGCGGGAAGGCGCGGGGGAGAACGCTCGGCGACGAAAGGGAAGCGGACACGTGTCGTTGAAGGTGGTGGAGGAGAAGCGAGGTGAGTGGACCGTCCTGCGCGTCTCCGGCGAGATGGACCTGGTGACCTCACCCGCCGTGCGGCAGCACGTCCACGACGCGGTGGCCGACGGCCGGCACAGTCTGGTCCTCGACCTCTCCGACGTCCTCTTCTGCGACTCCAGCGGCGTGGGTGTGCTCATCGCCTCGCGCCGGCTGATGCGCTCCTGCGCGGGCCGGCTGCGGCTGATCCTGCCGGCGCAGGGCGCCGAGGACGGCTCGCACGTCAACCGTGTGCTGGCCGCGCTGGGCGTGCGCCGTCTCTTCGACTGCTACCCCGACCTCGCCGCCGCCACCGGCCGTACGGCGTCCGCGGATCGCCCGCTGTCCGCCTGACCTCCCGCGCGGCGCCGACGCGGCGCGCTCCCGTCCGGCGCGCCGGCGGGCCCCTGGTGCCCGGGGCGTCCGGCGTGCCGCAGCGACCAGGCGGCGGAACAGCCGCTCTCACCGCCTACCACGCATCCCGTGACGACAGGCGCGGTATGCGTCGTGCCTACTCCTTTGCGACGGAATATGCCTGAAGTGCTTGTTCCGCCCGCGGTCGGGGAAGCAAGCTGTCGAACGTCCGCGTCACATAACGTGGCGGGGGCGGAACACAGAGTGATTCGTCCGCCGGTTCGGGTGGTGTGAGCGTGCGTGTGATGCAGGTCCGATTGGAGATCGGGGCGGATCCGGCCGAGGTCGGGCGTGCCCGCAGATGGGCCCGTGAGCGGCTGGCCGGCTGCGGGCTCGCGGGCTGCGGGCTCGCGGGAGACGACGAGCAGCTCGCGGAGACGGTCGTGCTGCTGGTCTCCGAGCTGGTCACCAACGCCGTGGTGCACACCGGCCGCCCGGCCGAGCTGAGCATGTCCCTCACGGAAGGCGGCCCCGAGCCGGGCGGCGCGAGCGGCCGGCCCGGCGCGGACGCCGCGGGCGGCCCGCACGGCGGCCCGTCCGGGGGCGCGCTGCGGGTCGAGGTCTGCGACGGCAGCCGCACGGCCCCGCTGCCGCGTCACGCCGAGGGCGAGGACACCGGCGGCCGGGGCCTGGAGCTGGTCTCCGGCCTCGCCGACCGCTGGGGCTGGCGGCTCGAAGGGGGCGGGAAGCGCGTCTGGTGCGAGTTCGACCGCGTCCCCGGTCCCGCCCCCGCCGAACGCGCCGACGCCCGTGCGTACGGCCGCGGTCGGACGGCGGACGCGCCCGTGCCGCCCCGGCCGCGCGGTCCGTCAGGCGGGCGTCCCCGCACGGAAGGTGCGCCGGTAGGCGCTGGGTGAGACGCCCAGCGACGCCTGGAGATGCATCCGCAGCGCGGACGCCGAGCCGAAGCCGGCATCGGCCGCGACCCTGTCCACGGGCAGGTCGCTGCTCTCCAGCAACCGTCGCGCCCGCTGCACGCGTTGCGCGGTCAGCCACTGCTGCGGGCTCACGCCGGCCTCCTCCCGGAACCGCCGGGTGAAGGTCCGCACGCTCATCGCCTCCGTCGCCGCCAACTCGCGCAGGGACAGCGGCCGGTGCAGATGCTGCAGGGCGAACGCCCGTGCCGTCGCGGTCGTCGCGCGCCGCTCCGGCTCCGGTAGCGGCCGTTCGATGTACTGCGCCTGCCCGCCGTCCCGGTGCGGCGGGACGACGGTGCGCCGGGCCACGGAGTTCGCGACCTCCGAGCCGAAGTCCTCGCGCACCATGTGCAGGCACAGGTCGATGCCCGAGGCGACGCCTGCCGAGGTGAGCACCCGGCCCTCCGCCACGTAGAGCACGTCCGGGTCGACCAGGACCTCCGGGAACAACGCGCGGAAACGGGCCGCCTCGCGCCAGTGGGTCGTCGCCCGCCGGCCGTTCAGCAGACCGGCGGCCGCCAGCACGAACGACCCGGTGCAGATGGAGGCGATGCGCGCCTCCGGCCGTATCCGCGCGAGCGCGCCGGCCAGTGCGGGTTCCAGACGGCCCTCCCGCCACGGCAGGTCGTCCTCGTGCGAGGCCGGCACGATCACCGTGTCCGCCTCCTCCAGCCCCTCCGGTCCGTGCGGGACGTTCAGCGTGAAATCGGCGTCCGTACGCACCGCTCCGGGGGAGACGGCGCAGGTCGCCACCTCGTACAGGCGCTCTTCGCGGGCGTCCCAGGCCCAGCCCATGATGCGGTGCGCGATGCCGAGTTCGATGGGCAGCAGCCCGTGCCGGACCAGCACCGCGACCCGGTGCCTGCCGTCGTGCGCGAAAACGGTCATGGCCCGATCCTCGCACAACATGGCCATCGGGCCACTCGTCCGGTCGGCCGCACCGGGCGACTCTGATCCGCGTGACGCAGACTCCGACCACCGCACGGAAGCTCCCCCGCCGCCGCGACCGCCGCCCGTCCTCCCGCTCCCCGCTCGCCGGCCCGCGCAGAACGGGCAGCGTGCACCGCGCCTGGTGGGTGGCCGTCGTCGCCTTCGTCGCCCTCGTCGGCGCCGCCGCCTTCCGGGCGACGCCCAGCGTGTTCATCGAGCCGCTGCACGAGGAGTTCGGCTGGTCGCACGCCACCATCTCCGGCGCCGTCTCCGTCAACATCCTGCTCTACGGCCTCACCGCGCCCTTCGCCTCCGCACTGATGGAGCGCTACGGCGTCCGCCCGATCGTCTCCGGCGCGCTGCTGGTCATCGCCGCGGGCAGCGGGCTGACCGTCTTCCTCTCCGCCTCCTGGCAACTGGTGCTCTGCTGGGGCGTGCTGGTCGGCCTCGGCACCGGCTCGATGGCGCTGGCCTTCGCGGCCACCGTCACCAACCGCTGGTTCGTCCACCGTCGCGGCCTGGTCACCGGCATCCTCACGGCGGGCAGCGCCGCGGGCCAGCTCGTCTTCCTGCCGCTCGTCGCGCTGGTCGTCGAGGGCTCCGGCTGGCGCACGGCGTCCCTGCTGGTGTCGGGCGCGGCGCTGGCGGTCGTCCCGCTCGTGCTGTGGCTCCTGCGCGACCGCCCCGAGGACGTCGGCCTGCGTCCGTACGGCGCCGACGACGCCTACGTCACCCCGCCCCGCCCGAGCGGCGGTGCGGCGCGCCGCACCCTCGGCGCACTGGCCGCCGCCGCCCGCACCCGGGTCTTCTGGCTGCTCGCGGGCACCTTCGCGGTCTGCGGCGCCTCGACGAACGGCCTGGTCGGCACCCACTTCGTGCCGGCGGCGCACGACCACGGGATGGCCGTCCCGGCCGCCGCCTCCCTGCTCGCCGTCATCGGCGTCTTCGACCTGGTCGGCACGGTCGCGTCCGGCTGGTTCACCGACCGCTTCGACGCGCGCCGCCTGCTCGCCGTCTACTACGCGCTGCGCGGGGTCTCCCTGCTGTTCCTGCCGCTGCTGTTCGCCGAGACGGTGCAGCCGCCGATGCTGTTCTTCATCGTCTTCTACGGCCTGGACTGGGTGGCGACGGTGCCGCCGACCATCGCGTTGTGCCGCGAGCACTTCGGTGACGACGGCGCGGTCGTCTTCGGCTGGGTTCTCGCCTCCCACCAGGCCGGGGCCTCCCTGGTCGCCTTCCTCGCGGGCCTCACCCGCGACCTGACCGGCTCCTACGACCTCGCCTGGGTCGCGTCCGGTGCCCTGTGCGCCGTCGCGGCGCTCGCGGCCCTCGTCATCCGGCGCCCTTCCGCGCCGGGCACGTCCGTCCCGGGCACGTCCGTCCCGCGCGAGGCGGATCCTCGGGCCGGACGACCCGCGCCGCCCGCGTGACGAGCCCGCCGCGGCTGCGCCGCCCGGACGCCCCGGGACTCGGTCCGGCTGGGGCGGGGCCGGCGCGAACCGCGCGTTTCCGCGCCCGCCCGGCTCGTCCCGCGCCGCCGGGCCGCGCCGCCCGCCCGTCGCCTGCCGCCTTCCCGGCCGGGGCCCGTCAGGCCGAGCCGTTCGGTCCGGACGGTGCCGGTCCCCCGGCCTCGGACACCGTGGCCGTGTCCGAGGCCGCCGGCACCGTGCCTGCCGTGCCTCGGTACGTGACGCGGTACGCGCTCGGCGGCACGCCGACCGCGGCCTGGAAGTGCTGCCGCAGGTTCGCGCCCGTGCCGAAACCCGCGTCGGCGGCGACCCGGTCGACGGGCAGGTCCGTCTCCTCCAGGAGCTGCCGTGCGCGTTCCACGCGGCGCTGCGTGAGCCACCGTCCCGGTGTCACGCCGACCTCCTCTCGGAAGCGGCGGCTGAACGTCCGGACGCTCATCCCCTCCTGCTCCGCCAGCTCGCGCAGCGCGAGCGGCCGGTCCAGGCGGGCCAGCGCCCAGGCGCGGGCCGCGCCCGTGGCGGCGTGCCGTCCGGGGTCGGCCACGGGACGGGGCACGTACTGCGCCTGCCCGCCCTCCCGGTGCGGCGGCACCACCGTGGTCCGCGCGACGTCGGCGGCCACCGCCGCGCCGTGGTCGCGGCGGATGATGTGCAGGCACAGGTCGATGCCCGCCGCCTCCCCGGCGGAGGTGAGCACGTCGCCGTCGTCGGTGTAGAGCACGTCGGGATCGAGTCGCACCCGCGGGTGCAGCTCCCGGAAGCGGTCCACCGACTTCCAGTGCGTCGCCGCGGGCCGGCCGTCGAGCCGCCCCGCGGCGGCCAGGACGAAGGCGCCCGTGCACACCGACGCCAGCCGAGCGCCCGGCCCGATCCGCGACAGCGCCGCACGCAGCGGCTCGCTCAGCACCCCCGAGACGCCGTCCTCCTCGTGCGAGGCGGGGACGACGACGGTGTCCGCCTCGGTCAGCGCCTGCGTTCCGTGCTCCACCAGCACCGGGAAGTCGGCGTCCGTGCGCACCAGTCCGGGTGCGACGGCGCAGGTCAGCACCTCGTACAGGCGGTCACCGGAGCGCGGGTCGCGTGCGGCGCCGAACAGCTGGTGCACCAGGCCCAGCTCCAGCGGCAGCACCCCGTGCCGCACCAGCACCGCGACGCGGTGCCTGCCGTCGTCCGCGAAGACCGTCATGGCCGTATTCTTTCACACCATGGCAGTCCGGCCACTCGTCCTGCCGCCGGGACTCGAGCAGGCTCGTACGCATGACCCCGACGCACACGACTCCGACGCACACCACCCCCGCGGCCGTGACCCCCATGAACGTGCTGTGGGTCTACGCCCATCCCGAGCAGCGCTCGCTGAACGGCACCCTGCGCGCCGAAGGGCTCCGCGCCCTGGCGGCCGACGGCCACGCGGTACGGGAGTCCGACCTGTACGCGATGGACTTCAAGCCGGTCGTCGAGGCGGCCGACTTCCACCGCGCGTCGTGCGAGCGGTTGTTCGTCGGCGCCGAGCAGGAGCGTGCGTACCGCGCCGGCAAGCTCGCCGACGACATCCGGGCGGAACAGGAGAAGCTCGCCTGGGCGGACACGCTGGTCCTCCAGTTCCCGCTGTGGTGGTTCGGGCCGCCGGCGATCCTGAAGGGCTGGTTCGACCGGGTGCTGGTGCAGGGCTTCGCGTTCGGCGTCCGGGACGCGGAAGGCCGTACCCGCCGCTACGGCGACGGCGGTCTGGCGGGCCGGCGGGCGCTGGTCGTCACCTCCGTCGGCGCCCGCGCGTCGAGCTTCGGTCCGCGCGGCATCCACGGCGCGCTCGACGAGGTGCTGTGGCCGGTGCTGCACGGCACCCTCTGGTACACCGGCATGGCCCCGCTGCGCCCGTACGTGGTGCACGGCGCGGACCGTGCGACGCCCGCCGAGGCGGACGCCCACGCCGCGGCACTGGCGGACCGCCTCCGCGGCCTGCCCCGCGAGCAGCCCCTCGCCTACCGGCACGAGGCGGGCGCGGACTACGACGCCGACCTGGTCCTGCACGCCGACCGCGCCCCGGGCCGCGTCGGGCTCGGAGCGCATGTCGTGCCGCCGCCCGCATGAGCGGGGGCGGCCGGGCCGGGGATTACAGGTTCCGCTCGGCGAAGACCTCCATCGCCTCGCAGACGAACTGCGCGGTGCCCTCGCCATGCACGTCGTAGTTCGCGGTGAAGCGCGGGTCGGCGACGTACATCCGGCCGAGACCGGTGAACTGCTCGGCTGTCGGCCACCGACCCTGCCAGCCCCCCGCCACCCAGTCGTAGTGGCGCCGGGTGATGGCCTGGGCCTCCTCCCCGTCGGGCGCGAGGCCCTCGGCGTACGCACGGGCGTAGTCGCGAGAGATGTCGAGCTGCCGCTGCTTGAAGTCGCGCTTCTCCTCGTCCGGGAGTCCGCGCCACCAGCGGTCGCCCTGCTCGTACGCCTCCTTGCCCCAGCGCTCGGTGACCTCGTCCTTGTACTGCGTGTGGTCGAACCCGTCCAGAACCTCGTCCGGCATGAGTGATTCGCCTCCCTGTGTCTTGGTGAGCGTCGTGCGGACGGACCGGATCTGGCGGTCCAGCCGCTCCCGTTCCTGCTCCAGCAGGCGCAGGTGCGTGCGCAGCGCGCCCTCCGTGTCGCGCTGCCCCGCCAGCACGTCGGCGATCGCCGTCAGGCTCAGCCCCAGCTCTCGCAGGAGCAGGATGCGCTGAAGCCGTACGAGCGCCTCGCCGTCGTAGTGGCGCTGACCGCCGTGCCCGACGCGGGTGGGCTTGAGCAGGCCGATGTCGTCGTAGTGGCGCAGCGCCCGGCTGGTGATCCCCGCCGACCGCGCCACCTCCTGAATGGGCCACTCCATGCCCTGCCTCCGTCCGTCCAGGTGTGTACGCGCCGGTTCGTTCCGGCTTGCGCCGTTGCGTCCGACGTCATCGACGCTATGGCTTTCCGCAACGTCAAGCGCAAGCCGTGAAGGCGCGCCGCACTGCCGTGGAACATCGCGTGGTGAGGGCGTCCGCCGAACGGCAAGGGCGCTGACACAGCCGAGCCCGACCTGCCCCGCCCCCAGTGGCCGATGGGCCGACGTCGGCATGCCGGGGCACCCGGCCCGTCATCTTCCTCGGCTACCGTGCGCCGGGCCGAAGACCTGTGGGAGAGAGCGAGTGATGAACATGGCGGGGGCCGCTGCTGGTGGGGGCGGGCTGAAGCGCCGCCTGGGGGTTCTCGACGCCGTGGTGATCGGCTTGGGCTCCATGATCGGGGCCGGGATCTTCGCCGCCCTCGGCCCGGCGGCCGACGCCGCCGGCTCCGGGCTCCTGCTCGCCCTGGCCCTCGCCGCGCTCGTGGCGTACTGCAACGCGCTCTCCTCCGCACGGCTGGCCGCCCTCTACCCGCAGTCCGGTGGCACCTACGTCTACGGCCGGATGCGCCTGGGTGAATTCTGGGGCTACCTGGCCGGCTGGGCGTTCATCGTCGGCAAGACCGCCTCCTGCGCGGCGATGGCCCTCACCATCGGCGCCTACCTCTGGCCCGACCATGCTCATGCCGTGGGCGTGGTCGCCGTGGTGGCACTGACCGCGGTGAACTACGTCGGCGTGCAGAAGTCCGCCCTCCTTGCCCGCATCACCGTCTCGCTCGTCCTGGCCGTGCTCCTCACCGCAGTCGTCACCGCCCTGACCTCCAACCCCGCGGACACCACGCGGCTGGAGGTCGGCGCCCACGCCGGCGTCGGCGGGGTGCTCCAGGCCGCTGGACTGCTGTTCTTCGCCTTCGCCGGATACGCGCGTATCGCCACCCTCGGCGAAGAAGTCCGCGACCCCGCCCACACCGTCCCGCGCGCCATTCCGCTCGCGCTCGGCATCACCCTCGCCGTCTATGCCCTCGTCGCCACCGCCACCCTCGCGGTGCTCGGCCCGGCCGGGCTGGCAGGCGCCACCGCCCCGCTGTCCGACGCCGCCCAGGCCGCCGGCGCCGACTGGCTCGTGCCCGTCGTCCGGGCCGGTGCCGCTGTCGCCGCGCTCGGCTCCCTGCTCGCGCTGATCCTCGGCGTCTCCCGGACCACGCTGGCCATGTCCCGTGACGGGCACCTGCCCCACACGTTGTCCGCCGTCCACCCCCGCTTCGGCATTCCGCACCACGCCGAAATCGCCGTCGGTGCCCTCGTCGCCCTGCTCGTCGCGACGACCGACGTACGCGGCGCCATCGGCTTCTCCTCCTTCGGAGTCCTGGCCTACTACGCCGTGGCCAACGCCTCCGCCTGGACCCTGACCCCCGAGGAAGGCAGCCCCCGCCGCCTCATTCCCCTCATCGGCCTCACCGGCTGCGCAATCCTTGCTTTCGCCCTGCCCCTGAGTGCCGTCATCTCCGGCGCCGCAGTCCTCATCCTCGGAGCCGTCATCTACGGCCTGCGAACAGCCGGGACCAAGAACTCCCGCCACTGACGTCTCCCTCCTCGCCCATCCGCTGTACCGCGAAAGCGACCAACGGCTGGCTCTCCGAAGAGGCAAGAGCAGGTCCGCACACACGCGCCGCGAGCAGTGCGGGCCGATTCCTCACCCAGCCGGGTCACACCACCGACATGTCCAGCCTCGAACTGCACCGGGACACAAGCCGCCCCCTGAACCGGCGAGGTCCGCCCTCGGCCGCGACGTGGAGGCCCTGCTCCTCGACCCGTGCTTCCGGGGCACGGAGGTGGCGGCCGCCGCGGGGCCTGAGGGGGTCGGCGGCCGGGGTCAGGGCCGACCGGGGGTCAGGCCGCTCGGCGGGCGATGGCGCGGGCGATGCGGTCGGCGTCGCGGGAGAGTTCGCGGAGCATGCCGCTGAGCGGGTTGGTGTAGCCGGTGAAGAAGAGGCCGGGGGCGTCGGGGTGGGTGTGGGCGCCGTGGGCGAGGGGGCGGCCGGTGGCGTCGAGTACGCCGAGGTGGCCGACCAGCGGGGTGAGGCCGCGGGTGTAGCCGGTGGCGGCGACGACGACGTCGGGCGTGAGCGAGGCGCCGTCGGTCAGGGTGACCTTGCCGGCGTCGAACGACTCCACGGCGGCGACGACTTCGACGCGCCGCTTGCGTATCGCCTTGATGAGGCCGACGTCCTGGACGGGGATCGCGCCCTCCCGGGCCCGCGTGTAGAGGCCGGCTTCGGGGCGGGGCAGACCGTACGGCTCGAGGTCGGGGAGGGCGAGGCGCGCCATGCGGGCGGCCATCGCGTCGACCATGCCGGTCGGGAGGCGGCGGCAGAGGACGCCGTTCGCCTGCGCCGGCCAGCCGAGTGTGGAACGCCGGACGATGTGCGGCGGGGTGCGCACGGCGAGGCGTACCCGGGCCGCGCCGCCCTCGACGAGGTCGACGGCTATCTCGGCGCCGGTGTTGCCGACGCCCACGACCAGCACGTCCTGCCCCGCGTACGGCGCGGCGTTGCGGTAGCGGGAGGCGTGCAGGAGTTCGCCGGTGAAGGACTGGCGGCCGGGCCACTCGGGGAGCCGGGCCGTGTGGTTGTAGCCGGTGGCCACGACGACGGCGGCGGCGGAGAGCTTGCGCCCGCCGTTGGCGTGCAGCGTCCAGGTGGCGCCGTCCCCGCCGCCGTTCGCGCCGTCCCCGTCCCCGTCGCCGTCGCGGTCGATGCGGTCGACCTCGACGCCGGCCGCGAGTTCGATCCGGTGATGGTCGGCGTACGCCTCGAGGTACCGCACGAGGTCGTCGCGGGCGACCCAGCGGCCGTACGAGCGGGGGATGGGCAGTCCGGGCAGCGCGGACCAGCGCCGCGTGGTGTGGAGGCGCAGCCGGTCGTAGTGGGAGCGCCAGGAGGCGCCCACCGAGGGGGACTTCTCCAGCACGACGGTGCGTATGCCGCGCCGCTGGAGCGCCGCGGCGGTCGCCAGGCCGCCGGGTCCTGCGCCGACGACGTGGACGGGGTGGGCTTGTCCGGACATGTGCATGCCGATGAGCGTAGTGTGCCGCCGAGGCCACCCCGGACGGCCTCCCGTCCTCCCTTGCAGCCTGGCGAAAGCTGCTGGTCAGGGAGATGTGACGGGTGATCAGCGCCGTCACAGGAGGGGAGAGTTCGGGTCTGACGTGGGGAGGGCGTGAAGCTCGGACAATGGTAACGATCGCGTAACTTCGGGTCGCCGTCCGCGTTCCATAGCGGACATGTACCGTTAGTCCCACATGTGTACGGCTAGAACGGAGCAGTCACCGCACGCCCGACCGAAAGGGCTCGCTCCGTTGCAGCACAAGAAGAGAACCAACAGGAAGTCTCGGATAGTCCTCGTCGGAGCAGCCGCGCTGATGCTGCTCGGCGGCACGGGCGCCCTCGCGGGCGCGCTGGAGCCGACGGACGGGCCGCCCGGCGGCGGGCTCGGCCAGGTGCGCGGGGCCGACGCCCCCGGCGCCATCGAGGGCGAGTACATCGTGGTGATGAAGGAGTCCGGCAAGGCTGCTCCGGACGCCTCGCTGCTGAGGTCCACCGAGTCGGTGCGCGGCCTCGCGGAGAACCTGCTGGAGGAGACCGAGGCGCTGGGTGCCGCGGTCGAGCGCACCTACAGCACCGCGTTCAAGGGCTTCTCGGTGCGGGCGGACGAGGCCGAGGCGCGTCGTCTCGCGGCCCTCCCGTCCGTCGCCTACGTCGAGCAGAACGGCGTCGAGCGCGGCGACGACATGACGCAGATCAACGCGACCTGGGGTCTGGACCGCGTCGACCAGCGGGACCTGCCGCTGAACGACCAGTACGCTCACATCACCGGTGGCGGGAACGTGCGCGCGTACGTCGTCGACTCGGGCGTCAGCGTGGGCTACCCGGCCTTCACCGGACGGGCCTCGAACGGCTGGGACTTCGTCGAGGACGACGCCGTCGCGCAGGACTGCCACGGCCACGGGACGCACGTCGCGGGCACCGTCGGCGGCGCGGTGTACGGAGTGGCCAAGGAAGTGAAGATCGTCGCGGTGCGGGTGCTGAACTGCGAGAACCGCGGCACCACCGCCGACGTGCTGGCCGGCTACGACTGGGTCGCCGCCAACGCGCAGCTCCCCGCGGTCGCCAACGTGAGCATCGGCGGCAGCGCCAGCGACACCAAGGACGACGCGGTCCGCGGCATGGTCGAGGCGGGTGTGACCGTCGCGGTCTCGGCCGGCAACGACGACCGCGAAGCCTGCCTGCAGTCCCCGGCGCGGGAGCCGGACGTGCTCACCGTGGCGGCGACGACCGCCACCGACGCGCGGTGGGGGAACTCGAACTACGGCGACTGCGTGGACCTCTTCGCCCCCGGCCACCTCATCGAGTCCGCCGATCACGACGACCCGGACGGTACGGCGGTGTGGAGCGGCACCTCGATGGCAGCCCCGCACGTGACCGGCGCCGCCGCGCTCTACCTCGCCGAGCACCCGTCGGCCACGCCCGACGAGGTCACCGAGGCGCTGCTGGACGGTTCGACGAAGGGCCGCGTCACGGACGCGGGCAGCGGCTCGCCGAACCGTCTGCTGTACACCCGGTTCTGACGACCGGCGCGGCGCGGTGGGCACGCCCGCCCCGCCGAGGACACGCATGGACACGGCCCGGGTCCCCTCGGAGATCGAGGGGGCCCGGGCCGTGTCCATGCCGTGGCGGGGCGCTGCGCCGTCACGGGTGCGGGCGCGACGGCGGCCTGCGGGGAGGCGCCGTCGCGGATGCCGCGTGAGGATGCGGCGGGGACAGGAGCCGCCGCACGCGTCCGGCACCCGGCCGCCCGGGCTCGCCGCCCCGGGCCGGGCCGGGCGCGGCCGTGGGGCCGACGGCGTCGGCGGCTACCTGGCGGGCTTGCGTCCGGTCACACCGAGGTGCACCAGCTCCACGAGCGTGGGCCGGACGTCGGCCTGCTTCACACTCCAGGTCTGGAACACCTTCTGGTGACCCGCCACCGAGGCGAGGAGGGTGACCAGCGCGCCGGCCATGGCCGCCGGCACCACTTCCTCGTCGACCCGGCCGCGCGCCTGGAGATCCTTGACGGCGTCCGTCAGGGACGCGGTCACGCCGTTGAGAAGCCGTGTGCGGATGCGGGAGAAACGTTTGTCCCCCTCGGCTGCGCCGAGATCGACGACACGCAGCAGCGCGTCGTTGCGGCGCCAGAAGGCGAGGAAGCCGTCGACCAGCTCCTCCGCCGTTCCGCGCCCGGACTTCCCGGCCCAGGAACGGCCCTCGACGATCTCGCCGAGGTTCGCTCCCTCCTTGGCCACCGCGTCCGCGAGTTCCAGAACGGCGCCCTCGACGTCCGGGAAGTACTGGTAGAAGGTCGCGGGGGACGTACCCGCCTTCCGCGCGACGTCGATCACCTTGACGTCGCGGTACGGCGACGAGTTCAGCATCTCGCCGAGGCGGTCGAGCAGCTTCTGCCGCGTCGCCTGGCCCCTCCGGCCGGCGACCCTGCCGTCGACGGTTCGTACCTGTCCTGTCATGCCGTCAGCTTACCGACGGGTGAAGGGCGCGCGATTCGGGCGGTGCAAACGGGTCTGGGACCCGTTTTCAGCGCCGTGCCGTGGCGGGCCCGCACGAACTGCGAGTGTCGGTGCCGCCCGCTAGCGTTTCTGTCGTACACACGAGGTGCACGGCCGCGCACGCACGGTGGCGCGGGCAGCTGGGAGGTGGAGCGACGATGGCCGGATTCGCGGAGGGCGCGCCCTGCTGGGCGGTCGCCATGCTGCCCGACGTCGCGGCGGGCAGAAGGTTCTACGGTGAGCTGCTGGGCTGGTCCTTCGGGGAGCCGGACCGCGAGCGGGAGGCGTACACGACGGCGACGCTGGGCGGGAAGGCCGTCGCCGGTCTGGTCGCGAAGCCCGACGGCCGGATGCCCACCGACTGGAACGTGCATCTGAGTACCCCGGACATCGCGGCTGCCGCCGGGAGGGTCCGGGAGGCGGGCGGGCAGGTCATCATGGAGCCGTTCCCGCTGGGCGGGGCGGGGTACACGGCGGTGGCGGCAGACCCGGGCGGCGCCGTCTTCCAGCTCTGGCAGCCGGGCACGATGACCGGCTTCGAGGCCCCCGGGGAGCCTGGTGCGTACGCCTGGGCGGAGGTGTACACCAGAGCCGCCGACAAGGAGGCCGTCGACGCCTTCTACGCGGCCGTCTTCGGCTTCGGGACCGGCGACCTCAGCGAGACGCTGGGGGAGGACTTCGTCATGTGGGCGCCGCGCGGCGAGCCGGCCGACCCGGAGCACGCGGTGGGTGGCCGCGCCCTGATCGCCGCCGACGCCCCGGAGCACCTGCCGGCGCACTTCCTCCTCTACTTCGCGGTGGGCGACTGCGACGAGGCGGTCCGGACGACCAACCGCCTCGGCGGGCGCACGGTGCGGGAGCCGGCCACCACGCCCTTCGGCCGGTACGCGGTGCTCGTGGACGACCAGGGTGCCTATTTCGCCGTGATCGCCCCGGAAGAGGGGCATTGAGAGAGAGCTGACCGGGGAGTAACGACACGGCCGGGCCGCCCCCGGGTTCGCAACCGCAGGCCGCGCCAGGAACAATCGGTCCCGACGGACACTTTCGTCCTGCGGGGCGGTGAGATGCTGCACGGGGGCGGTGACGAAGCGAACGCCCCAACGGGGAGGTGGCAGGCACGTGGTGGAGCAGCTGACGCAGCACGATCCGCGACGGATCGGGCCGTTCGAGGTGCTCGGCCGTCTCGGCTCAGGGGGGATGGGGCTGGTGTATCTCGCCCGCTCCGCCTCCGGCCGCCGGGTGGCGATCAAGACGGTGCGCACGGAGCTCGCCGAGGACCAGCTCTTCCGGGTGCGGTTCACCCGTGAGGTGGAGGCGGCCCGTGCCGTCAGCGGCTTCTACACCGCGGCGGTCGTGGACGCCGACCCGCGCGCCGCCGTGCCGTGGCTGGCCACGGCCTTCGTGCCCGCGCCCTCGCTCGAGGAGATCGTCAACGAGTGCGGCCCGCTGCCCGCTCAGGCCGTGCGCTGGCTGGCCGCGGGCATCGCCGAGGCGCTGCAGTCCATCCACGGCGCCGGGCTGGTCCACCGCGACCTGAAGCCCTCCAATGTGCTGGTGGTCGAGGACGGCCCGAGGGTGATCGACTTCGGTATCGCCTCCGGGGTGTCCAACACGCGGCTGACGATGACCAACGTCGCCGTCGGCACCCCGGCGTACATGTCACCCGAACAGGCCCGCGACTCTCGCAGCGTCACCGGCGCCAGCGACATCTTCTCCCTCGCCTCCACCCTGGTCTTCGCCGCCACCGGGCACGCCCCCTTCCACGGCGCGAACCCGGTGGAGACCGTCTTCATGCTGCTGCGTGAGGGCCCCGACCTGGAAGGCATGCCGGACGAACTGCGTCCGCTGATCGACGCCTGCATGCGGATGGCGGCCGAGGAGCGGCCCAGCCCCGCCGACCTCCAGGCCCAGCTCGCGCCGCACCTCTTCTCCTCGGGCAGCGACGACAGCGGTACCGCCTCGGCCTGGCTGCCCGCCGGCGCCGTCGCCCTCATCGAACGCAAGCGGGGCGCCCGGGCCGCCCGGGTCGCCGCGCAGGCCCTCGGCGGCGGCCCCGGCAGGCCCGGCGGACCCGGCGGTGGGCACGGAGCGGGCGGGCACGGCCCGAACGGGGTGCACGGCCCCGGTGCCGCACCGGCCGGCGGTCCCGACCTGGCCGCCATGCCGCCGATGCCCTCGCACGCGGCGCCCGGCGCCTACCCGCAGGCCGAGGGCGGATACCGGCCGCACGCCGGCGCCTACGGCACCGGGGCGGTGCCCGCGGGCCCCGGCGGGCCCTCCGCGGCCGGCCCCGACGCCGCGTACGCGGCGTCCGTCGCCTCGCCCCCCGTCGTCGCCTCGCCACCCGGCGAAGGCTCACCCGTACGGCTCCCCGGGGCCCAGGTCCCCATCGGCCCCGGTCCTCGGCGCGACGACCAGCCGCAGGTCGCGGACTCCGGCATGCCCGGCACCGGCTGGGTGCGCCCGCCCGGCGGGACGGCCTCGGCCGCGGCCGGACCGGGGGCCCCGCCCCCGCCGCCGCAGGCGCCGCCCGTTCCGCAGGGTTCGCCGGACGGTGCCGCCCCCGGCCAGCCGGGCTGGCGTCCCTGGCGCTTCCGCATGTCCAACGACCTGTGGGGCTCTCCCGCGGTCGCCGACGACCTGCTGTACGTCACCTCCTTCGAGGTGCACGCCCTGGACGTCGCCACCGGGCGCCGCCAGTTCAAGACCCGCGAGGTCGCCTGGTCCATGGCGGTCTCCGCCGGTCGCGTGCACGCCTCGGACGGCCCCAGCCTCTACGCGCTCGACGCCCGGGACGGCTCCGAGCGGTGGCGGCTGGCGACCGACGGCTGGGTGTACTCCCTGTCCGTCGACCGCGGCACGGTGGTGACCGGCACCCGTGGCGGCGGCGTGCAGGCATGGGAGGCCGCCACCGGCGAGAAGCTCTGGGACCTCACCGGCGCCCAGGCCGACTTCGAGACACGCGAGGCCGGGCCCCTCGTACACGGCGGCACCGTCTTCACCTCGGGCGACGGCCGGCTCTACGCACTGGACGCGCGCAGCGGCGGGGAACGCTGGTCGTACCCGGTCGGCGACGCCTCGGCGACCGGGGGCGTGCCGGTGCGGCTCACCCCGGCCGAGGACGGCACGGTCTACGTCTGCGCCGGTTCCCGCGTCTTCGCGCTCGACGCCGCGTCGGGGCGGGAGCGGTGGCGGTTCGACGCGCCGGCGGCGTTCCTCTGCCCGCCCGCGTTCGTGCCCGGACCCGCCGTCACCGGCGGGGGCGTCTACCTCGTCGACTACCTCGGCACGGTGTACGCGATCGACGCCGCGAACGGGCACGACCGCTGGCGCATCGCCACCGAGGCCCGGCACTCCACGGAACCGGTGGTGGTCGCCGACGGCCTGGTCCACCTCGGCAGCGGGGGCGCGCTCTACACGCTCGACGCGGTCAGCGGCACGCCCCGCTGGCGGTTCGCCGCCGGGGGCGACGTCGTCGGGGCGCCGGTCGTCGCGGCGGGACGCGTGCACTTCGGCTCGGCGGACTGCTGCATCTACACGCTGGACGCGGTCGGCGGCCAACTGCGGTGGAAGCTCGCCACCCAGGGGGAGATCACCGGCTCGCCGGTGGTCGTCGGCGGCGTGGTGTACGCGTGCAGCAAGGACCGCTGTGTGTACGCGCTCGACGCGGCGAAGGGCACCGGGCAGTCCCGGCCACCGGCCTGACCGGCCCGGTCCTTCGCCACGACCCGAACCGGCCCGGACGACGTGCCGGGGGTCACGCCGCGAGCGCCGCCCGGAAGAGGGTGCGCAGCTCGTCGTCGTCGACCCGCTCGGCGTCCTGCGGCCGCAGCCGGATCGTGCCCTTGCCCGTCACCAGGTCGGGGTGCCGCGCCGTGAAGCCGCCGTCGCGGCCCTCCTGCCACCCGTACACGGACAGGCCGTGCTTCCAGGCGCCCAGGTAGAGCCGCCTGCGCCCGACCTTGTAGGACGGGATCCGGTACGAGAGCGTCACCGCCGCGTCGGGGTGTTCGTCGAGGAGCAGCCGGTGCAGCCGGTCGAACAGCGGCCGGTGCTCGGGCGGGACGGCGCGGATGTAGTCGCGCACGGCGGCCGCTGCGGCGGCCGCGTCGGCGTTCCCGGACACGGTGTCGTCTCCCTTCGGGACTGGCGGCCGGCTCCCGGTCAGGCCGCGTCGCGGTGGTCGCCGCTGCCGCGCGGGCCGTGGTGACCGCGGTGCCCGGCGTTCTGCAGCCGGTGCAGCAGCCGCTGCGGGAACGGTTCCTTGCCGTGCTCCTTGCCCTGCTCCCCGCGTGCGCGCTCCGCCTCCGGAGCGGTGCCCTTGCGGGCCTCCTCCGGACGCATCGCGTCCGGCCCCTTCTCCGCGCGCAGGTCGCCGCTGCGCGTCGGGCCGCCCGCGCCCGCCCCGGCCAGCGGCCGGGACTCGGAGCGGGGCGGGGCCGGCTCCGCCGGGGCGGGTCCGGGGCCGGCGGCCGCGCTGGGGCCGGGGGAGCGGGTGCCGGTACCCGTACCGCTCCAGTCCGCCCGTTCGTCGCGGGGGAAGGTACCCATCCCCCCGCCCTCGCTCCGCGCGGGTGCCCCGGCGACGGGCTGTTCCGTCGTCGGCCGTTCGGTCGCCGGCTCCTCGGTGCCGGGTTCCGTGCGCGCCGAGGGCGCGGCGGCCGTACCGGCGGTGTGCGGCATCGGGCGGGTGCGCTCCTGCGGACCCTCCGTGGCCCCGCCGGATTCCTCGGACCGGCGCGCCGCGTCGGACCACGCCGCGCCGCCTGCCATCGTCCGGCCGTCCTGCCGAGCGGTGTCGACCTCGCCCCGTACCTCCGAGGGGTGCTCCGGCGCGGTCTCGTCCCCGCTGATGTCGGCCTCCTCCTGCTGCGCGGCGGCCATCCCGCCCGTCCCGCCGGGAGCGGGACCGGAGGTGCCCCGGGCGTCGAGCGCGTCGGCCCGTGCGGGCATGCCGGGTGCGGTCGCCGTAGGGGCCGCTTCCTCCGCACGGGGGGCGGTGGCTTCCCGTGCGGTCTCGGGGCTGTCGCGTCGGGCGGCGGCCGTGCCTGCGGCTCCGGCGGCGGCTCCCGCTGCGGCGGTGCCCGCCGTGCCCGGGGTGGTGCCCCTGGTGGTGGCGCCGGTGGGTTCGGGGCCGGGCTCCGGCGTGCGGGTTTCGGCGGCCGGCTGTGTCGCGGCCGTGGTGCGGTCGTCGCCCGGTGCCGCTGCTGCGTCCGGCGTTCCGGCGCCCGCGTCTGCCTGGGCGGGGGCGGGTGCCGTGTGTGTCGCGGGCGCCTCCCGTTCGGCTTCGGGGGTGTCGCGTCGGGCGGCGGCCATGCCTGCGGCTCCCGCTGCGGCCCCGGCGGCGGCTCCCGCTGTGGCGGTGCCCGCCGTGCCTGTGGTGCTGCCTGTGCTGGTGGCGCCGGTGGGCTCCGGCGTGCGGGTTTCGGCGGCCGGCTGTGTCGCGGCGGTGTCGCCGGCCCCGGCGGGTGCGGCGCGCCGGCCCTCGTCGTGGGCCGTCGACGCGGCGAGGCCGGCCGTGCCGGCGCCCGCGGCCCCGGCGGCCGCCGGGCTGCGGCGGCGCAGGCGGGTGTCCGGGGCGCCGCGGTGGCGGCCCCGGCCGCCCGCACCGCGCCGTCCGGCCATGAACAGCGCGCCGAACAGCAGGATCAGGGCGCTGGCGAACGCGAGGGCCAGGCCCCAGTCGAGGCCGCCCGAGCCGCCGACCGTGAGACTGCCCTGCGCCACGCCCTGGCGGATCATCCACAGGATCGCGAATCCGAGGACGACCAGCCCGGCGAGCGCCACCAGCAGGCGGGAGCGCAGGAGCACGCCGATGACCGTGAGCAGGGCCGCCACGGCCATCGGCAGGAAGAGCCCGGCGAACAACGCGGGCGACGCTTCGGTGAGGCCGCCCGGGGTGAAGAGGTCGCGGAGGGCGAAGTCCTGCCCTTCGCGACCGCCGTACCAGGGGAGGAAGACGCTCCATACGGCCACGGCCGCTCCCACGAGGGCGATCAGTGAACCGATCGCATTCCTGATCATCGCGCCGCCTCGCTTCCCGTGCGGGTGCTGCGGGTGCGCCGCGCGCGTGCACACGCGCGCTCACGCGGGGTCCGCATTCGACGCTACGCCGGGCGGTACCCCCTCGCCACCGCAGGCGGCGAGGGGAGACGCGGAGGGACGGCGGGGGTGCGGGAGGCCCGCGTCAGGCGGTGGGGAAGCCCAGGTCGATGCCGCCGTGCGACCCCTCGTGCCAGCGGGAGGTGACGACCTTGCCGCGGGTGTAGAAGTGCACCCCCTCCGTGCCGTGCACGTGGCTGTCGCCGAAGAGGGAGTCCTTCCAGCCGCCGAAGGAGTAGTAGGCCATTGGGACGGGGATCGGCACGTTGATGCCGACCATGCCGACCTCCACCTCGTTCTGGAAGCGCCGGGCCGCCCGCCCGTCGCCGGTGAAGACGGCCGTGCCGTTGCCGTAGGGGTTGGCGTTGATCAGCTCGACGGCCTCGTCGAAGGAGTCGACGCGCAGCACCGACAGCACCGGCCCGAAGATCTCCTCGGTGTAGACGCTCATGTCCGGGGTGACGCGGTCGAAGAGCGTGGGCCCCAGCCAGAAGCCGTCCGGCTCGCCCTCCACGTTCAGTCGCCGCCCGTCGGTGACGAGTTCGGCGCCCGCCGTGACGCCGTCCTCGATGTGTCCGGCGACCTTGTCCCGGTGGGCGCGGGTGATGAGCGGGCCCATCTGGGAGTCGGGAGTGGTGCCGGGGCCGACGTTCAGGCCGGCGATGCGGTCGCGGATGCGGGCCACCAGGTCGTCGGCGACGGGCTCGGCGGCGACCACCGCGGAGATCGCCATGCACCGCTCCCCGGCGGAGCCGAAGCCCGCGTTGACCGCGGCGTCGGCGGCGGCGTCCAGATCGGCGTCCGGCAGCACCACCATGTGGTTCTTGGCGCCGCCCAGCGCCTGCACCCGCTTGCCGTGCTCGGCGGCCGTGCGGTGCACGTACTTCGCGATGGGCGTGGAGCCGACGAAGCTGACCGCGGCCACGTCGGGGTGGGTGAGCAGCCCGTCCACCGCCGGCTTGTCGCCGTGCAGCACGTTGAACACGCCGTCCGGCAGCCCGGCCTGCTCCCACAGCTCGGCGAGCACGTTCGCCGCCGAGGGGTCCTTCTCGCTGGGCTTGAGTACGAAGGTGTTGCCGCACGCGATGGCCAGCGGGAACATCCACATCGGCACCATGGCCGGGAAGTTGAACGGCGTGATGCCCGCGACGACGCCGAGCGGCTGGCGCAGCGAGTAGCTGTCCACCGCGCTGGACACGTTCTCCGAGTAGCTGCCCTTGAGCAGGTGCGGGATGCCGCAGGCGAACTCGACGACCTCCAGGCCGCGCTGCACCTCCCCGGCCGCGTCGGAGGCGACCTTGCCGTGCTCGGACGTGATCATCGCCGCGATTTCCTTGCGGTGCGAGTCGACCAGGTCGCGGAACGCGAAGAGCACGGAGGTCCGCTGCGACAGCGGGGCGTGCCGCCAGGTCCGGAAGGCTTCCTTGGCGGCGCCGACGGCCGCGTCGACCTCCGCGCGGCCGGCGAAGTCCACCCGCGCGGACAGCCGCCCGGTGGCCGGGTCGTACACCTCGCCCTGCCGGTCGGCGGGGCCGCCCTGCCAGGGCCTGCCGCCGATCCAGTGCGTGACGGTCCTGCTCATACGACAGCCTCCGGTGGCTCGGTGCGGTTCGGTTCGGTCGCGCTGCGGTCGGTGTTCCGCCGTTCACAGCCTGCGTGCCCGCTTCCGCCGGCGGCAACGAGCAGACTGTCGGCACCTTCCGGAATTCTGCGACAGTGTGTAAAAGGGCCGGGCTCGACGCGCCGCACCGGACGCGCCGCGCCCGACGCAGCGGGCCGTCCCCGGCGGGGCGGAGGCGCCGCGTGCGTCCGGGAGAGGAGGTGAGGGCATGCCCACGTCCGTCGCCGACGTGCTGGCGCTGCCCGCGGTCGCCGAGGGCGCGCCGCAGGTGCTGGCCGGGCACGACCTGCTGGACCGGCCCGTGCGCTGGGTGCACGTCAGCGAGGTGCCGGAGATCGCCGGGCTGCTCCAGGGCGGCGAACTGCTGCTCACCACCGGTGTGGCGCTGCCGGACGCGACCGAACGGCTCGGTGCCTACGTCGACGAACTGGCCGCCGCAGGGGTGAGCGGGCTGGTGCTGGAGCTGGGCCGGCGCTTCGCGGAGGCTCCGCGGCCGCTGGTGCACGCCGCCGCACGGGCCGGGCTGCCGTTGGTGGTGCTGCGCCGCGAGGTGCGGTACGTGCAGGTGACGCAGGCCGCGCAGGAGCTGATCGCCGGGGAGCAGTTCGCCCGGCTCGCGTTGTCCGAACGCATCCACAACCTGTTCACCACGCTCAGCGTGGAGGGCGCCGCCACCGCCGACGTGCTGCGGCACACCGCGGAGCTGACCGGCATGTCGGTGGTGCTGGAGAACCTCTCGCACCAGGTGCTCGCGCATCACACGACCGGCCGGGAGCGGGCCGCGCTGCTGCGGGACTGGGAACGCCGCTCCCGCGAGGCGGTGGCCGGGGGGCGTTCCGGTACGGCCGGTCCCGAGGGCTGGCTGGTCACCCCGGTCGGTGCCCGCGGCGAGGTGTGGGGGCGGCTGATCCTGGCCGGTGAGCGCCCCCGCGCCGACGATCACCTGCTGCTCGTCCTGGAGCGTGCGGCGACGGCGCTGGCCATGAACCGGCTCGCCGAACGCGACCGGGAGAGCCTGGAGTCGCACGCGCACCGCACGCTGCTGGCGGACCTGCTGCACGGCGAACTCCCCCCGGCCGAGGACGTCCACGCGCAGACCGCCGCGCTGGGGGTGCCGACGGCCCGGCGTGAACTGCTCGCCGTCGTGGTGCGGTTGGAGGCCGGTGCGGGGAGCCTGCGGGCGGGGGAGACGCCGTCGGTGCGGGAACAGGCGCAGGACCGGGAGGACGCGGAGGCCGTCACCAGCGCCGTCCGCGACGCCGGGGTGCGGGCCCTGGTCGCGCCGCTGAGCCGGGCCCGCGTCGGGCTGCTGCTCACCCTCGGGCGGGGTGACGACCCGCACGTCGTGCTCTCCCGTCTCGCGGAGGCGGTGCACGACCGGCTGGCGCGCTGCGCCCGTCCGCGCCGGGGCCGGCTGGGCGTCAGCACGCCGATGGAGGACGTGACCGAGGTGCGGCGGGCGTTCGCGGAGGCGGAGCAGGTCGCGGACGCGGCCGCGGGCTCCTCGCCCGGCAGGGCGTACCACCGGCTGCCGGACGTGCGGGTGCGCGGCCTGCTGTACCTGCTGCGCGCGGACCCGCGCGTACAGGGCTTCGTGGAACGGGAGCTGGCGCCGCTGCTGGCGTACGACGACGCGCACGGGACCGATCTGCTCGGTGTGCTGCGCGCGTATCTCGAGAAAGGCCGGAACAAGTCGGCGGCCGCGGACGCGCTGCACCTGAGCCGGCCGACGTTCTACGGCCGGCTCGCCACGGTCGAGCGGGTGCTCGAAGTCCCCCTTGACGCACCGGAGTCGGCGTTGAGCCTGCACGTCGCGGTGCTGGCGCTGGACGCCGTGCGGGGCCGCGAAGGGGCGTGACGCGACGGGGCGCACGGGCCACACGTGGCGGACCGTGGCGACGACGGGGTGGTGACCCGAACGGCCGGTGCCGGACGGGGGGCCGCAGAACCCCGCCCGGCACCCCCGGCCGCCCGCCGGTGTCAGGGCGAGTGGCGGTTGTCCTGCGGCTCGTTCGCGGTGGGGCTGCTGCTCGTGGGTGCGGAGACCTGCTGGCCGGAGGGCGGTGCCGGGGTGTGACGCTGGGCGAGCGCCGGGCCGGTCGCGGCGGCGACCAGGCCGAGGGCGAGGGCGCCCACAGCGAGCAGTTTTCCGGTGCGTATCACGACAACTCCTCTGTACGGGACGGGACTTCCGACTTCCCCGGTCCCGACGGTAGGTGCTCGAGAGGGCTACCGGACCGGGACCGGCGGACCGGCGCGTGCCGGAGGGCGGGAATCGGCCCTTCCGCACACGTCGGACCCGGCACCGGCGAGGCCCCCTCTTCGCCGCCGGTGCCGGGCGCCGTGCGTCCCCCGTGGTCGGTGGGCTCAGTCGGCCGGTTCGGCCGGGGTGTGACGGTTCTTCTGCGGACGTGTCCCCGGCTTCCCGGGCTTCGCCGCGGTGGTGGCCGCCGGCTGCTCCGGGTCGGCCGGCGTCCGCGGCGCGTCGGCGTCCGGACGCAGTTCCACCGGGGAGATGGGTGTGTGCCGGTTCATGGTGGTGAGTTCGGTCTCCTCGACCGGCTCCGTGGTCGCGGTGTCGTTGGTGGCCATCTGTCCCCTCCTCGGGCTGGCGTTCCGTGCTGCACCCCGCCCGGCGGCTCCCCCGTCGGCCGCCGGGCGGGTGCAGCGGAGCGCTCACCCTATGCGGGGGCGAGCGCTTCCCCCCTCGGGCCGCCTGTCCCCCGTCGCGGCGCCCCGACGGGTAAGACGATGCCGGGCGGCGATAAACGAATGATGAACGTCCGCTTGTCGGCTTCCTTGCGCTGGTCACGCGGGGGAAGGAGGGCGGGCCGGGGCGCCGGACGGCGACTCCGCCCGCTCCGGGGGCGCGTGGGAGGTGCGTGGAACCGCTCAGACGGCGACGGCGGTCTCCAACAGGGCCCGCACTTCGGCCGCCTCGTCGGACCCCGACTCCTCGTAGGTGCCCAGCGCCTCCTCCCAGCAGGCCTGCGCGCGCCGGTTGTGCCCTATGGCGTCGAGACAGCGGCCGAGCACCGTCAGGGCGTCCGCGTGCCGCCAGGAGCCGCCGGTGTGGCGGACGATGGCGAGGGCCTGCTCGGCACGCTCCGCTCCGGCGGCGTGCTCGCCGTCGGCGAGGTGCAGTTCGGCGAGCCGGAAGTGCGCCATGCCCTCCCACAGCCGCTGGCGGCTCTGCCGGAAGACCTCCAGCGAACCGTCCAGGCTGGTCTTCGCGTCGTCGTACCGGCCGGCGGCGGTGAGGGCCATGCCGAGTGCGTAGAGGCCGTTGCCCAGCCGGGTGGTGACGGCGAGGCTGCTGTAGATGTCGACCGCCTGCCGGCTGAGCTCCACGGCGCTCTCGGTCCGGCCCAGACCCAGCCTGGCCCGCGCCAGGTTGCACAGCGCGCTGGCCACGGACGGCTCGTTGCGGTCGGCGCGGAAGCAGTCCAGCGCCTGGCTGAGGAACTCCTCGGCGTCCGCGAACCGGTTCTGGCAGTTGGCGACGATGCCGCGGTCGTTGAGCGCGTACGCCTCGGCGATCGGGTCCTGTGCCGCCAGTCCGAGAACTCCGGCTACCCGGGCCTCGTCGTCCGCCTCGTCGAACCGTCCCACGGTCAGGTACAGGCCGGTCAGCACCGAACGGGCCCGCGCCTCCGTCCGCCCGGCACCCGCCCGGCAGGCGGCCTCCCGCAGGGCGAGGGCGGTCTCCTCGTAGGCGCGGATGTTCATCCCCGCCTCGCTGAGCGCCGTGGTGACCATCAGCAGGTCGACGGCCCGCTCCAGCGTCGCGCCGGAGGCGAGCTGCCGTGCGCAGGCCAGGTAGCAGGCCGACTCGGCGAACAGCCAGTCCACCGCGGCGGACTGGTCCGGGAAGCGGAGCCCGTCGCGGTCCGTGGGCGCCAGGTGGTCGACGAGCCGTTCGCCGGGCTGGTCGAGGGCGTACACCCCGGCCGCGGTGGCCAGGTAGAAGTCCAGGAGCCGGCTCAGCGCCGCGTCCCGTTCGGCGGGGGGTTGTTCGTCCCGCTCGGCGCACTGGCGGGCGTACAGGCGCAGCAGGTCGTGGAAGCGGTAGCGGCCAGGTGCGGCCGACTCCAGCAGAGAGGTGTCGACCAGCGACTCCAGCAGGTCCTCCGCCTCCGCCGGTTCACGGTCCAGCAGTGCGGCGGCGGCGTGCAGTGCGATGTCCGGGCCGTCGGCCAGGCCGAGCAGGCGGAACGCGCGGGCCTGGTCCTTGTCGAGCTGGCTGTAGCCGAGTTCGAAGGTCGCCTTCACCGCCTGGTCGCCTGCCTGGAGTTCGTCCAGCCGGCGCCGTTCGTCGGCGAGCTTCGACGCGAGCACGTCGACCGTCCAGGTGCGGCGTGCGGCGAGCCGTGCGGCGGCGATGCGGAGGGCCAGCGGCAGGAAGCCGCAGGCCGCCACCACGTCCATGGCGGCCTGCCGTTCGGCGTTCACGCGTTCCGCGCCGACGATGCGGGTGAAGAGGGTCATCGCCTCCTCGGGGCTCATCACGTCGAGGTCGACCAGGTGGGCGCCGGCCAGGTCCACCATGCGGGTGCGGCTGGTCACGAGTGCCGCGCAGCCCTCCGCGCCCGGCAGCAGCGGGCGGACCTGCGCGGCGTCCCGGGCGTTGTCCAGCAGCGTCAGCACGCGCCGCCCGGCGAGCCGTGAACGGAACAGCGCCGCACGTTCCTCGACCCCGTCGGGAATGGCCGGATCCGGTGTGCCCAGGGCCCGCAGGAACGCACCGAGCACGGCCTCCGGGTCCGCCGCCGACGGGCCGGCGCCCTGGAGGTCGACGTAGAGCTGTCCGTCGGGGAAGTGCTCCCGTGCCGCGTGGGCGACGTGCACCGCGAGCGTCGTCTTGCCCACGCCGCCGATGCCGGCGACGGCCGACACGGCCATCACCGTGCCCTCGGCCGTGGCCAGTTCGTCGCCCAGCTCGGCGACCAGGCCGGTCCGGCCGGTGAAGTCGGGGACGGTGGCCGGGAGTTGTGCGGGGCGGGCGATCTCCGGTTCCTCGCCGGAGGCGGCCGCGGGGGCGTCGCCGGGGAGCCGCAGGCCGTCGTCGGCCTCCAGAATGCGCCGCTGGAGTTCGGACAGTTCCGGGCGCGGGTCCACACCGAGTTCGTCCGCCAGCAGGCGGCGGGTGTCGGCGTACACCGCGAGGGCCTCGGCCTGCCGGCCGCTGCGGTAGAGCGCGAGCATCAGCAGTTCGCGCAGCCGCTCCCGCAGCGGGTGTGCCGCGGTGAGCGCGGTCAGTTCGGAGACCGCGTCGGCGTGGCAGCCGACCTGGAGGTCCAGGTCCAGGCCGTGTTCGGCCAGCGTCAGCCGCCACTCCTCCAGCCGGGCCCGCTGCGTCTGGGCGTACGGGCCGGGCACGTGGGCCAGGGACTCACCGGTCCACTGCTGCAGCGCCGCGTCGTACAGCTGCCGGGCGCGCGCGGGGTCGCCGGCGGCCTCCGCCTTCTCCGCCTGCTCCGCGAACTCGGCGGCGACGTCGAGGTCGACGCGCACGTCCGCGTCGCCTACCCGCAGCGCGTACCCGCCCGATTCGCTCACCAGGTGCTCCGCGTCCGGCCCGAGGGCCTTCCGCAGCCGGGACGCGTAGGTGCGCACGGCGGCCTTCGCCTGGTCGGGCGGGTCCTCGCCCCACAGGCCGTCGATGAGGCGCTCGGCGGTGGCCGTACGCCCCGCGTGCAGCAACAGGGCGGCCAGTAGCGCCTTCTGCTGGGGCGAGCCGGTCGGCAGCTGCGCCTCGCCCCGCCAGGCGAGCACCGGACCGAGCACGGTGAAGCGCAGTCTGTCGCGCTGCCCGGGTTCCCGTGTGCTGTGGCCTTCGGCACTCATGCTGCCCCCTGCCGTCCCTCGCCCTCGGCTGGCTTCCCAACCGGCCAGTGTGCCTTGTTCCATGCCTTCCCGTCAGCTCAGTACCAGCCGCGTGCTCTCGCGCCGTGACCGCCGGGCCCGGCGAGCACGGTGGTCACGACGCGGCGCGCTTGCGGGCCTCGATCAGGAAGCGGGTGGTGGTGGCGACGAACGGACCGTCCGCCTCGATGCGTTCGTGCAGCGCGCGCAGTTCCTCCCGGTACCGCTCGACGGTGAAGCCGGGCACGATCCAGATCACCTTGCGCAGGAACCACACCACCGCACCCACGTCGTGGAAGGCGGTGTGCAGCGACTCCGACCGCAGGTCGGTGACGGTCAGGCCGGCGGCCTCCGCCGCGGTGCGTGCGTCGTCCGGATGCCGCCTGCTCCGCGTCCCGGCGGGCTGCGGTCCCAGGAAGTGCTCGGTCACCTCGAACACGCTCGCCGGACCGACCTGCTGGGAGAAGTACGTGCCGCCGGGCCGCAGCACGCGGGCGATCTCCTCCCACCAGGTGGTCACCGGGTGCCGGCTGACGACCAGGTCGAACGCCTCGTCGGCGAAGGGCAGGGGCGGCTCGTCCGTGTCGGCGACCACGGTCACTCCGCGCGGATGCAGCAGGCGTGTGGCCTTCGCGACGTTCGGCGGCCAGGACTCGGTCGCCACCGTCGGCACGGGCAGCCGGGTCACGCCGGCGAGCACCTCGCCACCGCCGGTCTGGACGTCCAGCGCGGCGGAGGCGCGGGCCATCCGGTCGCCCATCATGCGCTGGTAGCCCCAGGAGGGGCGCTGCTCGGTCGCCCGGCCGTCGAGCCAGGAGAAGTCCCAGCCCGCGACGGGTGCGGCTGCGGCCTCGGCCACCAGGTCGTCGAAGGTGCGCGTCATGCCCCGAGGGTTCCAGCCGCGCTCGCGGCGGGCCAGCGGCTTTCGGTCGAACGGTGGGGCGCAACGCCCGTTCAGGCCGTGAAGTCGCCACGGGGATGTACACGTTTACAGTCCGTTGCAGCCGTCGCCATAACGGTACGAAAGCCTCACGGTGGAACACTTCTTCGCCCTGCCGGGTCCTGGAAGGAAGAGAGTCCGTTCAAGGCATTGCAACGGTTTTTCAGCCGCCCTATGTTCGAGTCCACTCGCAGGGGGCCGACCCTGCGGGACGAGACTGTTCGGAGGCGTGATGGCCGCGACCATCATCGACGTCGCCCGCCGTGCGGGACTGTCGACGGCGACGGTGTCACGGGCGCTGCGCGGGCTGCCGAACGTCTCCGAGAGCGCCCGGGCCCGCGTCCAGCAGGCGGCGGAAGAGCTCTCGTACACCGTCTCGCCCATCGCGTCCCAGCTCAGCTCCGGACGCACCGGCGCGGTCGGCGTCGTCCTGCCCTTCGTCAACCGCTGGTTCTTCGGCCAGGTGGTGTCCGGCATCGACTCGGTGCTGCGCGCCAACGACATGGACCTGCTGCTCTACAACCTGGGCGACACCCGGGTGCACGAGCGGTTCTTCGAGAGGATGCCGGTGCGCCGGCGGGTCGATGCGCTGATCGTGCTGACCCTGCCGCTGTCCGAGGACGAGACCCGCGCGCTCTCCTCGCTGGCGGTGCCGGTCGCCGTGCTGGGCGAGCCCACCCCGCCGTTCTGGAACGTGCGCATCGACAACTCGGCGGCGGCGGCGACGGCCGTACGGCACCTGGTCAACCTCGGGCACCGGCGCATCGGGCTGATCACCGGTGCCGCGCACGACCCGCGGCGGTTCGCCACACCGATACTGCGCCGCGACGCCTACCGCACGGCGCTGGAGGCGGCGGGCATCCGGTACGACCCCAGGCTCGAGGCGATGGGGCACTTCGGCATCGAGGAGGGCGCCGCGGCCATGGCGCAGCTGCTCACCCTGCCCGAGCCCCCGACCGCGGTCTTCGCCGAATCCGACGAGATGGCGTTCGGCGCGCTGCGCACGCTGCGCCGGATGCGGCTGCGCTGCCCGGAGGACGTCTCCGTCATCGGCTTCGACGACCACGAGACCGCCCACCTGATGGACCTGACGACCATCGCCCAACCGGTGGTGGAGCAGGGTGCCTTACTCGCCCGCCTGGTGCTCAAGGCGCTCGCGGGCTCGCACGAGGAGCCGTCGGACACGGTGCTCCCGACCCGGCTCGTCGTCCGCGGCACCACCGGAGTCGCCCGGCGCGACGCGGCTCCCGGCGTCCCGCCGTCACCCGGCGCCGCCACCGACAACGGAACCGGCATCCGCGGAGCCCGTTCCCCCGTCCCCTGACCCGGGCGGGCACCGGCCCGCCCGCCGCCTGCACGACCCACATCCCCCATCGCACCACCCCGGCGCTCCGCACCCCCGGCCGGAGCCGTCGCGATCCGCTGCGCCCGCAGCGCGGACATATCACAGAAAGGCGTGACACCATGCTGCCCTCTCAGCGCCCACGCAGGACCGTACGGAAGGCCGCGGCCGCCACGTGCGCCGCAGTCACCGCGCTCACCATGGCGGGCTGCGGTTCCGGCGAGAGCGACGACGCGTCCTCCTCGTCCGGTGAGTACACCGGACGCGGCCCCATCACCTACGTCGCCGGCAAGGACACCAGCGGCTACGTGCAGGACATGCTCGACGTCTGGAACAAGAAGCACCCGGACGAGAAGGTCACCTTCGTCGAGCTGCCCACGGACGCCGACGCGCAGCGGCAGCAGATGATCCAGAACGCCGAGACCGAGTCCGACGCCTACTCCGTGCTCTCCGTGGACGTGGTGTGGAACGCCGAGTTCGCGGCGAACCGCTGGATCGACGAACTGCCGGCCGACGACTTCCCGACCGACAAGATGCTCGACCCGGTCGTGGAGACCGGCAAGTACCGCGACAAGCTGTACTCCATGCCCATGGCGTCCGACGGCGGCCTGCTCTACTACCGCACGGACCTGCTGGAGAAGGCCGGCATCGAGGAGCCGCCGAGCACCTGGGCGCAGATGAAGAAGGACTGCGCGGAGATCAAGAAGCTGCCCGAGGCCAAGGGCATGGACTGCTACGCGGGCCAGTTCGAGAAGTACGAGGGCCTCACCGTCAACTTCTCCGAGGCCGTCAACTCCGCGGGCGGCGAGATCGTCACCGACGCCGGCAAGCCCAAGGTCGACAGCCCGGAGGCGGCGAAGGGCCTCGACTTCCTCGTGGAGTCCTTCAAGGAGGGCACCGTCCCGAAGAAGGCCATCACCTTCCAGGAGGAGGACGGCCGCCGGGCGTTCCAGGGCGGTGACCTGATCTTCCACCGCAACTGGCCGTACATCCACAACCTCGCCTCCGCCGACGACGGCTCCAGCAAGGTGGCCGGCAAGTTCGACGTGGCCCCGCTACCCGGCCTCGACGGCCCCGGCACCTCCAGCCTCGGCGGCCACAACCTGGCGCTGTCCTCGCACGCCAAGAACAAGGCGACGGCCGTCGACTTCATCAAGTACTTCACCAGCCACTCCAGCGCCAAGAAGCGCCTGGACATCGCCTCCATCGCCCCGCCGTACGCCGACCTGTACGACGACAAGGCGATGATCGAGCAGTCCCCGTACCTGCCGGAGCTGAAGGAATCCATCCTCAACGCCGAACCGCGCCCGCGCGTCGTGAACTACGGCGAGGCCACCCTCGCCATGCAGGAGCAGGCGTACGCCGCCCTCGCCGGCAAGAAGAGCACCGGCGAGGCCCTGGCGGCCCTCCAGAAGCAGCTCGGCAAGCTCACCAGCGCCCGCTGACCCGGCACGTCACGTGACCGCGGCAGGGCCGCTGACGCCACGGAGGAACACCATGCTCGACACCACGACGCGAGGGCCGGACGACGACAGCGTCCGCCCCCCGCGCACCACCACGCCGAAGAAGGGCCCCGGCAGGCGCACCAAGCGCGCCACCGCCGGGGCGGGGCGACTGGCCACGCTGCTCATCTCCCCGACCCTGCTCGTGCTCGGCGTCGTCATCCTCTATCCGACGATCATGGCGATCCACACCTCCCTCTTCGGGGAGAAGGGGATCGACCCGGAGACCGGGTTCGTCAACGAGACGGAGCCGTTCGTCGGACTGGACAACTACGCCGCGATCCTGGGCAGCCGGGCGGACGAGTTCTGGAACGCCTTCTGGAACACCAGCTACTTCACCGTCACCACGGTGGCGCTGGAGACCGTCATCGGCGTCGGCATGGCGTTGATCATGCATCAGGCCCTGAAGGGACGCGCGCTCATCCGGGCGAGCATCCTCATCCCCTGGGCCATCCCCACGGCCGTCAGCGCCCTGCTGTGGCGCTGGGTCTTCAACACCGACGGCGTCGCCAACGCGATGCTGCCCGGGACCACGCTGTGGACGGCGGACGGCGTGCAGGCGCAGTTCGCCGTCATCATCGCCGAGGTGTGGAAGACCGCACCGTTCGTCGGACTGCTCACCCTGGCCGGCCTCCAGCTCATCCCCCGGGAGGTCTACGAGGCGGCCCGGGTGGACGGCGCCGGCGCGGTGGGCCGCTTCTGGCACATCACGCTGCCGCTGGTGAAGCCCGCCCTGCTGGTCGCGGTGCTGTTCCGCACCCTGGACGCGCTGCGGATGTTCGACCTCCCGTACATCCTGATCGGCGCACAGAAGGACTCCGTCGAGACCCTCTCCATGCTCGCGCAGGCGGAGGCGTCGAACGTCAACTTCGGTCCCGCGTCGGCGTACGCGGTGCTCCTCTTCGTGTACGTCTTCCTCATCGCGCTGGCCTTCATCCGGCTGCTCGGCGCGGACCTGGTCGGCGGTGAGGACGGCGCCGGGGGCGGCGGCGGGCGCCGCCGTGGACTGCTGAAGTCACTCGCGGGACGCGGCCGCACCGGCGCGCCGTCCCGCCGGAAGGAGGCGGTGGGCGCATGAGCACCGCAGCGAACCCCGCGGCCGGTCACCGGCCCACCGGCCCGTCCGACCCCGCGGCGGCCGGCTCCCGGCGGTCCGGTCGGCCGTCCGCCCCCCGCTCGGCCGGCCCGCCGCCGTCCGGGCCGAAGGGACAGCTCGCCCGCAAGGTGCTGCTGACCCTGGGCGTCGGCGCCGTCATCGTGTACTGCCTGGCGCCGTTCTACTGGATGGTCGTCTCCAGTCTGCGGCGCACCTCCGACATCTTCGAGATGTCGGCGCTGCCGTCGCCGCTGTCCTTCGAGAACTACGGCGCGGTGTTCGGCCCGGACCAGGGCTTCGCCCGCGCGCTGGTGAACAGCCTCGTCGTCGCGGGCACCACCACGGTGTGCGCGCTGGTCCTGGCGATCTTCACCGCCTACGCGGTGGCCAGGCTGAGGTTCCGCTTCAAGAAGACGATCCTCAGCACCATCATCGCGATGTCGATGTTCCCGGTCGTCTCCATCGTCGTGCCGCTGCTGCGGCTGTTCACCGACATCGGCTGGATCAACACCTACCAGGCGATGATCCTGCCCAGCATGTCGTTCGCGCTGCCCCTCGCCGTGTGGAACCTGACCGTCTTCTTCCGGCAGCTCCCCGACGACCTGGAGCAGGCCGCGATGATCGACGGCTGCACCCGCGGGCAGGCGTTCCGCAAGATCATGCTGCCGCTCGCCGCGCCGGGCGTCTTCACCACGGCGATCATCACCTTCATCGCGGCGTGGAACGAGTTCCTGATCGCGCTGTCGATGACGAACAAGGCGGAGCTGCAGACCGCCACCGTGGCCATCTCCAAGTTCACCGGGGCGACGGAGTTCGAGACGCCGTTCGGCAGCCAGATGGCGGCCGGCGTGCTCGTGACCATCCCGCTGGTGATCATGGTGGTGATCTTCCAGCGCCGCATCGTCGCCGGTCTCACCGCCGGCGCGGAGAAGTGACCCCCCCCCCACCCCACCCCTGCCCGCCCCGACCCGTCCGAGCCCGAGACGTCCCACCGCGACACCTCTGTCCGCCACGACACCCCGCCCCCCACGACCCCCTGTACGACACGCTGTCGAAACGGAGTATTCGTGCACAGCACCACCCCACCGGAGACCACCGACACGCCGTGGTGGCGCACGGCCGTCATCTACCAGGTCTACATCCGCAGCTTCGCCGACGGGAACGGCGACGGCATCGGTGACCTCGCCGGTCTCCGCGCGCGCCTGCCCTACCTGCGCGACCTGGGCGTCGACGCCCTGTGGATCAACCCGTGGTACCCCTCGCCGATGGCCGACGGCGGCTACGACGTCGCCGACTACCGCGGCATCGACCCGTCGTTCGGCACCCTCGCCGAGGCCGAGGAGATGATCGCCGAGGCCCACGCACTCGGCCTGCGCATCATCCTCGACATCGTCCCCAACCACACCTCCGACGAGCACCCCTGGTTCGTCGAGGCGCGGGCCGCCGCACCCGGGTCCGCCGCGCGCGAGCGGTACCTCCTGCGCGACGGCAGGGGACCGGACGGCTCGCAGCCGCCCAACGACTGGCGCAGCGTCTTCGGCGGCCGGGCCTGGACCCGCCTCACCGAGCCCGACGGCACACCGGGCCAGTGGTACCTGCACCTCTTCGACCCCAAGCAGCCCGACCTCAACTGGGACAACCCCGAGGTGCGCGCCGAGTTCGAGGACATCCTGCGCTTCTGGTTCGACCGGGGCGTCGACGGCTTCCGCATCGACGTCGCGCACGGCCTCGCCAAGCACCCGGACCTGCCGGACATCGGCATCGACGACGACGCCGTCTTCGCCCCGATGGACCGGTACGAGGGCCACCCCTTCTGGGACCTGGACCCCGTGCACGACATCTACCGCGCCTGGCGGGAGATCGCCGACTCCTACGACGGCGACCGTGCGTTCGTCGCCGAGGCGCACGCACGCCACGACCGGCTGCCGCTCTACCTGCGCCCCGACGAGTTGCACACCGCCTTCAACTTCGACTACCTGAAGGCTCCGTGGGACCCGGAGGTGCTGCGGACGATCATCGACCGCAGCATCGCCTCGCACGCGACGGTGGGGGCGCCGGCGACCTGGGTGCTGTCCAACCACGACGTGGTCCGGCACGTCACCCGGTACGGACGGGAGGAGACCGCCGAGCTGCCCAACGTGCCCGGCGACGCGCCCCCCACGGACCTGGAGCTCGGCACCCGCCGCGCCCGCGCGGCAGCCCTGCTGATGCTCGCGCTGCCCGGCGGCGCGTACGTCTACCAGGGGGAGGAGCTGGGGCTCTGGGAGGTCGAGGACATCCCCGGCGAACTGCTCCAGGACCCCACGTGGGAGCGGTCCGGCCACACCGTGCGCGGCCGTGACGGCTGCCGGGTGCCGCTGCCGTGGTCGGGTGTCTCGCCGCCCTTCGGCAACGGTGGCGAGGACGCCGTGCCGTGGCTGCCGCAGCCCGCCGAGTGGAAGTCGTACACGGCCGCGGCGGAGACCGGGGAACCGGCCTCGATGCTGGAGCTCTACCGCGAGGCGCTGCGGCTGCGCCGCGCCGAGCCCGGCTTCGCCGGCAGTGGCCTGACCTGGCTCGACGCACCCGACGGCGTCCTGCACCTGGAACGCGGCGACGGGCTGCGGTGCGTGGTCAACCTGACCGCCGAGGGCTGTGTCCTGCCGACCGGTGCGCGCCTGCTGCTGACCTCCAGGCCGCTGGACGGTGCGCGCGTCCCGCGCGACACCGCCGCCTGGTACCGGGCCGCGGACTGACCACTCGCGGCTTTCCCCCGTACGGCCTCGGCCACCCCTCCGGCCGGGGCCGTACGGGTCCCCCGCCGGGCAGCCGGGCAGCCGGGCCGCCGGGCCGCCGGGCAGTAAGACACCCGCACCCGGGCGCCCTCGCGCGCGTCAGGGCGCGGTCGCGTACAGCGCCTCGACCTTCTCCCGCACCCCCGCGCCCGGCTCGTCGAGCACGCAACGCCCGCCGAGTTCGACGAGCCCGTCCCCGGCCCGCCGGGTCCGGATGACGGCGCCGTGGCGGCCGTGGACGACTTCGAGATCGCGGTCCAGCTTCAGCGTGAGCAGCATCGACGCGCTGCCGCAGGCCTCGTCCTCGCCCTTGCCGATGCGCGGCGCCCACAGACGCGCGCGCACCCGGCCGGCGGGCTCGTCGAGCCAGGCCCAGACCTGGGTGAAGTCCTCACCTGCGGGGAGCCCCGTCAGCGCCTCGATCTGGCGGGCGCTCCCCATCTCGTAGTGGCGCCAGGGCTTCGACCACGCGGCCGGTGCGGTGAGCCACACCGTCCCGGCGTCGTCCCGCCGGCAGGCCACCGTGCCGGCCGTGGGGCTCAACCGCTGCACCGGCCTGCCGAGCCGGTGCAGCACCTCGGTGGTCGCCAGCAGCGGATGGCCGCCGAACCGGATGGGCGTGCCGTACGAGCCGTGGATGCGCACCGTGCCCTGCTGGTCGGTGACGAACACGACCGCAGGGATGCCGAGTGCGTCGGCCAGCGCCTGCCGCTCCGTCTCGCTCGCCCGCCGGTGCTCCGGCTCGACGACCACCAGTGCGGGATTCCCGTGTGCGCCGTCGGCGTCGACGAACGCGCGGGCGAGCTGACATGCGACCATGCGCCTCACGATACGCGGGCCCCGATCAACGCGGGTCGAGCCAGAGGGGGTTGGTCAGGGCGACCATCGGGCCCGGCACGGGCGAACCCTCCGGCGCGGGGCGCCGCACCTCGGCGCGCACGTAGGTGGCGAGGGACGCCGTCGTCCGCCACGTCACCACCCCGGACGCCGGCACCGCCGCCGCGTGCAGCTGCCCCTGGTCCGTCATCAGCCGCACCGCCGTGTCCTGCGGAGCCCCGGAGACCTCCAGCCGCACGGTCACCTCCGCGTCGGCGTCCACCCGCAACCGCCCCCCGATCCCGGCGTGTTCGCCGCGCGGCCCGGTCGCCGACAGGGCGACCGACACCGCCGAGGACTCGGCGACGTAGCTGCGCCCGGCCCGGATGCCCTCCAGCAGCGCCTGCCGTGACAGGTCGTCTGCGAGCACCACGGTCTGGGGCAGGCCGACCTCCTGACCCTCCCGGTGCGCGTCGCTGTTCCCCATCGCGGGGAGCCATCCCTCCGGGCCGCCGTCGACGAGCGTGTTGTCCCACGCGGCCAGCGACACCTCGTCGTCCACCGTCCACGGGCCGTTCCACACCTCGACCGCGTCGGCGCCCTCGAAGCCGAACTTCCACTGGCAGCCCACGAAGGGGCAGTGCGGGTGCGCGGGCACGACGAGGCCGCCCGCGCGGTGGATGCGCCGCGCGAACCGCTCGTACGCGTCGTCGCGGGCCCGGTACCGCCAGTCCAGATGCGTCCCCGGGTCGGTGCCGAGGGCGAGGAAGTGACCGTTGCGGGTGGTGATCTCCTCGCCGCACAGCACCAGCAGCTCGCCGTCCGGGTGCGGGCCCCACAGCCCCTCCCACGCGCCGTGGGCGGAGGGGGTGTTGTGCTCGGTGGTGGTGACGAAGTCCAGGCCCGCCCGCCGTGCTGCCGCGGCCACGTCGGCGGGGGTGTAGCGGCCGTCGGAGTGCACGGTGTGCAGGTGGCAGTCGCCCCGGTACCAGGCGCGCCCGCGCCCGCGTCCCCGCTCCGGGGGGTACACCGGCTCGGGCGTCGTGCCGTCCGGGCCGTACCGCAGGGTGAGCGTCACCTCGTAGTCCAGGCCCTGCGGCGCGACCGTGTACGGGCCGAGGGCGACGTGCCACGTCCCGCGCCGCACCGGACCGGGCAGGTAGCCGGGCGTCGCCCGTTCCGCGCTGATCGCGAACTCCGTCCGGGCCCCGCCCGACCAGCCGCGGAAGCCCCGCCCGCCGAGCCGGATGCCGCGCTCGTCGAAGATGCCGATGTCCAGCGCGTTGCCGGGCGTCCCCGGCGGCACGTCCGGCTTGTCGTAGGAGTAGGAGACGGCGATCTCCCGCACCCCGCGCGGCACTTCCACCGGCAGGTACACCCAGTCCGGCGCTCCCGTGGGCAGATGGCCGCGTACCGTCCGGGTCTCCTCGCCGTCGCCGGGCGGGCCGTCTCCCGGCGGGCCGTCCGAGGCGCCGGCCGCGTGCGCGAAGGTCACGGAGTCGAGCGTAAGCATCCCGGCGGTTCCCGCGGTCGCCGACATCCTCAGTACGTCACGCCGTTCCATGCGTCCTCCCAGGCCTTCGAGTGTCGGGCGTCACCGTTGTACGGGCGGACGGCCGTAAGGGAAAGACCTCCCGGCAGGGCGGCGAACCCTCGGGAGACGCCGGACGGCCGGATCCGGACGCGGGGCGGTCGGCGTGGTACGGTCTTTTCGTTGCAGTTGTGGTTCCCATGTACTTTTGTGTGCGCCTGCTGGATCCGGTCCGTCAGGCGCACTTTCTGTTTTTCCGGTGTTCAATCTCCGGCGGGGCGATCACCGCTACGACATGCGGGTCTGCAGGTCGCGGATCCACTGTCCAAAGGAGATCAGTTATGGCTACCGGTACCGTGAAGTGGTTCAACGCCGAAAAGGGCTTCGGCTTCATCGCGCAGGACGGCGGCGGCGCCGACGTCTTCGCCCACTACTCCGCGATCAACGCGCAGGGCTTCCGCGAGCTGACCGAAGGCCAGAAGGTGAACTTCGACGTCACGCAGGGCCCCAAGGGCCCGCAGGCCGAGAACATCACCGTCGCCTGACGACGTCCCGCGGCGTGACGCCGCACGGTGTGGGCCCGTACCCCGGTGCGGGCCCACACCGTTGTCCGTGCTGCGGAGCCGTCCGGTGGCTCCCCGCAGCCCTCTCCCGACGGCCCGGTTCCGTCCGGGCCCTTCCGTCCGGGCCTCTCCGTCCGGCGTCGCCCCGCACCGGTCCCACTCCGCCCGGCCCGCCCGCGTGCCCCGGCCGGAGTACCCGGACGCGGACACGGCCCGGCCGCCGGACACCCCGGGCGGCCGCCGTTCCACGGTTCGTTCCTGTGGTCTCCCGCAGCGCGCCTCACGCCTGCCGGAACCTCCTCGACACGTGCCGTCCCGAGGAGGTTCTGCATGAACCGCACCACCACCCCCACCCGTGCCCGCGACGCCCGGCGCAAGCGGCCCACCGCTCCCGCGCTCCCGCCGGTACGTTCCTTCGCCGAGCTGCCCCTGCCCACCGCGCTGCTCGACGCCCTCGCCCGTGAGGGTGTGACCGTGCCGTTCCCGATCCAGGGAGCCACGCTGCCGAGTTCGCTCGACGGCCGGGACGTCCTCGGGCGCGGCCGTACCGGCTCGGGCAAGACCCTCGCCTTCGGCCTCGCTCTCCTCGCCCGTCTCCACGGCCGGCGGGCGGAAGCGCGCCGGCCCCTGGCGCTCGTCCTCGTGCCGACCCGGGAACTCGCCCAGCAGGTCGCCGACGCCCTCCTGCCGTACGCGCGTCCGCTGCGGCTGCGGCTGGCCACAGTCGTCGGGGGCGCGTCCGTCACCCGGCAGAGCAACGCGCTGCGCAGCGGTGCGGAGGTCGTCGTGGCCACCCCCGGCCGGCTCAAGGACCTCATCGAGCGCGGCGACTGCCGGCTGGACCAGGTGCGTGTGAGTGTGCTGGACGAGGCCGACCAGATGGCCGACATGGGCTTTCTTCCGCAAGTCACCGCGCTGCTGCGGCAGGTGCCCGCCGACGGCCAGCGGATGCTGTTCTCCGCCACCCTCGACCGCAACGTGGACCGGCTCGTCGAGCGGTTCCTGACCGACCCGGTCGTGCACTCGGTCGACCCCTCGGCGGGGGCCGTCACCACGATGGAGCACCACGTGCTGCACGTCGCCGACGAGCACAAGAACGACGTGGTGCTGCACATCGCCTCCCGCGACGGGCGGGTGCTGATGTTCACCGACACCAAGCGGGCCGCCGACCGGACGACCAAACGCCTCCTGGCCGGGGGCGTCCTGGCGGGTGCTCTGCACGGAGGCAAGTCGCAGTCCCAGCGCAACCGGGTGCTGGAGGCGTTCCGGACCGGCCGGGTCACAGCGTTGGTGGCCACCAACGTCGCAGCCCGCGGCATCCACATCGACGGCCTCGACCTCGTGGTGAACATCGATCCGCCGAACGACCACAAGGACTACCTCCATCGTGGCGGACGCACCGCCAGGGCGGGGGAGTCCGGCAGCGTCGTCACCCTCGTCCTGCCGCATCAGCGACGGGAGATGAACCGGCTGCTGTCCGTCGCCCGGGTCACGGCGGGACGCCTCGCCGCCCGGCCCGGGGAGGAAGAGCTCGCCCGGCTCACCGGTGCCCGTACGCCCTCCGGCGTCGCCGTCGTCGTCACCGCCACGGCCCCGGCGGCACCCGCGAAGGCCCGCCCGCAGCAGGCCGCCGCCGACCGGTCCGGACGCCGTTCCGGTTCGTCCCGCCGCGGCCGACGACCCCGCGGCGGCGCCCGACGCTCCGGCGGCGGCCGTACGAGCCCGTCCCCGAAGTAGCCGGGTAGGCGAGTGCGGGGACGGCTCAGTCGGAGCCGCTGCCTCGGTTCTTCCGCCGCCGGACGGACACCACCCACCACACCACGAGGGCGCACAGGATGCCGACCGAGAGCCAGATCTCCCAGGCCGCCATTCTTCCGCCGTCGCTGTAGTCGCCGCCGGTGCCGCGGTACCCGCCGCGTGAACGGCCGCCCGACGCGGCCGCCCGCACGCCGGTGTCCTGCCGGGTGGCGGCGGTGCCCTGCGCAGTCGCGGTGCCCCGCACGGAGACACTGCCGTGTGCGGTGGCGGGTGCCGCCGCGTGGGCGGCCGGTGCCGGCACCAGGAAGGCGCCGAGAAGCAGGACAAGAGTGGCGAAACGCATGAATCCCCCGGAGCGTAGGGGCGCTTGACGTCACCGCGCCCCACGACGACGCCTCCACCGTAACCGAGGGGCGACGGGGTGTGTGCGACGCCTCAGCGCGGACGGCGCCGACCTGTGCGTAAGGTCGGGGCATGACCACCGGAGCCACGGACGGAGTCACCCCGCCGCCCGCCACCTCGCCGGCCACCGCCGCGACGCCGCCGACCGCCAACGCCATGCGCCGCGCGCTGCGCCGCGCACGGGACGGCGTGGCGCTCGACGTCGCCGAGGCGGCCGTGCTGCTGCAGGCACGCGGCGAGAACCTGGCCGGGCTGACGGCCGCCGCCCGCCGGGTGCGCGACGCCGGCCTGGAGGCCGCCGGGCGGCCGGGCGTGCTGACGTACTCGCAGAGCGTCTTCATCCCGCTCACCCGGCTGTGCCGCGACCGGTGCCACTACTGCACCTTCGTCACCGTGCCGGGGAAGCTGCGCCGTGCGGGCCACGGCATGTTCCTCTCCCCGGACGAGGTGCTGGACATCGCCCGCAAGGGCGCCGCGATGGGCTGCAAGGAGGCGCTGTTCACCCTCGGGGACCGGCCCGAGGACCGGTGGCCGGAGGCCCGCGAATGGCTGGAGGCGGAGGGCTACGACGACACCCTCTCCTACGTGCGCGCGATGGCCGTCCGCGTCCTGGAGGAGACCGGCCTGCTGCCGCACCTCAACCCCGGGGTGCTGAGCTGGACGGACTTCCAGCGGCTCAAGCCCGTCGCGCCGTCCATGGGCATGATGCTGGAGACGACCGCCGAACGCCTGTGGAGCGAACCCGGCGGCCCGCACCACGGCTCCCCGGACAAGGAACCGGCGGTGCGGCTGCGCGTCCTGGAGGACGCCGGCCGCTCCAACGTGCCGTTCACCACCGGCATCCTGCTGGGCATCGGCGAGACCCACGAGGAGCGGGCCGACGCCCTGTTCGCGCTGCGCCGCGTGCAGCGGGCCTACCACGGCATCCAGGAAGTCATCGTGCAGAACTTCCGTGCCAAGCCGGACACCGCGATGCGCGGCATGCCGGACGCCGAACTCGACGACCTGATCGCCACCATCGCCGTCGCCCGGCTGATCCTCGGCCCCGGCGCGCGCCTCCAGGCTCCACCGAACCTGGTGGACGGCGAGTACGGGCGGGTCGTGGACGCGGGCATCGACGACTGGGGCGGCGTCTCGCCGCTGACCATCGACCACGTCAACCCCGAACGCCCCTGGCCGCAGATCGAGCGGCTGGCCGAGCACGCCCGCGCGTCCGGTTTCGAGCTGCGCGAACGACTCGCCGTGTACCCGGAGTTCGTCCAGCGCGGCGAGCCCTGGCTGGACCCGCGGCTGCTGCCGCACGTCGAGGCGCTGCTCGACCCGGAGACCGGGCTCGCCCGCGAGGACGCCGTCGTCGAGGGACGGCCGTGGCAGGAACCGGAGGACGTGTTCGCCGCGCGCGGCCGTACCGACCTGCACCGCACCATCGACACCGACGGCCGTACCGCGGACCGGCGCGACGACTTCGACGAGGTGTACGGCGACTGGGCCGACCTGCGCGAGCGCGCCGCCCCCGGGATGGCGCCGGAGCGGATCGACGGCGACGTGCGCGCGGCGCTCGCCACCGCCGCGGACGACCCCACCCGGCTCACCGACGACGAGGCGCTGGCCCTGCTGCACGCCGACGGCCCCGCACTGGACGCGCTGTGCGGCATCGCGGACGCGCTGCGGCGGGACGTCGTCGGCGACGACGTCACCTACGTCGTCACCCGCAACATCAACTTCACCAACGTCTGCTACACCGGCTGCCGCTTCTGCGCCTTCGCGCAGCGCCGCACCGACGCCGACGCGTACACCCTCTCCCTCGACCAGGTCGCCGACCGGGCGGCGCAGGCGTGGGACGTGGGCGCGGTCGAGGTGTGCATGCAGGGCGGCATCCACCCGGACCTGCCGGGGACGGCCTACTTCGACATCGCGCGGGCGGTCCGGGAACGCGTCCCCGGCATGCACGTGCACGCCTTCTCCCCGATGGAGGTCGTCAACGGCGCCACGCGCACCGGGATGTCGATCCGCGACTGGCTCACCGCCGCCAAGGAGGCCGGTCTCGACTCGATCCCGGGAACGGCCGCGGAGATCCTCGACGACGAGGTCCGCTGGATTCTCACCAAGGGCAAGCTGCCGACCGCGACCTGGCTGGAGGTGATCGGGACCGCCCACGAGGTGGGCCTGCGCTCCTCCTCCACCATGATGTACGGCCACGTCGACCAGCCCCGCCACTGGCTGGGCCACCTGCGTCTGCTGGCCCGCACGCAGGAACGCACCGGCGGGTTCACCGAGTTCGTGACGCTGCCGTTCATCCACACCAACGCGCCGGTGTACCTGGCCGGGATCGCCCGGCCCGGCCCCACCCGGCGCGACAACCGGGCCGTCACCGCCATGGCCCGCCTGCTGCTCCACCCGCACATCCCGAACATCCAGACCAGCTGGGTCAAGCTCGGCACCGAGGGCGCCGCCGAGATGCTGCGGTCCGGGGCGAACGACCTCGGCGGCACGCTGATGGAGGAGACCATCTCGCGGATGGCCGGGTCGTCCTACGGCTCGTACCGCTCGGTGCGGGACCTGGAGGCGATCGCGGAGGCCGCGGGGCGTCCGGCCCGCCCGCGCACCACGCTGTACGGGGAGGTGCCGGAGGAACGCCTGCGCGCCGCGCGCGAGGCCGACGGGCACCTCCCGGAGCTGCTGCCGGTGGTGGACTGAGCGTGCACCGGGCCGCTGCGGCGGGCCGTGCGTCCGGGAACGGCCCCGGTGCAGGCCGCGGCCGCCGGACGCGGGACCCGGCGGTCGTACCCGGCTACAGTGCTGACCGGGGACGTGGGGCGAACCGGAGGAGGGCGCGCGCGTGACGACCGGCACCACGGCCATATGGGGCCGCGCCGAGCAGCAGGACTTCCGCAGCCGCGTCCGCGGCTGCCTCCTCGGCGGCGCGATCGGCGACGCCCTCGGCGCGGGCATCGAGTTCGACTCCCTCGCCGCCATCCGCGAGCAGCACGGTTCCGCCGGCGTCACCGACTACGTGCCCGCGTACGGCCGCCGCGGCGCGGTCACCGACGACACGCAGATGACCCTCTTCACCGTCGACGGCCTGATCCGCGCCCACGTCCGCCGCGACACCGGCGCCTGGCACCCGCCGACCGACGTGCACGCCGCGTACCGCCGCTGGGCGGCCACGCAGCGCGACTGGGGGCCGGACGAGCGGAAGAAGGACGACGGCTGGCTCGCCCGCGAGGAGTGGCTGTACGCGCAGCGCGCTCCGGGGAACGCCTGCCTCAGCGGCCTCGCCGACGACCGCATGGGCACCGTCGACGCGCCGAAGAACCCCCAGTCCAAGGGCTGCGGGACGGTGATGCGGTCGGCGCCGTTCGGGCTGCTCGTCGGATGGGAGCCGCAGCTCGTCTTCCAGCTCGCCGTCGAGTGCGCGGCCCAGACGCACGGTCACCCCACCGGCTACCTCGCGGCCGGCGCGACGGCCGCCATCGTGCACGCCCTCGCCCGCGGCGAGTCGCTGGACCACGCCGTGCAGCGCGCCCTGGCGCAGCTCGCGACCAGACCCGGCCACGAGGAGACCACCGACGCCCTCAAACGCGCCCTGGGGGCCGTCCGCCAGGGGCTGCCGGGCCCCGAACGCGTCGAGTCCCTGGGCGAGGGCTGGGTCGCGGAGGAGGCGCTGGCGATGGCCGTGTACTGCGCCCTGGTCGCCGAGGACGTCCGGCACGGACTGCTGCTCGCGGTCAACCACGGCGGAGACAGCGACTCCACCGGCGCCGTCTGCGGCAACCTGCTGGGCGCCCTCCACGGCGAGACGGCCCTCCCCCCGGCCTGGGTCGCCGAACTCGAGGGGCGGGCGACGATCCTCGAACTCGCCGACGACTTCGCCATGGAGATGACGCAGGGGCCGGCGCTCCACTCGCCGGGCGCCTCGTCTCCCGCCTGGCTCGCCCGCTACCCCCGCGCCTGAGCGGCGCCCCGGGCCCGGCCGTTCACCGGGCCCGCGCCCTCACCGGTTCAGTGGCGCCGCGGGGCACATCCGAAGCCGTCCAGGAAGGCGGACCACGTCTCGGCGGAGAAGGCGACCACCGGACCTCCGAGGGCCTTCGAGTCCCGCACCTGCACGGGTTCCGGGCCGCCCGCCCGCACCTCGACGCAGTCGCCGTTGACCGCCGAATACGACGACTTGGTCCATGTCGTCAGGTCTGCGCGTCGACGAGTCATGTCACTCCGATCATTGGGGACGCGGGGAGAGCCCCGGGAAGCCCCGTCCGGGGCACTACCGGGGCCGACGCTACGCCGCGCCACCGCCCCCGACCGGAAGCGTTCACTCGTTCGAGTGACTCATGTGCCGGAGTGCTCCGGCGGCGGCCTCCGGTCTCTACGCTGCGCCCCGCGGGCGCCCTCCCGGTCGCTCAGGAGGCGTACTCGTCCCGCAGGCGTTCGATGAACTCCCGGGATTGTTCGGCGTTCAGGGCCTTCGCCCGGAGGTGTTCGTACATCACGCTGTAGTGCTGCACGTCGTTCGGCTTCTCGAGGTAGAGATCGCTCGTCACGCCCTCGAGGTAGACCACGCTCGCGTCCAGGGTGTCCTGGAACTCCAGGATGGAGAACTTGCCGTACATCCCCGGGTGGGCGCCGACCTCGTTCGGCAGCACCTGCAGCGTGATGTGCGCCTCCCTGCCCAGGCGGACCAGGTGGTCGAGCTGGTCGGCCATCACGGCGCGGCTGCCGACCACGCGCCGCAGCAGCGCCTCGTCGATCACCGCCCAGAAGCGCAGCGCCTCGTTCGGATCGCTGAGGCGGTCCTGTCTCTTCAGCCGGACCTGCACCCGCTTGTCCACCTCTGCGGCGGTCGCCTCCGGCCACATGCCGGAGATCACCGCCTGGGCGTAGTCCCGGGTCTGCATGAGCCCGGGCACGATGAGCGACTCGTACACCCGCAGGGACGCCGCGTCGGTCTCCAGGCCGATGTACACGCTGTACGGGATGTCGCCGAAGGCGTGCCACCAACCCTGCTGGCGGGACTCCTTGGCCATCTGCATGAGGGAGTCGACGATCCGGCGGTCCTCGACCTCGTACACGCCGCACAGGTCGCGCACGTCGCGCTGGCTGATGCTGCGGCGGCCGTTCTCCAGCCGGCTGATCTTCGACTGGGAGACCAGCAGCCGGTCCGCGACCTCCTCCGCCGTCATGCCCCGGAGTTCGCGCAGCCTGCGCAGCTCCTGGCCCAACCGGCGGCGCCGTACGGTGGGATTGACCTGGGACGCCACAGCGACTGCACCTCCGCGGGTAAGTACGACTACTCACCAGAAGAGTGCCACCACTGTCCGCGTCCGCGCTGGGAAACGGCGACACAGGGTGCGCCGGTGTACGGCACCGGGTGACGGACGGCCGCCGCTGGGCGGCCGCCCGTCACCCGCCGGTCGTGGGTCGTGCGGCGTCGGCGTCGCTCAGCGCGCGCCGACGCGGGACATGCGGGACACCGCCGGCGTCCGTCGCGCCTGGTCCGGCACCGTGCGCCCCGCAGCGGGCCGCGGAGCGCGCTGAGCGGGCGGCTGGGCCGCCGCACGCGCGCCGGTGCCGCGCCCGCCCGAGCCGCCTCCGCCGCCGCCCTGGCGGCGCGGGGCCGCGGCTGCGCCGTTCTGCACGTCCATCACGGCGTGCGCGACGAGGCCGCCCATCGGGTCGTGCCGGATCAGGTCCCTCAGCCGGGAGCGGCAGGACCGCCCCTCGTTGCCGGGGTAGAGGTGCTTGCCCAGCCCGACGGCGTGCGCCAGCGCGGCCAGCGCGGCGGTACGCGGGTCCGGCGGTACGCCGGTCCGTATCGCGGCATCGAGGCGGGTCCGTATCTCACGGCTGATGGCCGTGTCGGTCGCCTGATAGCGCGTCGTCGGGAGCACCCCGCACATCTGGCCGTTGACGGCATGGACCATGCCGCAGCGCTCCAGGTGCGAGAGGTACGTCTGGCGCAGCCCGAGCCTGGGCCCGCCGATCCAGTGCACGGCCCGGACCGGGCTGCCGCGCCTGCGCAGCAGCTCCAGTGCGGAGTCCAGCGTCGGATCTCCTGTCGGCCGTGGTAGGACCACGGCGATACGGTCCCCGTCTGGGGCTATCCGGCCCGCCAGTGCCAGCTCGACGAGCTGTGCTCCGGCCAGGCCGAGGTCGAGCGACTGCGGCTGTGCAGTGGTACCCGTGGTCGGGTCCAGTGCCAGCAGCAGAAGCTCCTCCGGAATAGTTCTGCGGCTCCTGCCCATCCATGCCTCCCCGCGTGGATGAATGACAGGGTGACCCCTCTCACAATCATCTGTCGAGAGTGCCTGACCGGAATGTGGTGGAACCAGTAGGTATGTCGTTCTCGTCATCCCGGGTGGAAGGGGAGTGGGCCCTCGACGGTGCGTCACCGGCGGGGAACGGTCCGCGACGGAGCGACCGGTCCGGGGCGGGGCACCGGATCTCCGGGGAGCGATCCCGGAACCGGATCACTGTTTAACTGGTAGACCGGCGGCGAGAGTGAAGGCGACAGGAGGCATCGGTGGCGGGCGAGTCCCCCGACAAGTCGGAGCGGGAGAGGTCGTCGGGGGAGACGACGGAGGACACCGGTTCGGTTCCCGCGGCGCGACGACAAGACCCCCGTGAGGCGTACGCGGCTGCCGCGGACACCGCCACGGCGGGGGAGCCGGAGTCCGCAGCGGACGCCCCCTCGGGGGCGGACGGCGCGGCGGCACCGGAGAGCGGGGCGGAACCGGAGAGCGCGGCCGCATCGGACGGCGCGGAGCGCGACGGGCCGGGGTCCGGGGACTCGCGGCAGGACGCGGACGCCGCCGAGCCGGTGAACGACGCGCCCGCGGACGACTCCGGTGACGCACGGCTGCGCGCGGCGGTCGCCGCGTGGGTCTCCTCGGCCGACGACGACCAGAGCGGTCAGGACGACCAGGACGACCAGGACGACCAGGACGACCAGGACGACCAGGACGCCGGGCCGGGTACGCAGAGCAGCGACGCTCCCGCGGACTCGGGCTCCGGGGCGGAAGCACCGGTGGACGACTCCCCGTCAGGGAGCCGCGAGGACGAGGCCGTTGACGGCGCGAACAGCGACCTGCCGGTACGGCCGCGCGGTGCCGCGACCGAGCCCGGGACGGACTCCGCGGCGAAGCCCGCACCGGACACCGCCACCACGATGTTCGGCGTGCGCCCGGACGTGCTCGAACCGACCGACGAGACGTCCGCAGCCGCCAGGGCGGAGCGGATGACTGCGGCGTTCTTCGGCTCGTCCCGCAAGCCCGGTGAGTCGCCCGGCGGCGGGGAGCACTCCGGCGAGCTGGACTCCGTGGCCGAAGCGACCTCCGCAGAAGGCGTCGGGGCCGACCCCGCTGCCGACTCCCCCCTCGACACCTCTGCCGACGTCGCGCCTGACCAGACGCCGGGGGAGGCGCGTGACGCGACCGAGGAGGCGCCCGCGGCTCCCGACGAGCCGGCGAGCGCACCGGAGGAGCGTGACGACGACGGAGACGCGGGCGACGCCCCGGCGGACGACGAGGAGTTGCCGGGCGACGACACCCCGGCGGACACCCCGGCGGACACGGCATCGGACTCGGCAACGGACCCCGACCCGGACCTCGACGCGCCCGACGCGGCAGGCGAGGAGCTCCCGGGGAAGGACCGGAGGACCACCGCCTCCGGCGCCGTCGCCGCTTCGGCGGCCAAGACCGACGAGGAGAAGCCGGGCGGGCCGGCCGCGCAGCGGGACCACGCGACGACGGCCCTCCGCCTTCCCCGGGAGGACGGGGACGAGGACACCCCGTCCGGCGAGAAGTCGGCGGCGGTGACACCGGCGGAGAAGCCGGCGGACAAGGGCGAGGACGAAGACAAGGGCAAGGACGAGGACACCTCCGACGGCGACGGCGAGAACGGCGGCTCCGGCGAGGGCGGGAGCCGGTTCGTCCCGCTGCGCTCCACCGACGCGCCGCGCACGCCCGACGCAGCCGGAACGCGGCGCCCGCTGCCGGACGCGCAGACCAGCAGCACCGGCACGCCCGCCTCCGTCATCACCGGCGTCGGTGGCGAACAGGAACGCACCAAGCAGCAGCCGGTGCCCGAGCCGCCGCCGCTGGAACTGCTGGCGCAGCTCACCAACACGCCCCCGCCGCCGGAGACTCCGCTGCGCACCGCCGTGCGCCGGGTCAAGATCTGGACGCCGCTGGTGCTCCTGCTGGCGATCGTGTTCGTGATCGTGCAGGCCGTGCGCCCCCTGCCGGAACCGACGCTGACGCTGACCGAGCAGGCCACGTACACCTTCGACGGCGGCGAGCCGTCGCTGCCGTGGCCGACCGAGGGCCAGGCGTACGTGGAGGTCTCCGGGCTCGGTGTGCTCGGCTCGTACGGCGAGCAGAAGGCGGTGCCGATCGGCAGCGTGGCGAAGACCATGACGGCCTACCTCGTGCTGCAGAAGTCCCCGCTGAAGGAGGGCGCGGACGGGCCGAAGATCACCATCGACCAGAAGGCCGAGGACGACGGCAAGCGCGGCGCGGGCAACGGCGACGAGTCCGTGCTGCCCAGCGTCAAGAAGGGCGACAAGATCACCCAGCGGGACGCGCTGTCCGCGTTGATGATCCCCTCCGCGAACAACATCGCCCGTCTGCTGGCTCGTTGGCACAGCGGTTCCGAAGCGGCGTTCGTCGAGAAGATGAACGAGACCGCCGAGGAACTGGGCATGGAGAACACGAAGTACACCGACCCCAGCGGCCTGGAGGAGACCACCGTCAGCACCGCGAAGGACCAGGTGCAGCTGGGCAAGAGGGCCATGGAGATCCCGGCACTGGTGGAGATCACCAGGCAGCCGTTCTGGAAGGACCCGTTCTCCGGCGAGCGGATGCGCAACTACAACGACCTGGTGCCGTTCAACGGCGCGATCGGCATCAAGACCGGCACCACCACCGTCGCCGGCGGCAACCTGCTGTTCGCCGGTCACAAGGACGTCGGCGACACGCGGCAGCTGATCGTCGGTGCGGTGCTCGGGCAGCACAAACCGGCGATCATCGACACCGTGAACGCCGTCAGCCGCACGCTGCTGGACGGCGCGGGTGAGACGCTGACCTCGGAGAAGATCGTGCAGAAGGGCGACGTCGTCGGCTACGTGGACGACGGCCTCGGCGGCCGTACGCCGGTCGTCGCGACCGAGGACGTGGCAGCGGTCGGCTGGGGCGGTGTGGAGGTCGACCTCGCGCTGGAGCCCCTGAAGGACATGCCGCACACCGCCCCCACCGGGAAGCGGGTCGGCACGCTGACCGTGGGCGGCGGCCCCGGGCAGGTCGAGGTGCCGGTCGCGCTCGAGCAGGACCTGCCCGAACCCGCCTTCGGGGACAAGCTGACGCGCATCCTGTGACGCGTCAGCGGTGACGAGCCGTCCGGGGCAGGGTCGGCGCACGACGCGCCGGTAGCCTGCCCCGGACGCAGAAGCCACGTGGGGGAGACGACAGATGACCACCCTGGGGCCCCCACCGCGCACGCGGGAGGCCGAGGCCGAGGACGGCCGGGCCGCGCGTGACGTCGAGGCCGCCGGGCGGATACCGGGCGGCCGCACGGCGGCGCTGCTGCCGCGCCCGCGCCGGCCGCGCGCGGACACGACGTCCGGCGCACGCACGGCCGTCGCGGCGCCGCCCGCGACAGTCGCCGGGCGGGTGGCGCGGTGGCTGCGGCACCCCGTGGGCGCGGCCCTGTTCTTCGGCTCGGTGCTGCACCTGCTCTGGCTGTGGCTGATCGCGAACGGCGGCGGCGACCTGGCCGCGCAGGACGCGTGGGCCGAGTTCGTCGGACAGCACCCGCTGTCCGCGTACAACCTGGCCTGGTACGGCGGGATGCACCCCGTCTCGTACAGCGTGATCTCGCCGTACCTGATGGCCGTGGTCGGCGTGCGTCCCACGCTGATCGCCTCCGGTGTGCTGTCCGGCGGCCTGCTGGCGTGGCTGCTGATGCGGTCACGGGCCGTGCGGCATCCTCTGGTCCCGGCGCTGTGGGGGGCCTTCGCGTTCGCCTGCAACGCGGCGTCGGGCCGCGTGACGTACGCGCTGGGCACGCTGTTCGCGCTCGGCGCGGTGGCCGTGGTGTGGGCCTGGCCGGCGCGGTGGCGGGACCGGCGTGCGCTGCGCGGCGGGCTGGCGCTGGTGCTGTCGGCGCTGGCGACGGGAGGCAGCCCGGTCGCGGGCCTCTTCCTCGAAGTGGTCGCCGGCGCGCTGATTCTGCGCGGACGTTGGCGTCCCGCGCTCGCCCTCGGCCTGCCGCTGCCGCTGGTGGTGGGCGTCAGCGCCCTGCTGTTCCCGTTCACGGGTGTGCAGCCCATGCCGTGGGTGTCGGTGGCCTTCCCGCTGGTCACGACGGCGGCCGTACGGCTGCTGGCGCCGCGCGAGTGGCGCACGGTGCGGCGCGGCGCGGAGATCTACTTCGTCGGCATCCTGCTCACCTGGGCGATTCCGTCCCAGGTCGGCTCCAACGTGGAACGGCTCGCGCAGATCTTCGGGGGCGTGGTCCTGCTGGCGCTGCTGCCCCGGTTCCGTACCGGACGGCCCGCGGTGCGCGGGCGCCGGTTCACCGCGCTGGTCTGCGCGTTCGTGGTGACCGCCGGTTTCCAGATCGGCAAGCCCGTCTGGGACGTCGTGCACACCCGCCCGGAGGCCGCCTGGGCACACAGCCTCGCGCCGCTGCTGCACCAGCTCCAGCAGGTCGACGCGGACCGGGGCCGCGTGGAGGTGGTGCCGGTGCGCAGCCACCGGGAAGCTTCTGCGCTCGCCCCCTACGTGAACCTGGCCCGCGGCTGGAACCGGCAGGCCGACGCGGAACGGAACCCGCTCTTCTACGAGGAGGGCGCGTTCTCGGCGGACGGCTACCACGACTGGCTGCGGCGCTGGGCCGTCCGCTACGTGGTGCTGCCGCTCTCCGACACCCCGGACGTGGCGGCGCGCGAGGAGGCGCGGCTGGTCCGCTCCGACCCGGCCTTCCTCGATCCGGTCTGGCAGGACGAGAACTGGCAGCTCTACCGCGTCACCGACCCGCTGCCGCTCGCCTCGCCGCCGGCGGCGTCCGCGGAGGCGGGCGCGGGCGAGGTCACGTTGACGGTGCGCGAGCCGGGCGCCGTGCTCGTCCGCATCCCCTGGTCGCCCTGGCTGGGGCTGGTCAACCGGGACGGCGACCGCATCGCGCCGCCGGGGGGCTTCGGCCGCAACGTCAACGGCTGCCTGCGCCCGGCGGATCCGCGGCCCGTGCAGCCGCCCCCGGAGGCGGCGCCCGGCGCGCACGCGCCGGGGCCGGGGTCCGTGCCCGACCGGAACGCCCCCGGGAATGCGCCGGCCCCGGAGGACGGTGACGCCCTCGGCGTCCTCGCCTCCGGCGAGTACGACGAGCGGCGCACCGACCACTGGACGGTGCTGGAGGCGCCGCGGGCCGGCACGTACCGGGTCGCCGCGCCGTACCGCCTGCCGCGCGGCACGCCCTGTCCCGTCTCGTCCGCCGACGCCCCGCGCGACTGAGCCCTCGCCGGCGCCCTCTCCCTCGCTGGGCCCGCACGTCGCCGCGGACGCCGCGGCTCAGGGCCGCAGCGCGGCGAGGACGGTGTCGATGGTGTCCGCGTCGTCCGGGCGCTTGTCCTCGCGGTAGCGCACGACGCGCGCGAACCGCAGCGTGACGCCCGCCGGGTAGCGCGAGGAGCGCTGCACCCCGTCGTAGGCGATCTCCACCACCAGCTCGGGCCGCACCAGCACCCCCCACGGTTCCTCGCCGACGGTCAGCTCCCGCAGGCGCGTGGTCTGCCACTCCAGCAGCGCGTCGGTGAGGCCCTTGAAGGTCTTGCCCAGCATGGTGAAGGTGCCGTCGGCGCGCCGGGCGCCGAGGTGGAGGTTGGAGAGCCTGCCGGTGCGCCGCCCGTGACCCCACTCGGCGCCGAGGACGACCAGGTCCAGCGTGTGCACGGGTTTCACCTTCAGCCAGGAGGCGCCGCGCCGGCCGGCGCTGTACGCCGATTCCAGCGCCTTGAGGACGACGCCCTCCTGCCCGCGTGCCAGCGCCTCCTCCGCGAACGCCCGGGCGTGCGCCCGCCCGGACTCCCCGGCGTCCTCGACCGCCGTCCGGCGCACCCGCAGTGTCTCGGGGACGACGCGCGCCAGTTCCGCGTGCCGTTCGCGGACGGGCAGGTCCAGCAGCGAGCGGTCGTCGAGGGAGAGCAGGTCGAAGAAGGCGACGGAGACGGGGAGAGAAGCCTGCGCCCCGGCGACGTCGAGCCGTGACCCGACCCGTCCGGAGGTCTCCTGGAAGGGCCGGGGGCGGCCGTCGGCGTCGCGCGCGACGACCTCGCCGTCCAGCACGGCACGGGTGACCGGCAAGTCCGCGGCGGCGGCGACGACCTCGGGGAGCCGGTCGGTGATCTCGTCGAGCGTCCGCGTCCAGACCCGCACGACGGGACCCTGCCGGCCTTCGGGGCGCACGCGCACCGGGTGGGCGGGTTCGCGGGGGTCCTCGCCCTCGTGGTCGATGTGGACCTGGACCCGGATGCCGTCGAGTTTCTCCTCGACGGCGCTGGGGCCGAGCCGGTCGAGGGCCTCGTCCACGTCCTTGGCGCTCTGCGCCAGCATGGGCTGGACGGGGCGGCCGACCTCCAGCCGGAAGCCGGCCAGCGCGGCCGGGCCGCCTTCCAGCAGGGCCCGGGCCACGGAGCCGAGCGATCCGCCGAGCATCACCGCGCGGCGCACCTCGGCGGCGTCGGCGCCGACGGCGACGGCGAGTGCCTCGACGGCGAAGGCGTCCAGCGCGCCCTGCCGCAGTTCTCCGCCGATGAGGCGGACCAGGAAGTCCTGCTCCGCGGCGGTGGCGCGGCCCAGCAGTTCGCCGAGGAGCCGGCGGCGTTCGTGCTGGGCGCCCTTGCCGGAGACCAGGGCGATGCGGTCCAGCGTGCGGTTGACCTCGCCCAGGGTGAGGGTCGGGGTCCCGGCGGGGGCGGGGCGGTCGACGAGGGTGCGCCAGCCGATGCCCGTGCGGCGCTGGGGGAGGCGTCCGGCGAGGTAGGTGATGGTGACCGGGGCCTCGGCGGGGTCGGCGGTGCGGAACAGCTCGGCGAGCAGCGCGACCTTCTCCGTCCGGGCGGAGGTGGCCGCGACGGCGAGCGAGGTACGGGCGATGTCGGCCAGGAGCATGCGGTCATCCTCGCCCAGCCGTCACCCCGAGGCGTGGTACGGCGCGCGCGGTCCTGCGCGCGCCTGCAGGCCGGCCGGGGCGACGGCGCCCGGGCCTGGCACGGGACGGGCCCTGTCCCGCGCACGCCGCGCGGCGCCCCCGATCCGACCGGAGGGCGCCGTACGGGTGCGGAGGGGGGCGCGTTGCACAGGCGTGTGCGCCGGTCAAGAGGGCCCGTGGGTTGTGCACTTGACGTGGCGTCAACGCCCGGCCGCGTGCAAAGCTGAGGATGCGACCGTCCGACTACGGACAGCGTGCGGTCACCCCGTGCGCGCGCAAGCCTGGCTGAAGGGTGTGAGGTCTGACATGCGGCAGGAGAACCGCACGGTCTTGTCCGAGGTGGACGTCAACGTGCCGAGTGTGGCGCGGATGTACGACTACTACCTCGGTGGCAAGGACAACTACGCGGTGGACCGTGCCGCCGTGGCCGAGCTGGACAAGGTGGTGCCCAGCACCAAACCGCTCGCGATCAACAACCGTCGCTTCCTCCGGCGCGTGGTGCGCGTGCTCGCCGAGGACTACGGCGTCCGCCAGTTCCTGGACCACGGCTCAGGTCTGCCCACGCAGGACAACGTGCACCAGGTCGCGCAGGGCATCGACCCGAAGTCGCACGTGGTCTACGTGGACGACGACCCGATCGTGCTCGCGCACGGGCGGGCGCTGCTCCAGGAGGACGACCGCACGGTCGTCATCCAGGCGGACATGCGACGCACCGACCAGATTCTCGCGAACGAGGAGCTCCAGCGGCTGATCGACCTCTCCCAGCCGGTCGCCGCGCTCTTCGTCTCGGTGATGCACTGCATCCCCGACCCGGGGCCGGAGGAGCTGGTGAAGCAGATCACCGAACGGCTGCCGTCGGGCAGCTTCGTGGTGATCAACCAGCTGGTCAGCGAGAACAAGGAGACCCGCGACTTCGTCACGAACTTCATGGACGAGACCACCCAGGGCCACTGGGGGCGGGTGCGCGAGCCCCACGAGGTCGAGCGGTACTTCGACGGCCTGGAGGTCCTCGATCCCGGGCTGGGCCGGATCAACCACTGGCGGCAGGACTCGGAGCTGGCCCTCAAGGAGCCGGACACCGGCGACTGGTACGAGTTCGGCGGCGTCGCGCGGGTCCCGTGAGCGGGGTCTGAGGGCACGCGCCGCAGACGCCGGTGTCCGGTACCCCCGCGGGGGTACCGGACACCGGCGTCTGCCGTCAGAACTCCTCGCGCAGCTCCCTGAGGAACGCGGTGCTCCTGGTCGGCGTCTCGGCCGTCGCGCAGAGCCGGTCCATGACCACCATGTAGTTCTCCACCTCGTCCTGCTTCTCCAGGTAGAGGGCCGTGGTGAGCTGTTCCAGGTAGACCACGTCGGGCAGGTCGGGCTCGAGGAAGCGGAGTATGGTCACCGGCCCGCCCGCCGCGGAGAGCCCCCCGATGCTGAACGGCGCGATCTGCAGGGTGATGTTGCGCCGGGATCCCATCCTCAGCAGGTGCTCGATCTGGTCCCGCATCACCTCGGGCTCGCTGCCCAGCGGGCGCCGCAGCGCCGCCTCGTCGACGACCGCCCACAGCTTCGGGCCGAACTCGCTGTCCAGGGCCCTCTGACGCTCCATGCGCAGCCGCACGCGCCGCTCGATGTCGGCCTCGCTCGCGCGGGGGTGGCCGAGCCGGGTGACGGCGCGGGCGTACTCGGGTGTCTGCAGCAGGCCCGGCACGAACTGCACCTCGTAGGTGCGGATGACGGACGCGGCCTCCTCCAGGCCGATCAGCTGCTCGAACCAGGAGGGCAGCACGTCGCTGTACTTGTTCCACCAGCCGGGGACGCTGGCCTGGCGGGCGAGGGCGAGGAAGTTCTCGACCTCCTCGGCGTCGCGCACGCCGTACAGCGCCAGCAGGTCGGCGACGTCCCGGTCCTTGTAGCCCGTGCGGCCGAGCTCGAGCCGGCTGATCTTCGCGTGCGAGCCGCGGATCGCGTCGCCGGCCGCTTCCCGGCTGATGCCGGCGGCCTCGCGCAGCCGGCGCAGCTGCGTGCCGAGCACGATGCGCAGGATGGTCGGTCCGCCCCGCGGATGGTCGAGGATGCGCCTGACCGACGAACGGCTCTGCGGTTCCGGCTGTGCTGCCATCTCCCTGCCCCTGCTCCCCTGAGTAGTCGTCAGGACGCTCAGTGTCCCACTGTCGAGGCCCGGCGTACAGCCGAACACTGGCCAGGCGCACGTACCGACGGCACGCGCCCGCGCTCGGTGTGGTGGGCGCGGGCGCGAAGGGGTGTCGTTGGGCGACTGCTCCGCTGGTCGGGCGGAAGGCCGGTGTCGGGCGGAAGGCCGTCGGAAGTGGGGTGTGTGGGGGTGTGGGGGTGGTGGTCGGTGTGGTGGCCGGCGGCGGTCAGGCGCCGGCGTCGATCAGGTCGTCGAAGTCGCCGTCCTTGGCGCCCTGGATGAAGGCGGTGATCTCGGCCGGCGTGTAGAGGAGGGCCGGGCCCGCGGGGAAGCGGGAGTTGCGTACGGCCACTCCGCCGTCGGCGAGTTCGGCGAGCTCGACGCAGTTGCCGCTGGGGTTGCTGCGGCGGCTCTTGCGCCAGGTGACGTCACGGAGTCGGGGGTCCTGCATCGCGTGGTCGATGTGCATGGGCATCACCATGCCATCAGGCGAGTGTTCTTGCACCTGTTCTTACAGATGTCCTTACGGGTGTTCTTGCATCTGTCCTTACGACCGTTCTTGCAGATGTGCTTGCAGCCCCGTCTCCGGAGGCGGATGATGGAGGCGACCTGTCCGAACCTGTGTCAGCTCGTTTCCAGGTACCGATGACGGCAGTGGAGTTCGTGATGACGCCACCCCCTCTCTGCACCGAGACCGACGCACCGCACTGCGAGTGGGACGACCCGCTCACGCGGCTGCTCCTGCTGCTGGAGATCGCCGACGAGCCGGCCTGGCTGCGGGACGTGGCCGCGGCCCGTGCCGACCGGGCGGGGACTCCGCGGAGCCCGTCCCGAGGCCCTGCAAACGGTCACTGAGGGGCGTCCGGACCGGTCAATCCCGGAAAGCTTTGTGCAGGGTGGTGCAACACTGCGAAGCTTGGGCGGTCGGCCGCCCACAAGGCGGCGTTCGTCGATCCGCCGGAGTCACCCTTGGCCGAGCCCTCCCGCACCCGCCCCGGTCGGTTGTTGTCGTGGTTGCCGTATGCCGCGATGGCCGCCGTGGCCTTCGTCGACCTCACGGCCGGACCGGGAGTCGGCTTTCTGCCGCTGATCGCGCTCGGCCCCGCGTTCGCCGGTCTCGCCGGCAGCATGCGGCGCACGGGTGCCATCAGCGTGCTCGCGATGGGCCTGTGCCTCACGCTCAGCCTCTACAACGGGCAGTTCGGGGACCGGCGCGGCTCGACGGCGCTGCTCGGCGTCGCCGGGGTCTCGGCCGCCGGCCTGCTCGCCACGGCGGGACGGAAGCGCCGTGAGGCGGAACTGGCCAGCGTCCGCAGCATCGCCGAGGTGGCGCAGCGGGTGCTGCTGCGGCCGGTGCCGCTCAGCGTCGGCCCGCTGCGCATCGCCGTCTCCTACACCTCGGCGGTCGCCGAGGCGCGCATCGGCGGAGACCTGTACGAGGTGGTGACCTCGCCGCGCGGGGTGCGCGTGATCGTCGGGGACGTGCAGGGCAAGGGGCTGGAGGCGGTGGAGACCGCGGCCGTGGTGCTCGGCGCCTTCCGGGAGGCCGCCTACGACGAGGTGGATCTGGTGACCGTCGGCGCCCGCCTGGAGCGTGCCCTGGGACGGCACCTGTCCGACGAGAAGTTCGTGACCGCCGTGCTGGCCGAACTCTCCGACGACACCGCCACGTTGCTCGACTTCGGTCACCCGCCGCCGCTGCTCGTGCGGCACGACGGGGGCGTCGAGTACGTCGAGGTGCCCGACCCGGCGCCGCCGCTCGGCCTGGGTTCGCTGGCGAAGGAGGAACCGCAGCCGTACGCCCAGCCCTTCGCCCCCGGCGACCAGTTGCTCTTCTACACCGACGGCGTCACCGAGGCGCGAGATCCGGACAACCGCTTCTACCCGCTCGCGGAACGCACCGGACTGCTCAAGGACCCCAACCCGCAGACCGCGCTGGACGCGATACGCGAGGACCTGGTGGCGCACGTGGAGCGCCCGTTGCGGGACGACGCGGCGATGCTGCTGCTCCGCCACCGCACCCGGTGAGATGTGTGCTCCCCGCGTCCGTGACGTGGGGGACGGGGGAGGGCCCGGTGATCGTTCCGGGCAGGCGATACCGAAGCGATACGTGCTGTGATCTGGACGTCACGGTGCGAGTGGGGAAGACTCCCTGCCGCGTCGGGCGTTCACATGCGCCGTCCGGCATGTGAACGGCCGAAACCGAGCGAGGGCGGTACGGGCAGTGCAGCGACGACGGAAGATCGGCCTGGTCGCGGCCGGGCTGGCGACCAGCCTGCTGGCGACGCTCACCGGCTGCGGTGGCGAGAACCCACTCGGCGGCGAGGTCGGCCTCAAGCTGATGGCGGTCGAGCACGGGGACCGTTCCGGCAACAGCTCCCAGCGGTTCTGGGACAAGCTGATCGGCGAGTTCCGGTTCGAGCACCCCGACATCGACGTGGACGTCGACCTCTACGAGCGCGACGCCATCGACGCCGAGGTGCGCGAGAGGGTGGCCGAGGGCCGGCCCCCCGACCTCGCCCAGACCAGCGCCTCGTTCGCCGGCTACGCCCGGCGCGACCTGCTCTACAACGCCCGCGAGGTGCTCTCCACCCACACCCAGGCGTCCATCACGGCGTCCCTGGTCCAGGCAGGCTCGGTCGGCCACGTCCAGTACGGGTTCCCGTTCTCCGCCAGCACCCGCGCGCTCTTCTACAACAAGGACCTCTTCGAGAAGGCAGGCGTCGAGGAGCCGCCCCGCACCTGGGAGGAACTGCTGCGAACGGCCCGCTCCCTGAAGGCGGTCGGCGTGAAGACACCGTACGGTCTCCCGCTGGGCGAGGAGGAGGCGCAGGCCGAGGCACTCAACTGGATGCTCGGCAACAGCGGCGGCTATCTCAGCGACGCCGGTTCGTACGACATCGACTCCCCGCAGAACGTCGCCACGTTCGAGTTCCTCCGCGACGAACTGGTCGGCCCGGGGCTGACCAACGAGAACCCCGCCACCACCGACCGCCAGGAGGTGTACGCGGCGTTCATCGAGGGCGAGGTGGCGATGCTCAACGGCCATCCCGGACTGATGCAGCTCGCGCTGGAGAACGGCGTCCGCTTCGGCACCTCTCCGCTGCCCGGCCGCACCGCTCCCGCGCGGACCACCGCCGGTGTCGCCGACTGGACCATGGCGTTCAAGGAGAACGGCCACGCGGAGGAGATCCGCACCTTCCTCGACTTCGTCTACCAGGAGCGGTACGTGGTCGAGTACGCAGGCACCCACACCATGCTGCCGGTGACCACCGAGGCCGCGTACACGATGCGGGAGGACGCGGCGCACAAGCCGCTCTGGCCCTTCATCGAGTCGCTGGACGTCGCCCGCTTCTACCCGCTCGGCAAGTCGTCCTGGGGAGAGGCCTCGCGGCGGCTGAACGCCACCATCGGCAACGCGGTCCTGGGGGACGGCGCGCCGCGCACGGTACTGGGGCGGGTGCAGAGCGATGCGGTCGCCGCCGAGGCGGAGGCGGAGGCGGAGGCGGAAGCCGAGGTGGCGCCCTGACGCCCGGCGCACCGGACAGGTGAAGACCCCGGACTCCGCGAGGAGTCCGGGGTCTTCGAGGTGTCGGAGGTCCGGGGCGGACGGGTCGGGTTACGCGGCGCGCGTCACCGAGCCCTGCGTGGCACTCATCCAGGCCCGCCGGAGGCGGGCGAGTTCCGCGAGGTCGGCCGGCGTCCACACCCGACGGCCCGCGACGAACTCGCGGATCGCCGTGTTGGCGTCCGCGGCGGCCGTCGAGCCGGAAGGCGTTGGTGTAGACGAAGTGGACATGTGTGCAAGGTTAGGGGAGACGACCGACAATCTCACCCGGTGCGTTCGTACCGGAACGGCCCGGATGCGCCGGCGTGCGCCCCGCCGGACAGGGGTGCAGATCGGTCCTTCCGGCCTCATGGGGCGGAAAACCGCAGCTCAGGCGCGGCACCCCCGGTGCGGGCCGGTGGCATGTGCCCCCGGCCCCTGCCGTCACCGAGCGCCGTCGTACGCCCCCGCTCCGTGGCGCATCTCACGTGCCCGGAGCGTTTCCCGCCCCGTGTCGGGGGGTTGAGCCGTGTGGCCGGGGTCTCATCGGTGTCTCGATGCCGTCGTCGGACTTCACCCCGGGTGCATGTGCCATGCGAACATGGCAGACGCGCCTGACGGGCCGGCGCGTTCCGGCGGCCACCGACGGATGACGGAGTGAACGTGGACACCTCACACACCGTGCGCGACCTGACCGTGAGCGGCGGCGGCTCGGCGAGCCGCCCGGTGGAGCCGTGGCGGCCCGGCCCCACGGTGCCGAGAATGGCGCTCGGCGCCCGACTGCGCGTCCTGCGCGAGGAGACCGGGCTGACCCGCACCGAGGCGGGCGCCGCGATCGGGGTGTCACGGTCGAAGATCAGCCGTCTCGAACACGGCCGCACCGGGAGCAAGCAGCGCGACGTGGAGGCCCTGCTGGCGCTCTACGGCGTGGTCGGCGAGGCCGAGCGCAGCGTGGTGCGCACCCTGGCGGAGCAGGCCAACACCCCCGGCTGGTGGCACCGTTACCTCGACCTCGTGCCCCCCTGGCTGCACGACTACCTCGGCGCCGAGCAGGCGGCGGACGTGATCCGCGGCTACGAGGTGCAGTTCGTGCCCGGCCTGCTCCAGACCCCGGCGTACGCGCGGGAGGTCGTTCGGCTCGGGCACCCGGACGCGCCCAAGGACGCACTGGACCGGCACGTGGAGTTCCGGATGCGCCGGCAGCAGGTGCTCGGCCGGCCGACTCCGCCGCACCTGTGGGTCGTGGTGGACGAGGCGGTGCTGCGCCGCCCCCTCGGTTCGCGGGCCGTGATGCGCGACCAGCTCGACCACCTCGCCCGGATGGCGCGGCGGCCGCACATCACCGTCCAGCTCCTGCCCTTCGCCTCCGGCGGTCACCCGGCTCTGTGCGGCTCGGTGACGATGCTGCGGCTGCCCGGCGGCCAACTCCCCGACATGGTCTACCTGGAGCAGCTGACGAGCGCCGTGTACCCGGACAAGCCCGCGGACGTGCACCACTACTGGGACGTGCTCAACCGCCTGGTGGTCCAGGCCGAGCGGGCCTCCCGCACCCCCGAGCTGCTGCGCGCCCTCCGCGACGACCTCTGAGCCGGGCCTCCGCCCGCCTTCCGCCCCGCCCTCCGCCACGGCTGCCACGGCGGCTGCCGGGGCGGTGCGGCCCGTCGTGGGGGCCGGGTCTTCCGCCCCGCCCCCGTGGCGGGCATCGTGGGAGCCGGTACGCACCCCCGTGAGGAAGGCCGCACGCCCCATGTCCCCGGAACGCTTTTTGCAGCCGGAGCCCGCCCATGCCGCCGGCCAGGCACCGGCCTGGCTGTCCGACGCCGTCCTCTACCAGATCTATCCGCAGAGCTTCGCCGACTCCGACGGCGACGGGATCGGCGACTTCGCGGGCATCACCGAGCGCCTGGACCATCTCGCCTGGCTCGGCGTGAACACCGTCTGGCTCAACCCCTGCTTCGCCTCGCCGTTCCGCGACGGCGGCTACGACGTGTCCGACTACCTCACCGTCGCGCCGCGCTACGGCACCGTCGACGACCTCGCCAAGCTCGTCGACGCCGCACGGCGGCGGGGCATCCGGGTGCTGCTCGACCTCGTCGCCGGGCACACCTCCGACCAGCACCCCTGGTTCCGGCACGCGCTGGAGGACCCGGCGGACCACCGTTACGTGTGGACCGAGGGCGACCCGGCGCCGGCGGGCTTCGCCCCCTCGCCGGGCCCGCGGCCCGGCGCGTACCTGCCCAACTTCTTCGTCTCCCAGCCCGCGCTCAACTTCGGCTACGCGCGCACGCACCCGGACGAGCCGTGGCGTGAGCCCGTCGACGCGGAGGGGCCGCGCGCGAACCGTGCCGCGCTGCGCGAGATCATGGACCACTGGCTGGGCCTGGGACTCTCCGGGTTCCGGGTCGACATGGCCTCCTCCCTGGTGAAGGACGACCCGGAGCACCGGGAGACCGTGAAGCTGTGGCAGGAGCTGCGCGGGTGGCTGGACCGCGCCCACCCGCACGCGGTGATCCTCAGCGAGTGGGGCGACCCGTCGGTCTCGGTCCCGGCGGGCTTCCACGGCGACTTCTTCCTCCAGTTCGGCGGCCCGTCCAACGGCCTGCCCATGCGATCGCTGTGGAGCAACGGCGGCGGCACCGTCGACACCTCCTGGGACCCGCTGAGCTGCTACTTCCACGCCGACGGCGAAGGCTCCCCGGACCGGTTCACCCACGCCTGGGAGGACGCGGCCGCCGCCATCGGCGCCGCGGGACACATCGTGCTGCCGACCTCCAACCACGACTTCTCCCGGCTCGCGACCTCGCCGCGCACCCGCGAGGAACTGCCGGTGGCGTTCGCCTTCCAGATGACGTGGCCGACGCTGCCCGCGATCTACTACGGCGACGAGATCGGCATGCGGTACGTGCCGGGACTGCCCGACCACGAGGGAAGCGTCCTCGGCCCGCGGTACAACCGAGCGGGCTCCCGTACGCCCATGCAGTGGGACGACGGGGAGAACGCCGGCTTCTCCACGGCGCCGGCGGACGACCTGTACCTGCCGCTCGACCCGGACCCGGACCGCCCCACGGTCGCCGGGCAGCGCGCGGACGAGGACTCGCTGCTGCACCTGGTGCGCCGGCTGATCGCGTTGCGCCGGTCCACGCCGGAGCTGGGGCCCTCGGGGGCCGTGCGGGTGCTGAACACCGGCTATCCGCTGGTGCACCTGCGCGGGGAGCGCTACCTCGTGGTGGTCAACCCGCGCCGCGAGCCGGTCCGGATGCCGCTGCCCTGCATGCTGCCGCCGGGCACGACCCCGGCCGCGCTGGAGGTCTCCGGCGTGACCGTCACCCCGACCACCCTCACCGCGGAGTCCTTCGCCTTCGGCGTCTTCGACCTGGGCGCCGGCACCGGCGTCTGACCGTGCACGGCGACGGGCAGCCGACGCACGGCCGGCCGCCCGTCGCCGTCAACGGCGTTTGCCCTTCCGCTTTCCGGAGCCGTACGACGACCAGGCGCCGCGATGCAGGTGGCAGCGCGAGGCGCCCTTCATCGCCAGGTTCCGGCAGTTCCGTCCGTCCTTCGTCCACGCCCTGCACTTCGACTGTGCACCCATGACGACCGCCCTTCTCGTGCCCACGACAGGTGTCACATCGTGGGCGCCGGACCCGCCGTGGGGGAGGGCGCAGACCGTGCCGTCGGGGGCGCACCCGGCGCGCGAGCGGCGCCGGGTGCGCCCCCGATCGGCGGCCGGCCCCGTCAGGAGAAGGTGGCGTTCCAGGTGTCCGGGCCGACGACGCCGTCGACGGTCAGACCCTTGCGGCCCTGCAGCGTGCGGCAGGCGCTCTCGGAGGCCGGCCCGTACTGGGAGTCGACGCCCAGGCTGAAGCCGTGGGCGCTGTTCATCTTCGACTGCCAGGTCCCCACACTCGGGTGGTTGAAGATCGGCGGCTGGGTGAAGTACACGCCCGGCCAGGACGGCGTGCCGCCGCCTCCGCCCGGGTTGAGCGTGCCGTCCAGCACCAGCGGATAGAGGTTGCCGGGGCAGGCGGTGGCCTTGTGGTCCTGGTGGCCGTTGACCGCGCCGGCCGCGCCGCCCTGGTTCCGCAGCCGCGTGATGGCGTGGTGGAAGGCGTCGATCAGCCCGCTGGTGATGCTGTCGTAGTTCGACGAGCTGCCCCCGACGAGGCCGCAGACCGCGTACCAGTTCTGGTTGCCGGAAGTGGTGCCGTTGGCGGCGGTGCGGATGTTCTCGCCGCGGCCCTCGAAGACGTAGCCGTGCACGCAGACGAGGTGGCTGTAGGCGATGTCCGACCAGCCGTTGCCGTCCATGTGGTGGTTCTGGTGCCCGCGCACCTGGCCCGCGCACGAACTGTGGCTGGACGCGGCGACCTTGCTGCCGCCCACGTGGTGGACGGTGACGCCGCCGTTCTGGGGGGTGATGTTGCCGCTGGTGCTGCGCGGGGGGCGCGCGCCCCACTGGGCGCGGGTGACGAAGGTGGCCATCAGCGGGTCCTCCGTCCGTGCATTTCGCAGTCGACGCTGGCGTTCAGGGGCTCGGCGTGGGCGTTGCGCCGGTCACCGGAGGCGTAGACCGCCGCCGGGTGGTCGGGGCGGTTCACGACGGGCAGTTCACCTCTGCCGGCCACGGCGTGTGCGGGGCCGGAACAGATGACGGGGACGGCGGCGGCGCCGCCCAGCGCTGCGGCGGCGGCGAGAAAGCCCCGCCGGGTGGGTCGGGTGGTCAACGTGCCTCCTGGGGTGTGGGGGTGCGTACTCACGAGTACTGCGTGAAGCCGCGTTTGTCATGAGCACGGGCACCCCTAGGCCGGGGGTAGGGGTTTTTTGCGTATCCGTAGTTCGGCCCACCCGTATAGGTACGCCGCGCATCCGGTCGTACGTTCTCCGTGATCCGCCTCACACCCTGCGGTTCGGGGTGCGAGGTCTGGCGGTTCACCGCGACGGCTGGGAGGCCGGCGTGGAGGTGACCGTTCCCCCACACAAGGAGATTTGACATGCTCGGAACAGTCCGAAGAGTCGCAGGCGCCGCTCTCGCCGCGGCCATGGTGTTCATGCTCCCGGTGACCGCCAACGCGGCCGAGCCCACGGACACCCGTCCCGCCTACGAGGCGACCCTGCTCGGCGAGGAGGGCAACCTCGTCGGCGACACCCACGGGGACCACTCCGACGCCCCGGCGCCGGCCGCCGAAGGCCGCGCCGCCTTCCAGGTCCCGGCCTGGAGCTACCACATCACCGCCTCCTGCAGCGGCTACGAGAGCGCCATCCGCCAGGGCGCCAACTACTGGGGCAGCGGCACCGAGACCTCCTCCAGCGGCACCCCGGTCGAGTGCACCGGCGGCTACGTCTCCGGCTGCGGCGGCGGCAACGTGGTCGGCTGCAACTGGGGCATGGGCGACCGCATCATGCTCTCCACCATGGTCAACGACTTCGCCCTGCTCGCCGCGCACGAGTTCGGGCACAACTGGTACGGCCACTCGGCCTCCGGCTGCGCCGACTGGTCCAGCCCCTCGGCCGTGATGCGCACGACCATGTGCTGACCGGTCACCGACCGGAGAGCGCCGGACCCCCCACCGGCACTCGGCACGACGAACGGGCCGGCCGCAGCAGCGGCCGGCCCGTCCGCGTGCCCGGACACGGCCGCGTCCGGGCACCGCGCCGTGTGCGCGCACCGCGGGTCACGGTGCCGTTTCCGCGCCTCCACCCGCCACCCGGTGGTGCTCGGCCAGCGCCTGCCGTGAATCGACGCCCAACTTCCGTATCGCACGGGCCACGTGGTGCTCCACGGTGCGCGGCGAGAGATGCAGCGTCGCCGCGATCTCCCGGTTCGTCAGCCCGGTCGCGGCCAGTTCCGCCACCTCCGCCTCACGCGGCGACATGCGCTCCGCGTACGCCGGCCGCCCCGGCCGTCTGCGCTGCACGGCCGGCTGGTGCGTCCGCAGCACGGCCCGTACCCGCGCCGCGTCCCACGCCGCGCCGAGCCCGGTCAGCAGCTCCACGCACCGGGTCAGTTCCCCGCCCGCCGCCTCCGCCTGCGGACGGTTCCGCCACGTGGCGCACCGCCCGGCGCCCTCGGCGGTGAGGGCCTCGGCGTAGGGATGGGGCAGGCGGGCGAAGGCGGCGCTCGACTCCCGGTACAGGCGGGCGGCCTCCTCCCACGCACCGTGGCCCGGCTCCCGCCCGGCGGCTCCGCCCTCCCCGGCGGAGTACCCGGCGGTGTACCCGGTGGCGTGGCCGACGTCGTGCCCGGCGGCGTGCCCGGCGACCGCCACCGCGTGCGCCACGGCGGCGCCCTCCGCGTCCGCTTCCGCGACCACGGCCCGGCACCACAACAGCGCCGCCTCCGCCCACGGCGCGTCCCGCCCGTCCAGGCCCGCCGCGAACTCCGCCACCATCGCCCGCGCCGGCTCCCGGCGCCCCGCTCTCACCTGCGCCTCGACCGCCCAGGGCGCGAACCCCGCCGCCCACACCCACACCCCCTTGCGCCGCAGCCAGTCCCAGGACGCCGTGGCCGCCGCGGACGCGGCCTCCGTCCGCTGCCGCGCCGTCAGCAGCCGGATGCGCGCGCCCGCCGCCGTCGCCGCCACCGGCGCCTCGAACACCTCGGACGCCGGCGGGTCGTCGTCCGGCAGCCAGTTCTCCGCCGTGGCCCAGTCGCCCTTGGCCAGCGCGAGCAGGGCGAGTACCACCCGTGCGTCGTTGGCGATGCCGTCCTCCGCGACCAGCCCGGTGCAGCGTTCGGCCAGACCCGCCCAGCGCCCCGTGAGCCAGTCGCGGACCAGCCCCGTGCCGCGCCCGACGCGCTCCAGGAACGGCGCCCCACTGTTCCGGGCCAACGCGACGCCCTCGTCCAGCAGTTCGTCGCCCCGCCGGTAGTGGCCCAGGTAGACCGCGCCGTTGGCCGTGTTGCACAGCCCGCGCGCCACCTGCTGCCGGGAGGCACGGTCGGTGGCGTCCCGGGGAAGCCGGGCCACCAGCGGCCAGGCGGCCGGATCGCCCGCGTTCATCAGCACCGTCGCCCGGCACGCGTCCACCGCCGTCACGGCACCGTCGTCCGCCGACGCGGCGGCCGCCTCCTCGGCGCGCCGCAGCCAGCCGAGGTTCTCCTCCAGCGAGGCGCCGGGGAAGAACGGATTGGCCAGCGCCGCCATCGCACGTGCCGCCAACGCCGGACGTTCCGTCAACTCCTCTGCCGCACGACGGAGTTCGACGCGACCCTCATCGAAGCGCCGCTTCCGGTTGTGCAGCAGCAGCCCCAGCTCCAGCCGTATCTCGCCCCGGACGGCCCTCGGCAGCGCCGCGTCCTCCACGATGCCGCGCAGCGCCTGGGCCGTGCCCTCCGACCGCACCCCGAGCATCGCGCCCCGGGCGAGGGTCAGCGCCAGCCGGCCACGCCGCTCCGCGGGGACGCCCTTCTCCGCCAGCGCCTGCTCCAGCAGGGCCAGGGCCGCCGTGTCCTCGCGGACCGCCGCCTCTCCCTCGGCGAGGCGTTCGGCCGCGCGCAGCCAGTCCTCCGTGCGGCCGCCCCCGCGCCAGTGGCGGGCCACGGCCGCCCACGGCGCCGGCTCGCGGGCCGCCAGCAGTGCCGCCGCCCGGTGGTGCAGCCGCTCCCGCACCGGGCCGGGCAGCACCCGGTACACCGCCGAGGCGGCCAGCGGCACGGCGAAGCCGTACCGGCCCTGGCCCGTCTCGTGCAGGGCGGCGCACCCGAGCGCGGCGACCAGCGCCCGGTGTCCCTCCTCGTCACCGAGCCCCGCGACGGCCGTCAGGTCCTGCGCCCCGGCCGGCTCGCCCAGCACCGCCGCCGCCCAGACCACGGGACGGTGCGGCGCGTCCAGCGCGTCGAGCTGGTCGAGCACCGCCTCCGCGAGCCGCACGGGCACGCCCGCCTCGTCCACGTCCTCGGCGGTGAAGTGGTCGCGTACGTCCGCGTGGTCGCGGCTCTCGTCGGCGTCGCGCAGCATCCGCAGCAGGTCCACGAGCACCTGCGCCACCCCGGCGGAGTCGCGCAGCAGCCGGTCCACGAACTCCTCCGGGCACCGTTCCGCGCCCAGCGCGTCCCCGGCCAGCGCCCGGACCTGCGCCTCGTCCAGCGGCGGCGGCACGTACCGCAGCACCGACAGCCGCGCCGGGTAGTCCGCGGCGCCCCCCAGCGGCAGACCACGCCGGGGCAGCTGTTCGGGCCGGTAGGTGAGCACGGCGGCGAACCGCGGCGGCGGTTCGCGCAGCAGCCCGCGCAGCAACCGCAGGGAGTCGTCGTCCGCGTGCTGCACGTCCTCCACGACCAGCAGCAGTGGACGTACCGAGGTCAGCGCGGCCTCCAGCGCCAGGCAGGCGGTCGCCGCCCGGTGCTCCGCGGCGGGCGGCTCGGCCACGGCCAGCGCACCGGACGCCCGGAAACGCACGGCCAGCCGCGGCACCGTGCGCCCCTGGGGCAGCTCCAGCAGCGCCTCGACCAGGTGGCTCTTGCCGGTCCCGGCGGCCCCCTCGACCAGCAGCAGGGCCGGACCCCCGGCGCCCCCGTCGTCGGCCAGCGCCTCGGTCAGCGCCCGCTCCCACGCCCGCTCGCACATGAGAGCGCTCCTCGCTGTCGTCGGTGGGCACGTCCGGTGCCGTCGCCGCCGCTGGTCCCGATGCCACGCTGCCTATCACGCGCGGGCCCGCACGGACCAGACGTCGTACCAGGTCACCGTGCTTTCCCCCAGGGGCGACGGACGGATCACGCGGTTTTGCTGGCGGGCCCCTCGCGGCGCCCTTACGTTGTGCGGCATGCAGAGACGCAGACCCCTCCTACGCCTGGCGGCGACGCTCCTGGCAGCCGTGACGGCCGGGAGCCTCACGGCCTGCGGCACGAACGGCGCGGACCCGCGGGCTGAGGGCGGCGGTCCGGACGCCTCCGCGACGGCCACGGCCTCCCCGACGCCGACCCCGAAGCCGCCCGAGCGGATCTGCGCGGAACTCGTCGGCTACTGGGCCAAGAGGGAACTGAGCGGGGACGGCGGCTACGGCGACTACCAGTCGCGGGGGCTGTCGGACAGCCAGAACAACATCCTGCTCGAGGTCGTCGCCGAGGCGAAGGCGGAGCGGAAGAAGAACGGCGCCGCCGCGGCGGACAAGTTCGCCGAACGGGAGGCGAAGCGGCGCTGCGTCGTCCTCTACGAGAACGGCGGCCCCACCGGCTCCTCCAACGGCTGGCCCGCGTAGCGCCCTCCGGCGGCCTCCGGCGCACGAAAAGGGGCCCGCGCCCGGCGCGGACCCCCCCCCAGGCGAGATCCATGCGCCCCGGGGCCTGTCCGGTTGGAACTTCGAGGACCACCCCGTGGCGTGGGACGCGGGGGTCCTCCGTCTTCCCGGGTCCGCCGGGGACGGCGACGCCTCGCGCGGCAGAGGATCGCCGCGCGTGTGTGCGCGCATTCGCGCGGGGCGACACCGCGGTGCGGGCACCCCTCCCCCTACGCCCACCGCGTGGGAGGTGCCACCTCCCGAAGGGCAACGGAGGAGAGGTGCCGTGGCCGGCGTCGCGGCCCGAGAAGATCCGCCGGACAGGCCTAGGTGCGGGCGCGTGCCGCAGCCGTCCTGCCGGCCAGCAGCGACCCCAGCGCCGCCACCGAGGCGGCGGCCAGGACCGCGGTGTAGCTGAACTCCGCGAGGATGCCGCCCAGCAGCCCGGCCACGCCGACGCCGATGTCGAAGAACGACGTGACCGCCCCCAGCGCGGCACCGCGCTCGTTCTCCGGAGCGGCGTCGATGGTGATGAGGGCCAGCGCCGGGTACAGCAGCGTGAAGCCGCCGCCCGCGATCAGCGCACCCAGCGCCGCGACCCACAGCGAGGGTGCGAACGCGATCAGGGCCAGACCCGCTGCCTCCACGACGGCGGAGATCAGCACCACCCGCAACGCGCCCACCCGGTCCGGGATGCGCCCGGCGAGCACGCGGACCGTGACGTACGCGGCGCCGAAGGCGGACACCAGGACCGAACCGTCGGCGATGTCGCGGGCGGTCATCGCCAGCGCCCCGAAGCTCACCAGCACGCCGTAGCCGAACGAGCCGCACAGCAGGGAGACGCCGGGCAGCACCGCGGCACGCGGCAGCAGCTTCGCGGACACCTGCGCGCCGCGTGCGATGCGGTCGGTCAGGAGGCACACCACGGCGAACGCGACCGCGGGCAGCACGGCCACCGCGATCCACACCGCCGTGAACGAACCGGCCCGGTAGACCACTTCGCCGAGGATCGGGCCGACGGCGAACCCGGTCCACATGGCGAGGCCGTAGAAGCCGACGATCTGGGCGCGCCGGTCCTGCGGGGCGAGACCGACCGTCCACAGCGAGCCCGCCATGAACAGCAGGGCCTCGCCGAGACCCAGCAGGAACCTGCCGGTCCACAGTCCGGCCAGCCCCAGCGGCAGCGCGTACACGCCCGCGACGGCCGTGATGACCAGCGCGCCGAGCATCATGACCTTGCGGCAGCCGTACTGCTGCGCGAGCCGGCCCGCGTACGGGCGGACCAGCAGCGCCGTCACGCCGGAGACGGCGAAGGTGACGCCCACCTCGAAGGCGGAGCCGCCGAGTTCGCCGGTGACCAGCCGGGGGACGACCGGGATCACCATGCCGACTGCGGTGAACGTGCACAGCAGTGCGCAGACCAGTCCGACGAAGGTGCCCACCCAGGGCTGCTTCGAGCCCGGCTGCGCGGCGGAGCCCGTACCCGCCGCGCCCGCCGCCGCGCCCGTGCTCTTCGCGGTGTCAGCCATGTCGGACGCCCCCCTCCGGCACGACGTGGAAGAAGTGGGTGGGCAGCTGGACCGCGACGCCCTCGTACACCTCGGCGCACACGGCGGTGCCGGGCCGGTCGAAGGTGCCGGCCGGGGGCTGGGCGACCTTCATCACGGACCGGCCGGACTCCAGCAGCCGGGCAGCCATGGAGAAGTCGCCGACCAGCGCGCAGCCGGGTGCGACGTGCCGGTTGCGGCAGATCTTGACCTTCTCGCGCGCGAGGTCGTCGAGCACGCTGCCGGAGCCGACCAGTTCCCCGTAGTAGTCGGCCGGGTTGACGACCATGGCGTGTCCGGTGCCGCCGGTCTGCTCGATCTCGTCGAACGCGGCGAGCAGCCCGGAGACGTACGAGCCGCGGTAGGGCAGTTCGGCCACGTCGGGGTGGTCGATCACGTCCAGGGTGAGGGCGCGGTTCTCGGCGGTGCCGAGCCGCACCATCAGGCGGCGGTCGATGAACTGGACCAGGCTCTCGGGGTGTTCGGCCAGGCCGTCGGGTATCTGCACCCAGCCGGTGATGGGCTGCAGCCGGTACTCGGCGAGGTCGAAGCGGAACGCGGCCTCGCGCAGCGCCGCCGCGGTCCCGGGCTGGTACGGGCGGGTCTCGAACCAGCCGCGGACGGTGTCCCCGGCGACCCGCTGGTGCTTGAAGAGGTTGCGGGTGGTCAGGCGCGGCCGGTCCTCGACGGGCTGGAAGGCGTCGCTGAGCGTGTAGTCGAACCACACCTCCGCCTCCGGGCCGTGGTCGAGGTAGGCGCGGGCGAACCGTTCGCCCGGGGACAGGGCGGTCGCCTTCGGGTCGGTCTCCTGCACGGTGGTCATGTGCGTCGTCCTCACGGTCGTCTCAGATGGTGGTCAGGGCGTGCTCGACGAGCCGCTCGTAGTAGGGCAGGTGGTGGGCGTGGAAGGCGCGCAGCCGCGGGTCGTCGTGCACGGAGGCCGCGAACTCCTTGTCCGGGGCGCGGAAGCCGGAGCTGGCGATGGCGTCGAGGTGCCAGCGGCGGTTCTGTTCCCACTCGGGGCGTTCGCCGGGCTGCCAGTGCATCGCCTCGGGCCGGAACGGCAGCCCGACGTGCGCGCAGTACGCCCGTACGACCGCCGGCGGGTCGGCGAGCAGCGACTCGGCGGTGAACACCAGGGGGCGTTCGCCGGTCGTCTTCCACAGGTGGGCGAAGAGCCGCCACTGGTGTTCGTAGCCGATCTCCGCGCAGGCCAGCGAGGGCTTGACGGCGTGGTGCGAGGCGATGGTGCGGGCGGGTTCGCGGACGATGAAGGTGTGCCGGAAGGCGGCCACGTCCTCGGGGTGGTCGAAGAGGTGGGCGTACCGGTACTCCAGGGTGTCCTTGAAGAACACCGGCCCGTGCGCGCCGAGTTCGGCCAGCTGCCGGTACAGCTCGCCGGGCGCGCGCACGGTCGTCGGGCCCGCGCCGCCGGGCGGCGCGGGCAGCCGCGTCTCGCCGTGGTCGGTGAGCAGGACCATCGGCTCGTGGACGACCGTGACGTCGCCGCGTTCCATCATCATCCGGACGAACGCGGTGGACACGGCACGCGGGTGCGCCCAGAGAGCGATGACGGTCACATCGACCACGCGGTCGGCTGCCGGTCCCAGCGGTGCGCGCGCAGTTCCTCCCGCAGCGCCGGGTCGAGCGGACGCCCGTCCGAGACGCCGAGGTTGGCGGTGACGTGCGCGGAGCGGCGCATGCCGGGGATGACGGTGGAGACGGCCGGGTGGTCGAGGATGAAGCGCAGCGACAGCTCCGGCAGACTCATGCCCTCGGGCAGCAGCTTGGCCAGCGCCTCCGCACGGTCCACGGTCGGGCCGAGGTTCTCCGGGCCGAAGTAGACCGCGCGCCAGTCGTCCTCGGGGAAGACGGTGTCGCGGGAGAGCCTTCCGGTGAGGCCGCCCTCGTCGAAGGGAACACGGGCGATGATGCCGACGTCGTCGCGCTGCGCCCGGGCGAGCAGTTCGTCCTCGGGGGCCTGGTCGAAGAGGTTGTAGATGACCTGCACGACGTCGACCAGACCGGTGTCGATCGCGCGCAGGACGTTGGCCGGCTCCCAGCGGTTGACGCTGATCCCGAAGCCGTCGATCAGGCCGTCGGCCTTGAGTTCGGACACGACGCGCTGCCAGCGCTCGTCGTCGGCCCAGCGGTCCTCCCACACGTGGAACTGGAGCAGGTCGATGCGCTCGACGCCCAGGTTCTCCAGGCTCTTGTGGACGTACTCGCGGATGTGGCCGGGCGGGAAGACGTCGTCCAGCGTGTCCCCGGGGCGCGGCGGCCACTCGCGGTTGAGCGGCGGCACCTTGGTGGCGACGCGCAGCCGCTCGCCGGGGTGGCGGCGCAGCAGGTCGCCGAGCATCCGCTCGCTGACGCCGCGGCCGTAGACCCAGGCGGTGTCGAAGAACGTGCAGCCCTGTTCCACGGCCTGGTCCAGGCAGGCGGGCGCGGTGTCGTAGTCCCAGCCGGTGAAGCCGCCGGGGCCGCCGCCGATGCCCCACATGCCGTAGCCGATCTCGCTGACCTGCCAGCCGAGCCGGCCCATCGTCCTCTGTCGCACGGTCGTTCCTTTCGAGCGGTGGTGTGGCCTCCGGAGCTTCCGGAGGCCGGTGTTTCAGGAGTGGAGGGAAGGGAGTTCGGTGAGGGTGCGCACGTAGGCCGCGACCGCCGCAGCCTGCGGCTGCGCACGGAGGTCACGGGCGCCGCCGGCGCCGTTCCGGGTGGCATCGTCGCGCAAGCCGTGCCGGGCCGCGAGGGCGTCGGCGGCGTCGGTGGTGAACAGCGCGGGGTTGTCCACCAGAAGGCCGGTCAGCAGTCGTTCCGCCTCCGCGTCCGTCGGGGGACGTGTGGTGTCCTCGCCGGCGAGGTGGCGCCGGGCTGTGAGGATGCCGTGCAGGAGCGGGAGGGGGGAGCCGGGTTCGTCCTCGTCGTCCGCCGCCGCCTCGGCGACCGCGGCGAGGAACGCGCCGGGCGGCACGCTGCGGGCGGGCGCCCCCTCCGCCACCGGCAGCCCGGCGAAGTCCAGGCTCTCGCGCCGGAGGACGTGCAGCGCGCCCGGGCCGGTGCCGGGGTCCTCGCCGAGCGCGGCGATCAGGGTCGCGGCGACCTCGTCCACCGGTGAGTAGTCGGAGCGCATGGGCACCCCGGGCCGCAGCCCGAGGCGGCGGAACGCGGCCAGCAGCAGATGGGTGAGCGCCTTGGCGTTGGGCGCGCCGTTGTCCGCGGCCGGCATCACCTCGCCCAGCCGGTACACGCGGGCCGGCAGTCCTGCCGCACGCGCGGCCAGCACCAGGTGTTCGGCCACCCACTTGGACCGGCTGTAGCCGCCGGCCGGGCGCAGGGCCGCCGCCGGGTCGAAGTCCTCGGGCAGCGGGGCGTCCTGCCGGGCCGCGTGCCGGTCGAGGACGCCGAGCGTGGAGACGTGGTGGAAGGTCTTGCGGCGTCCGGTGAGGGCGAACCGCAGCGCCTCCACCGTGCCCAGGACGTTGGCGGGGCGGTGCGCGCGGTAGTCGAAGAGGAAGTTCACCAGGGCTCCGACGTGCAGCACGGTGGCGCACTCCGCGGCGTGTGCCTCCCATTCCGCGGTGCGCCAGCCGAAGCGCGGCTCACCCAGGTCGCCCGCCCGTACCTGCAGACGGTGCGCGAACTCCTCGTCCCAGAGGTCGAGTTCGCGCAGCGTCCGGATCAGCCGGTGCCGGGCGGCGGCGTCGTCGGGGGCGCGTACGACGGCCAGCGCGCGGGCGTCGGTGGCGCTCAGCAGGCGGTGCACGGCGCGGGAGCCGACGAACCCGCAGGCGCCGGTGACCAGCACCGTTCCGGGCCCGGTGGGGGACGCGGGCGCGGTGGGCGCGGCCGCCGCCGTGCGTGCCGCGGCGTCGGCGAGGCCGGGCGGCAGCACCGCGTCCCGTTCCATCAGGGCGTGGTCGTCGGCTCCCGGCCCGGCCACCGCGCGGGCACGTTCGGCGAGCGCATCGGCCAGCGCCTGCGGGGTCCGGTGGGCGTACAGGTCGGCCACGCCGGCCTGGAGCGCGAGGAGTTCGCGGATCCGCATCACCACCCCGAGTGCGGCCAGCGAGTCGCCGCCGCGGGCCACGAAGTCCTCGTGCACGCCGAAGCCGGGAAGGTCCAGGGCCCGGCCCATCAGGTGGGCGATCCGCTCGGCGGGCGGCCCGTCCGCACCTTCCGCCAGGTCCACGTCCCGTACCGCCGGGAGGGCGCCGGGGCCGTCGTCCAGCTTCTCCTCCACCAGTGTCCGCAGCGCCGCGAGGTCCACCTTGCCGTTGTCGGTCAGCGGCAGCGTCTGCAGCACCAGGCAGTGGTGCGGCACGTGGATGCGGGGGAGCGAGGCGACGAGGTGCGCACGCAGCGCGTCCGTGGTCGTGCCGTCCTCGCCGGCGACGGCCACGGCGAGCCGGGTGCGGCCGTCGCGGCGCAGGACCAGGGCCTTGGCCTGGATGACGCCGGGGCAGCCCTCGGCGCAGGTCTCGACCTCGCCCAGCTCGACGCGGACGCCGGCCACCTTGGCCTGCCGGTCGCGGCGACCGGAGAAGCGGAGCAGCCCGTCGCCGGTGAACCGGCCGAGGTCGCCGGTCCGGTACAGCCGCGGCCCGGGCACGTCCTCCAGGGGGTTGCGTACGAACGCCTCGGCGGTGCGGGCCGGGTCGCCCAGGTAGCCGGCGCCGAGGCAGGCGCCGCCGATGACGATCTCGCCGACGGCGCCGGCCGGGACCGGGCGGAGGTCCTCGTCGACCACGGCGGCGTAGCAGTTGTCGATCGGCGTGCCGAGCGGGATGCGGTCGCCGTCGGCGTCGGTCACCCGGTGGAAGACCATGCCGATGGACGCCTCCGAGGGGCCGTAGCCGTTGGTGATCTCCAGCCCGGGGAGCAGGGCGCGCAGGCGGTGCACGGCGTGCGGGATGATCTCCTCGCCGCCCACCACCAGGTGCCGCAGCGACGCGACGCGCCGCAGCTGCGCGGGATCGGCGTCGAGGAGGGCGACCAGCATGCCGAGCGTCGCCGGGACGAAGTCGGTGACGGTGACCTGCTCGGAGCCGACGGCCTGCACGATGTGCTCCAGGTCCAGGAACTCGCCCTGGTCCGGGATGGCGGTGCGGCCGCCGGTCGTCAGCGGCCACAGCAGCTGCCAGATCGCCGAGTCGAACGTGTGGCGGCTGTTCTGCAGCACCACCTCCTCGCCGGTCGCCGAGAAGTAGGCGGACATGAAGCGGAAGCGGTTCGCGAGCCCGCCGTGCACGTTCAGCGCGCACTTCGGGGTGCCCGTCGAGCCGGAGGTGAACACCCCGTAGGCGGGCAGGTCGGCCGGCAGCGGGACCTCCGGGCGGCGCGGCGTGTGCCGGACGGCGTCCACCGACACCGGCCGGGCGTCGCGTCCGCCGCAGGACTCGGGCCCGGCGGTGAGCACCGTGCGCGGTTCGAGGGCGGTGAAGATCGTCCGCAGCCGTTCCTCCGGCCACGCCGGGTCGCAGAGCAGGAACGCGGCACCCAGCTTCATCACCGCGACCATGCAGACGGGCAGTTCGAGGCTGTTGCCGAGCACGACGGGCACCGCGTCGCCGCGGCGCACTCCCGCTGCACGGAGTTCGGCGGCGAGCCCGTTGGCCAGTTCGTCGAAGCTCCGGTAGGTCAGGCTGCGGGTCACCGGGCCGAGGTGCGTGACGGCGCGCCGCTCGGGCGTGCGCCGGGCCTGGTCCTCGATCAGGGTGACGACGGACGCGTACGGTCCGTGGTCGACGTGGCGGCCCGCGACGCGGGGAGCGGTGTGGGTGGCGTCCATCCGTCATCTCTCTTGCCAGAGGGGGAACCGAGGGGCGTGTGTGCTGCTGCGGTGGCGCGGACGGTCAGCGGACGGGCGCCGCCAGGGACCGGCCGGGCGCGAGTGCGGGAGTCAGCGGAGCCGTCGCGGCCGGCGGGGCGTGTCCGGCGGCCAGCGCGGCGAGCAGGGCGCCGACGGCCGGGGCGGTCTGGATGCCGTAGCCGCCGAGTCCCGCGAGCCAGAAGAACCCGGGTGCGGCGGGGTCCTCGCCGATCACGGGCGTGTCGTCGGCGACGGACGTCCGCAGTCCGGCCCAGGCGTGGCCGACCCCGCGGATGCGCAGGTCCACGGCGGCGTGGAAACGTTCGACGGCGACGGCCACGTCCAGGTCGTCGGCGCGCACCCGCCGCGCCGGGTCCGGTACGGGGGTGCTGTCGCACGGCGAGAGCAGCAGGCCGCCCGCCTCGGGCTTGGCGTAGAAGGTGTCGGCGACGTCGGTGACCATCGGCCAGGCGGACGGCCCGGTATCGCCGGGCGGATCGGGGAGCGTCACCAGCGCGGCCGTGCGACGGGTGCTGCGCAGGCCCGCTGGCGCCACGCCCGCCGTCTGCGCGACCCGGTCCGCCCAGGCCCCGGCCGCGTTCACCAGGACGGGAGCGGCGTACACGGCCTCGTGCGGCCCGCCGGTGCGCACCTGCCAGAGCCCGCCGACGCGGGTCGACTTGCGTACGGGCGCCCGCGTCACGACGCGGCCGCCGCCCGCCCGCAGGCCGCGCAGGAAGAGCTGATGGGTGGCGTCCACGTCGATGTCGCAGGCACCGGGCTTGTACAGCACCCGGTCGAACGCGTCCCGCCGCAGGACCGGGCAGAGCCGCTGCGCCTCGTCGGGTGTCAGTTCCACCACCGGGCGTTCGGCCAGTGCGCCCGCCGCGTGGGCCTGTGCGAACGCGTCGGCCGTGTCCGGCGATCCGAGCGCGAGGACCCCGCGGGGGCGCAGCAGCGGCGTGGTGTCCGTGCCGTGGGAGGCGTAGAACGCGCGGGAGGCCGTGGTCAGGGTGCGGACCGCCGGGCCGCCGAAGTACTCGGAGTACAGCGCCGCCGAGCGTCCTGTTGCGTGCATGCCAACCGAGGCTTCGGCCTCCAGTAGGGTGACCCGCCCGGAGGCGCTCAGGAAATAGGCGGCCGCCGCCCCGGCGATGCCGCCCCCGACGACCAGGAAGTCGCTGCTGTCACTCACGCCGGCCACCCGGTTCCACCCGTCGCCCAGGCCAACTCCACCTGGGTGCCTGTCAATTGAGCCTGTCAATTGAGCGGGGAGTGTAGGAGAGATGTTCGGGTGTGGCATAGATCTCGCACGCGAGTCCCGGGTTTCTACCGGACGCTCCCGGAAGGGCCCGCGCCCGGGCCCTTCCGTGTGCTGTGCTGACCGGCTCTCCCCGACCTGCCCGGCGCGCTCGGCCCTCCCGGGTGCGACGCCGCCCCGCCGGTTGGTCTCCGGGCGTGGAGACGACGCACCGGCCCGCCGCGCGGGTCCTCTGCCTGGACGCGGCCGACGACCTGCTCCTGCTGCGCAAGTGCGACCCGTACGACGGCCGCCTGCTCCGGGAGCCGCCCGGCGGAGGCGTCGAGCCCGGCGACCGGGGCCCATCGGTGCCACGACACCGTCGCCTCGCAACTGGCGGGCAGCCGTACCTTCCGGTGCCGCGCCGTCCTTGGCCATGACGCGCCGGGCGCGCGATGCCCCGGTCACCGGTGGGCCGGCCGGCGGTTGCCGCGCGTTGGTCGTCACTGCGCCTGATCGGATCGGTTCGCTGTAGTCGGGCGGGGACGGGCCGGTGCACGGCAGGGTTGACAAGGAAAGGAGGCCACATGATCTCGGCACTCAACCGGCTGACCGACCTCGTGGAGGATCAGCTCGCCGAGGAGTTCGACATCCACGAACTGGCAGCAGAGCTCGGCACAACCGAGTACCACCTGCGCCGGATGTTTTCCTCGCTGGCGGGCATGCCGCTGTCGGAATACGTGCGCCGGCGGCGCATGACCGTCGCCGCCGGTGACGTCGTGCGATGCGAGGACGATCTGCTGACCATCGCCGTCCGGCACGGCTACGGATCGACCGAGGCGTTCGGCCGCGCGTTCCGCGCCGTCCACGGCGCCACCCTCAGCGACGTACGCCGAGACGGAGGCCCCTTGCGTACCCAGCCCACGCTCAGGTTCCACCTGACCGTCGAAGGGAGCATCCCCATGGACACCCGCCTCGTCGACCACCCCGCGTTCCGCCTGATCGGACACGCGGCCCGCGTCCCGCTCATCCACGAAGGCGTCAACCCGCACATTCAGGAGCACATCGCCGCCTTGCCGCCCACCGAGCACGCCCGGCTCAAGTCCCTCAGCGAGACCGAACCTGCCGGCCTGCTCCAAATCAGCGACGGTCTGGAGCCAGATGCCACGGAAGGAAGCGAGCTGACCTATCTGCACGGCGTGGCCGTCCACCAGAGCACCCCAGCCCCCGAGGACCTCCATGCCATCGAGCTACCCGCGGGCAAGTGGGCGGTCTTCCGCACCGACGGCCCCCACCCGCAGGCCCTGCAGGCAGCCTGGGCCGCGACCGCCACCGAGTGGTTCCCCTCCAACCCGTGGCGCCTGCGCCCCGGCCCCTCGATTGTTGCGACCCTGGATCGCACCCAGGACTTCAGCACCGCCACGTGCGAGCTGTGGCTCCCGGTCGAGCCGGCCTGACACAGGGGATCGCCATCGGGCCCGGCGCTCCATCGGCGGAGCGCCGGTTCCCACCGGTGCTGGCTGCGATCACGCCGGTACCCATGGCGGAACGGAGGGCACCTGCGCGGGATTCCAACCCGGCGTAAGCCCCAATCGGGCTGGTCAACGAATCCCGTCGGTTGCCCGATCTGCGTCACGAATCCGTCGGTCACTCTGCCAACGGGCCAAGTCCCCCCCGGTTCCCCGCGATTCCACTCCGAGAACCCGCGAACCCGTCGGCTTGCCACTGGAACGGCCGGCATCACGTCGGCGTGGAGGACTTCTTCCTCGCCCGCTACGCCACCCGGCAGCCGCCGCTCGACCGGACCGGCCTGCTCCCGGACGAACGGGCGAGCCTCCAGGGGCACGCCCGGGTGCCGTGGCGGGACCTGGGCTCCCTGCCCGGTCCCGTCGAGCCACCCGGCCTCGTGGACGTCCTCCGCGCCCTCGCACCGGACGGGCCCTGGAGCGCCTGACCGACCGTCGGGACCGGCGGCCGGCGTCCGGCGTTCGGTCGGACGCCGTCGGTCACTCCCCGTCGGTCGGCCGGCCGGCGGGCCCGGCCATCTCGCGCGCCGCCGCCAGCGCCAGGTGCCACGGATACTCCTGCGGACGCGCCTCGCCGGGAGCCTTCGGCACGAAGCCGTCCGCCCCGCCGTAGAGCATGCGCACGCCCGCCCCGCGCAGGGTCTCGACGCTGCGGCCGAACTGCGGGTGCGTCGCGTACGCCGCGTTGACGCACGGCAGCACGGCCAGCGGCCACCGCTTGCCGACCGCCTCGGCGACGTACGCGGCCACGAAGTCCGGGGTGAGGCCGAGCGCGTAGGTGTTGACGCCGTTCAGCGTCGCCGGCGCCACCACGGCCACGTCCGCGTCCGGCCACAGCGCCGTCTCGCCCGGGCGGCGCAGCGCGCTGCGCACCGGACGCCCCGTCAGTTCGGCCAAGTCGTCGACCTCGTCCGCCAGCCAGTCCCGCGCCGTCGGCGTCAGCCCGAGGCACACGTCCCACCCGGCGCACTGCGCCTCCCGCACCACGTCCGCCACACCCAGCACGGGCGGAGCCGCACACCCCAGCAGATACAGCACCTTCGCGTCCATCGGCCCACCCCACCACACCCGAGCAGCGCGCCGAGAACCGTCATGAAAAGCTGACGAACTATGAGTGACTCTCCGCACGTACCCGGTGACACGGACGACAGAATGCTGCTCGCCCAGTTACGCCTCGACCCCTCCCACGACGACGCGTGGCGTCTCCTCACCGCCACCGCCCGGGACTTCGCCGCCCAGCCGCAGGCGGACGGCGACACCTGCTGGGTGCAGAGCACCCGCGGCTCCGACGGCGTCGTGACCGTCGGCTACCCCGAGTACAGCGCCCGCGTGCAACGCGCCTGCCGGGCCCTCTCCGACGTCGGCGCCGTCACCCCGGCCTACTCCTGGATGCAGCGACGTCCTCCGGCCCTCCCCGACGACGGCACGCCACCCGGCGCCGCCGACGCCGTCCGCCTCGCCACCACGATCATCCGCGGCGAACGCTTCTGCGACGGCACCATCGGGCAGGCCGTCGAACGCGGCACCCTCCAGGCCGTCCTCACCTCCCTGGCTGCCTGGTACGACGCCCGCCGGTCCGGGTAGGCGACCCGCACGCAGCCGCGGGTGCGGCGGCCCGCCGTCCGGGTCGTGGCAAGTGTCACGCCTTCGCCGCCTCCCGCACGGGGGCGCCGCCGGACCCTGGTGAGTCCGGCGGCCGCCCCCTAGCCTGCTGCGGCACTCGTCAACCCCCCAACGAGAAGGGCCCCTTCGCATGCGATCCGGCAGATCCGTCCCCCTCGGCGCCACCGTGCTCACCGTGCTGACCGCGTTCCTCCTCGCCCTGCTGCCCGCCACCCGCGCCGACGCCCTCCCGGCCTGGCCGTCCGTCAGCCAGGGCGCTTCCGGCACGGACACCAGGACCGCGCAGTACCTGCTGCGCCACCACGGCCACGGCATCGCCGCCGACGGCCAGTTCGGCCCCAACACCCGGTCGGCCGTCGTCGGCTTCCAGAACGCGCGCGGGCTCACCGCCGACGGCGTGATCGGCTCACAGACCTGGCCGCACCTGATCGTCTCCGTGCGGCAGGGCGCCACCGGCGACGCGGTGCGCGCCGCCCAGACCCAGCTCAACGCGTACGGCCACGGCATCGCCGTGGACGGCCAGTTCGGCCCGGCCACCGACGCCGCCGTCCGCGCGTACCAGAGCGCCCACGGCCTCGCCGCCGACGGCCTCGTCGGCCCGCAGACCTGGCAGAGCCTCATCGGCGGCGGCGACGGCGGGGGCAACCCGTCCGGCTACGCCCTCCCGCTCGACCGCAGCGCCGCCGGCCGCGCCGACTACGCCGCCTCGCACTGGAACGGCAACCCGGCCGTCGACCTGATCGTGAACTACGTCCCGACGTACGCGATCCGCGGCGGCGTCGTCGACCACTACGACTCCTCGTCCTGCGGCATCGGCATCCGCCTCCTCCAGTCCGACGGCTCCCGCTTCGTCTACTGCCACCTCTCCGCCCGCTCCGTCGGCGACGGCGCCCAGGTCTCCGCCGGGGCCCGGCTCGGCACCACCGGCGACACCGGCAACTCGGGCGCCCCGCACCTGCACGTCGAGATCCGCACCGCGGACGGCGTCGCCCGCTGCCCGCAGACCTACCTCACCGCCATCTACGACGGCCACACCCCGCCGGGGCTCTACACCCTCCCCACCTCCGGCTGCACCGCCTGATCCGCACGAGCTCACGGAAAGGGGGTGGGTGGACGCGCGTCCTGCGCGTCCACCCACCCCCTTTGGTGTCAGCCGTTCCCGGCAGCCGGAAGGGCTACGGGACGACGACCTCCTCGATCTGCACGCTGCCCGCGCCCGTCGTGGTGCCACGCGCGTTGACCAGCTGCACCTCACCGAAGAACGTGCGGCCCTCGGGTGCCTCGCCGGCCACCACGACCTCCGCGTCGACGGTGGCGGACTCGCCGTTGCCGAGGGCGACGGTCCGGTTCTCGTCGACCTTCACCTCGCCGAGTGCGGAGGAGAAGTAGACGTCGCGGTAGTCGAACGCGGTGCTGCCGGCCGGCACGGCGTATCCGTCCACGGTGATCGTGTACGTGCCCGCCTCCGGACTCAGCAGCGTCACCGACTCCTCCGAGTCGCCGTCGGCGTCCGAACCGACGACCTCACCGTCGAGGGAGACGCTCAGGTCCAGGTCGGCGCCGGTGTCGGAGGTGGAACCGATCACGACGTCCACGCGCGAGACGCCCTCGCCGATGACGAGAGTCCTCTCCTGGGACTCGCCGTCGGAGATGGTGGGACGCTCCTGCCGGGCGGACCCCAGCTCGCCGCCCCGCAGCGAGCCGTCGACGGCCCCGAACTCGTTCGTGACCTCCCACTCGACCGGAGCAGGGGTCCCCACCTCGGCCTCGGGAAGCGTCTGCACCGCGGGGTCGAAGGTGGTGCCCAGCGCCGTCGCGGTCAGGGTGAACGGGTTGTTCAGCCGCGGCGAGGTGCGCCGTGCCTCGACCTCGAACTCCCAGACGCCCGGCAGCGGTTCCTCGTAGGAGCGCAGGTCGGGACGGCACGCGTTGTCCGGATTGTCGTAGTTGTTGTAGCAGAAGACCGTCGACGTCGGATCGGCCGGGAGACCGTAGGGGTTGATCGCGACCCAACGGGTCTGGCTGTTCTTCCGCAGACCGCTCATCGCGACCTCGAGCGTCTTCGCGCCCTCGGGCACGGTCACGAAGTACGACTTCGTGCCGTTGCGCTGCACCGACCCGCGCTCCTGCACGGCGTAGGCCGGGGTGACCTGGTCCTCCGCCGCGACGACGGTCGCGAGGATGTGCTTGTCGACGCCCTCGGTGCGCTCGTCGTCCAGAGTGAGGGCGGCGCTGTGGATACCCGCCCGCTTCGCCTTCGCGCGGAGCTTCACGGACACCGGCTCGTTCAGCGGCAGTGCGATCTCGTCGTCGCCGACCAGCCGGAAGGTGCCGTCGTCGTTGCTCAGGTCGATCTCGTGTTCCACCGGCCGGACGGGACCGCTGGTGCGGGTGATGTCGACGGTGTAGGTGCGGCGTTCGCCGACGGCGAGACCGCCCTCGCGGTCGTAGAGTCCGCTGCCGAAGCCCGGCTCCTTCAGGAAGCCGGACAGCGCCGTGTCCACCGGCGCCTTCACCGTGTACGCGTGAGCCGTGGCGCCGCGCCTGATGGACTTCCAGGCGTCCTCGACGTCGATGAGGCCCGCACCCTGCTCGTACGCCTGCCGGCCCTTGATGGTGTCGGCCGTGCTGGTGAGAGCGGTACGCAGGCTGAGGGGGCTCAGCTCCATGCCGCGCCGCTTCGCCGCCGAGATCAGCAGCGCCGAGGCGCCCGCCGCCTGCGGGGAGGCCATCGACGTGCCCTGGAACATGCCGTAGCCGGGCGGCAGGTCGTAGCCCGCCTCGGGGACCGGCTGGCCGGGCTGCCAGCTCGGCACGGTGTTCACGGAGGCGCCCGGAGCGGCGATGACCGGGGTGAAGCCACCGTCCTCACGCGGACCGCGGGAGGAGAAGGGCATCATGTCGTACTTCGTCTTCACCCTGGAGCCGTAGTTGGCGGCCCACGTCTCCTTCGAGACCGACGCACCGACGCTGAGCACCTTGTCCGCGAGCGAGGGGTCGCCGATGGTGTTGGCGCCCGGACCGCTGTTCCCCGCGGAGATCACCAGCTGCACGTCGTAGGTGTCGATGAGCCGGGTGTACAGCTCGGCGCGTGCGTTGTTGCCGTCGTTCAGCGCGGGCAGACCGCCGATCGACATGTTCACGATGTCGACGCCGCGCTCGGTGACCAGATCGATCATGCCCTCGGTCAGTGCGACGCTCGTGCAGCCGCCACTCCACGAGCAGGCGCGCGAGGAGACGATCTTCGCGCCGGGGGCCGCGCCGTCCATCTCGCCGTCGAACAGGCCGTTGGCCGCCGTGATACCGGCGACGTGGGTGCCGTGCGCGGACTCCACGACGCCGATGTTGACGAAGTCGGCCTTCTTGCCGACCCAGTCGCCCCCGTAGGGGTCCATCGGGACGTCCTTGCGGATCTCCACGACGAACGGGATGCGCTCGGCGATCTCCGTGTTCGGGTCGTCCTCGCCGAACCAGCCGATCTGGAAGCCGTCCTTGTACGGCTTCATCGCCTTCTGGTCGCCGAAGTTCCCGTCGTCGTCGAGGTCGACGCGCACCGTGCCGGTCGCGGGCTCGTACAGCACGCCCCAGCGGTCGGTGGTGTCACCGTCCCGGTTCAGGTCGCCGGCCATGTCGCCGCCGGTGGTCACCGACTCCGAGAAGCGGCTGATCTGGTACGACCCGGCGGGCGCGGACCACGTGCGGTCCGCGTACTCGAACGTCGGGCCGGAGACCGAGGTGACCATCGGGCGCCAGGTGCCGTCACCGTCGATGATCGGGTCGGTCGCGGTCACCCAGTCGACGATCTTCCGCTCGCCCGTGGTCGTCTTCTGCAGCGCCGGGTGGCCGAGGTCGACGCCCGAGTCGAGAACGCCGATGGTGACGCCGCGTCCGTCCGCCTTGGGGTGGTCCTCGACGAAGTCGACGGCGCCGGTCTCGGCGGCGGGCTGGTACGGGTTGTCGGCGGGGGTGTCCTCGTCCGGGCCGGGCTGGGAACCGCGCTTGCCGTTGTTCGCGCCCTTGGCGCGGTCGGCCTCCGGTGCCGGATCGGGCAGCGGGATCTCCTGGAGCAGGTCGATTCCCACGACGTCCGACAGCTTCTTCGCCCGGTCGATCGCGCCCTCCGCCCGGCCGGTGGGCACGGTGGCACGGACGTACCCGAGCTTGTCGTCGACGCGGCCCACGGAGCCGCCCTTGACGGAGTCCAGCTGGCCGGCGACCTTCTCGGTGGCACCAGGCCGGGTGGCGAGCATCATGGTGACGTTCTTGTCGCCCTCGGCCACGGCTTCGGCCAGGAGCTCGGCATCCTGCGAACCGAGCTTGTCGTCGGCCGACTTGGCCGGAGTAGCGGGGACGGGATCACCGTCCGCTGCGACGACGGCAGCCGGGCTGGTCGCGGCGATGGCCACCACCAGCCCGGCTGCGAGAGCCAGACGCGCCGTGCGTCTCACCCCCGGAGAGGCGGGCGCGGGTATCCAGAAGGAAGGCATAGGCATCCTCAGTTCAGAACTTCCCTGTCCGGCGAACCGGAGCCGGATCGCTCGCACTTTCGCCCATGGAACATATGTGGGGGAAGAAGGTGCCCATACCGTAATGGGGTCGTAACCCGGTGCTGGGCGCTCAACGCCCAGTCGACACCGGGTCATTCGCTGGTGGGCCCACCTCGGCGCCCACTACGAAGCCGGGACCTTCCGCTGGTGCGCGCCCGGTGTCGGGTACGAACACCGGCAGGAATAACCGCAGGTCAGGCCGGCGGTCGCCGGAAAAGGCGTATACCGGCGAGATTTACGATGACCTCCATGCAACCTGCCTCCGCCGTCGTCCACCTGGACAGCCCCTTCATCAATTTCCGACACTTCGACTTCGGCGAGGGCTCGCACGGCTTCCGCTGGATCAACGTCAAGCGTTTCCAGCTGTCGTCCGAGACCTGGGACGACCGAGACGTGCTGGCTGCATTGATCGCGCATCCACAGTTCCGGGACACCTACGACGGAGCCGGAGTCCAGGACTGGCCACGGCACGGTCAGTGGTGGCTCGACCGCATCACCCCTGACTCCTACGAGACCGTCGATGCCGCCGCGGCCGTCGACACCCTCCACTCCTGGGCCAACCAGCACGGCGCCGTCCCGCAATCACTCGGCGCACGCCTGGGTCAGGAGATCTACGCCCCGATCCGCAAGGCGACCAGCAGATACCTGCTGGGACAGCTTCCGGAGGACGCCCACCACGACTACGGCCCCCTTCACATCGACTACCACGAACTCGTCCTCATCGACCGCCCGGCAGTCAGGCTCACCCTCCTCGTCGCAGCTGACGACTGATGCCGTCGCGACCGGTTCCACCGGTGCTTGACGGAGGGCGAACGGACAGTGAGGCTGCCGGCTTCCGTGTGCCCGGCCTCGTCCGGATAAACGGATGGTCGCGGGCGCGCGTGACGCGGCAGGATGCTCCGCATGACGTTGCCCACCCCGAAGCTGCACACCTCCCGGCTGCTGCTGCGGCCGTTCACCGACGCCGACGCGGCGCCGCTCTACGCGCTGCACAGCAACGCCCGCGTGCTGCGTTACTGGGACTCCCCGCCGTGGACCGAACCGGCCCGCGCCCAGCGCTTCCTCGCGACCTGCCGGACGATCGAGGAGGAAGGCACGGGAGCGCGCGTGGCCGTCGACCGCGCCTCCGACGGCGCGTTCATCGGCTGGTGCGGCCTGTTCGACTGGAACCCGGATTTCCGCAGCGCGTCCCTGGGCTACCTCTTCGACGCGGCCGCGTGGGGCCACGGATACGCCACGGAGACCGCCCGGGCCGTCCTGCAGTGGGCGTTCGACGCCCTGGACCTGAACCGCGTTCAGGCCGAGACCGACACCCGCAACGTGGCGTCCGCCCGGGTCCTGGAGAAGCTCGGCTTCGTCCGCGAAGGCACCCTCCGCGAGGACTGCGTCGTGAACGGCGAGGTCTCGGACTCCTGGGTCTTCGGCCTCCTCCGCCGCGAATGGCACCCGACGGCCACGCCGACGGCCGGCCCTTAGGCTTTCTCGTCCGCATCGTGCACGGCTTCCCGCGTGGCGCCGTGTGCCACACGTCGAGCGGGGCGAGCATGTGCGGGCCCAGTCCTCTCCCCGCACCGAGGCGATGCGATGCCCGACCGTACCGAGCACGTCCGCCGCGCAGCGGGTGCACCAGGGGGGACCCTGCTGCATCAGCGGCCGGAGCGGTGGCTGTTCCGCGGCGTCTACGGACTCGTGCTGGCCAGCGCCATGGTGGCCGCACTGGACGCGACGGGCGACAAGGCCGACCCCGGCCCGGACGCGCTGTGGATCCTGCTCAGCGCCCTGGCCTCGGGAGCCGCCCACGGGTTCGCGCACGTCATCGCCCAGCGTGTCTCCGCCGACGAGGCAGCCACCCTCAGCCGACTGCGGTCGGTCCTGGCCGAATGGCCTCTGGTCGCCGCAGCCCTGCCGACGGTGGCGTTCCTGCTCGCCGCGCTGGCCGGATGGTGGCCGGAGAACACAGCCGTCGACGTGGCCCTGCTGTTCAACACCGCGGCCCTGCTGGCACTGGGAACCGCGGCAGCCCGCATCGCCGGCCGCAGCTGGCCGTACTCCTTCCGCGCAGGCAGCATGGACATGCTGCTCGGCGTAGTGATCATCTCCGTGTACGCCCTGCTCGAATAGTCGATGTCCTGCCGGCCACCCTGTACCCGGGCTCCGCCCTGCACGAGCCGGGCATGCCGGCAGGAGGCGGGCCGAAGGCTGCCTGAACAGCGGGAACACTCCCCCTTGGTCCGCACGTGATCATGGTGCTTCCCGTGTCCGTGTGTGCCGGATGCGTGCCTGGGGTCGTCGTCCAGCGAGGGCATGCTCGGGGATTCGAGGCGTGCTCGGAATGAGGTTGCGGTGCGCTCGGCGCCGCTTCAGACCCTCTCGACTCGCACGGGGCGTCCGCCGAGGAGTTGATTCACGTCGTCGGCGTCGGAGGTGAAGACGGTTGCCTGAGATCCCTGCGCGGCTTCCCGCCCGGCCACAGCCGCCAGAACGGCCTCGATGGCGTACTTGTGCCCATGCAGGCCAGCCGCCTTGAGCATGTCGCGCGCCATGGCGATCACCTGCCCGTCCGTGTGGACGACGCGGATCAGGGACAGCGTCCAGCTCCACAGTGCCTGTCCCGACGTTTCACGCGGGTCCCATGCCTCCAAGGCTGTGAGCGCCGTGGTGACGATCGGGATGTCGAGCCGCGGAGCTGTCTTGATCAACGCGGCCACTTCCCGATCACCCTGAACCGCTTTGGAGAGCGCCTCACAGCCGAACACGAAGACGCGTCGGCGTTGGCCGGTGCAGTCTCGCTCGGGCGGTGCGGCTCACGCAGCCTCGTCCGAACTCGACCGCTCCTCGTCATGCCAACGGTCGATGGCGGCGATGCGGTCCAGCGCTGCTTGCTGCTCGTCGTCCGTCACGGCGCCATGCTCTTCTTCGAGACGTCCGGCCAACTGCGCAGTCGGTCCATGGCGTCCTGACGAGCAGCGGCGGCCGCGATGCAGGCGGATACCCCGCGCGCGTCCACGCGTGCTCTGATCGACTCCACAGCTGACCGCCGCTGTTGATGTCAGAGCTGGACGTCGAACGCCCCGGAGCTTGATCGCTCCGGGGCGTTTCCGCTGGTGCCCCCGGCAGGATTCGAACCTGCGACACCCGCTTTAGGAGAGCGGTGCTCTATCCCCTGAGCTACGGAGGCGGGACGGGGGAGCGGGCCGGGGGGCGCGCTCCGGGTGCGTCCGGGAGTCTCGGCGCAGGGGCGCCGGGCTCCGGGGACAGCCTAGCGGATGTGATCGAACGGAGCCCGCGTGGCCGCACGGATCAGAAGGGCATCTTGCCGCGGGCGCGGCGGCCGGCGGAGCCGCTGCGGCCCAGGGCGCGGGAGCTGCTGCGGAAGGGCTTGCTGAAGAGGCGGCCCAGGGGGCCGGGGGCCTTGCCCGCGGTGCGGGAGCCTGCGCCGAGGGTCTTGTGTGCGCCCCGCTCCGGGTGCCGCGAGAGGCGGGGGAGAAGGAAGGCGAGGACGAGCAGGAGTACACATCCGGCGATGATGGCCACGGCCGTCATGGACTTCTCCTTTCGTGAGGTGCCGCCCCTGCTGTCCGGCGGAGGGCGGGGCGGCTCGTGGGGCCCGGGTTCCCGTTGCGGGGGTGGTCATGCGCCGACGGGCTGGGAGGGGCGGGGGCAAGTCCCCTGCGGGGGGCGGGTGGTGCGGGGGATCCGGGTCGGGCGTGCGCGGGCCAGGCGAGGACTGTGCGGCTCGACGGGTGGAGGATGCGGGTGGCCGGCGGGTGTGCGGCGGAGGGATGAGGTGTCGGCAAGCTCACGTGCGGGGGGCATCATTGTCCCAGGACAAGTGACCGACCCGGCGGTACGGTGAAGGGGAAGGCTCACCACAAACAGAAGGAAGCCGAACGAAGTGGTCGGTATCCCCGCCGTGGAGCGTGCGCTGCGCGATGCCGCCCCGCATCAGCTGCTGGACGTCGTGACGGCGGCCATGAAGGACCAGTACGGCGCCACCGGTGTCGAGCTGCGCATCGCCGACTACGGCATGAAGTCGCTCCAGTCCGTCGAGTTCGGCCCGCTGCCCGTGGAGCCGCTGCCCCTGCACGACAGTCCGCAGGGGAGGGTGTTCGGCGCGCAGGAGCCGCTGGTCCTCCGGCAGGCGCCGGGGCTGGTCGCGGTGCACATGCCGGTCACCGTCCGGGGCGACCGGATGGGGGTGCTGTCCGTCACGCTGCCCGAGGAGCAGTACCGCGAGACGGCGCTGCCGGAGATGCAGCACGTCTGCGCGGCCCTCGGTCACGAGATCCTGGTCGCGGAGCGGGACACCGACCTGTTCCAGGTGGCGCGCCGCACGTCCCGCCTCACGCTTGCCGCCGAGATGCAGTGGCAGCTGCTGCCCGGCCGCTCCTGTGCCCGCCCGGAGTTCGCGCTCGGCGGTCATCTGGAGCCCGCGTACGCCATCTTCGGCGACAACTTCGACTGGTCGGTGTCGCGGGACCGCCTGACTCTCGTCGTGACCAACGGCATGGGCGACGGCATCGAGGCCGCTCTGCTGTCCAGTCTCGCCGTCAACGCGCTGCGCAACGCGCGTCGCGCCGGGCTCGGCATCGCCGACCAGGCCGCTCTGGCGGACCAGGCGCTGTACGCGCAGCACCACGGCGAGCGGTACCTGTCGGTGCTGCTGCTGGAGTTCGACCTGGCCACCGGTGCGGTGACGGCCGTGGACGCGGGCTCGCCCCGGATGTGGCGGCTGCGGGAGGGGAAGGTCGAACGGGTCTCGTTCGAGGCGCAGTTGCCGCTGGGCATGTTCGAGGAGACGCCCTACGTCTCCGAACGCTTCGGGGTGCGGCCGGGGGACCGTCTCCTGATCACCAGCGACGGGGTGTACGACACGCCCTCGCCCGGGGGAACGGGCTACGGTGAGCGGGCCCTGGCGCGTTCGCTCGCCGCCACGCGCCTGCTCCCTGCGGACCAGGTGCCGCGTGCGGTGCTGCACGAGCTGACCGACTACCGGGGCCGGGGTCCGCTGGAGGACGACGCGCTGGTGGTCTGCCTCGACTGGCACGGGCGTCCCGCCCTGGTGTGAAGTGCGGGACCGGCGGGGTGGGAGGCGTTGTTGCGGCTGTTCAGGCCGGGCGGGTGTCCCCGGTGCCCGGACGTTCTCCGGCGCGGGTGTGCTCTCCCCGCGCGGCGAACCGGAAGCTCTCCAGTCCGCGGGCGAGGTCCCGCCGGGCCTGGGCGGGCATCCGGTCGAGCACCTTCAGCAGAGCCTCTTCGCGGCGGGCGCGCAGGTCCGTCAGGTAGGTGCGGGCCTTGCCGGTGAGGTGCAGTTGCAGTTCCCGCCTGCTGACCGGGCTCGGCCTGCGCTCGACGTAGCCCGTGGCCTCCAGGCGGTCGCACAGCCGGCTGACCGACGACGCTCTCGAGTCGAGCAGTTCGCCGAGCCGGCGGAGGTTGATGCCCTCTTCGCGGTCCAGGCTGTACAGCACGCGCAGCTGGAACGCGGAGACCGGCGCGGGCGAGGCGGCGTCGAAGCCGCGCTCCCACAGCACCTCCAGCATCTCGATGGCCTCCGCCGCAGCCCGTGCGGCGGCGGAGGACGGCTGCGGCGAGAAAGAAGGCGCGCCCATAACTGTGCCACTCCACGTGATCCGTCGTCCGCCCGCGAGGAGGTCGGCCTCACGGGCCTGCGGGGACGGGGAAGATGCCGCGTCCCGGTCTCTCAGGCCTCTATTTGCCCGCAATCTCCCCCGCCACACGTGCATCCGGCCGGCCGTGAGGCGTGGAAGTCGGTGGCGGCAGGTGTAGACGCCGCCCGGCCGGGCACATTCCTCCATGCCTGATGACAACAGTTGTCTTTCGGAGAGTGTCGAATGAGCACCGCAACGCGAGTCCCCTCCGCCGTCGAGGCCGGCCCCAGCGTCGCACGCGCGGACGAGCCCGCCGTGACGGGTCTGCCGCACGTCGCCGAACCCGGCGCCGTGGCCCCGCGCGACGCACGCGAGTTGTCCGTTCTGTTCTTCCGGCGCCTCCGGACCCTGGAGGAGGGCACGCCCGAGTACCAGTACGCGCGCAACACCCTCATCGAGATGAACCTGACGCTCGTCCGCTACGCGGCGGGCCGCTTCCGGCACCGCCACCAGTCGGAGGAGGACATCGTCCAGGTCGGCACCATCGGACTGATCAAGGCCATCGACCGGTTCGACCTCGACCGGGGAGTGGAGTTCACCTCGTACGCGGTGCCGTACATCACCGGCGAGATGCGGCGCTTCTTCCGCGACACCACCTGGGCCGTGCACGTGCCGCGCCGGCTCCAGGAGCTGCGCATCCGGCTGGCCATGGCGAACGAGGAACTGCTCGCCGAACTGGGGCGCCCCGCCTCGGCGGAGGAGGTCGCGGGCCACCTCGGCATCACGGTGGAGGAGGTCGTCGAGGGGCAGGTCGCGGCCAACGGGTACTCCGCCGAGTCCCTGGACGGCGCGCTGAGCGACCGCGACGAGGCCGACGGCCACAGCCTGGGCGACCGGCTCGGTGCGTGCGACCCCGCCTTCGACGCCGTCGAGGGATTCGAGGCGGTGCGTCCGCTGCTCGCCGAACTCGGCGACCGCGACCGCCGGATACTGGAACTGCGCTTCGGCGAGGAGCTCACCCAGTCCCAGATCGGGGAGCGCCTGGGCATCTCGCAGATGCACGTGTCGCGTCTGCTCTCCGCCTGCCTCAAGCGCCTCCGTACCGCCGTCAACGAGGACGACGCCTGACCGCAGGGCGGCGCCGTCAGGCCGGGCGGGCTTCGTCGTCCGGCGTGCTGCGGCGCCCGGTGCCGGCGGAGCGGGCGGCGGTGGCGAAGCTCTCCAGCCCGCCGAGCAGCCGCCGCCGTTCCGTGGCGGGCATGCGGCTCAGCACGGCCTCCAGGGCGTCCTCGCGGCGGGTGCGCAGCTCGGCCAGGTACGTCACCGCGCGCCGGGTCAGGTGCAGTTCGAGTTCACGCCGGCTGACCGGGCTGGGGTGGCGTTCGAGGAGGCCCATGGCCTCCAGCCGGTCGCAGAGCCGGCTGACGGACGGCGGGGCGGAGCCCAGCAGTTCGCCGAGGCCGCGCAGGTTGATGCCGTCCTCCTGCTGGAGCACGTGGAGCACGCGGAGCTGGGACGGTGAGACGGGCTTGGTCGGCACGGCGTTGCGGCCCTGCTCCCAGAGCACCTCGAGCAGTTCGACGACGTCGACGGCGACCCGGGCGGCGGCGGGGGACGTGGAACCGCCCGCGGAACTCGCGCCCATAGCCTGCCACTCCCAAGATCATGTCTCCGGCGCACGCGTTCCTCACACCGCCGGCCCCGTCCCCGCACCCTAGCCGACCCTCCGCGCACCGGCCGGTGGGGAGTGGCGCGCGGGCTGCGGCGGCGGGGCGTGCGGTGGCGCCGCGTGCGGCGGCGGGGTTCAGCCGGGGCGGTAACCGTACCTGCGAGCGCTGCGTGCCCAGAGGGAGCCGACCAGGCCGAGGATCAGCACGATCGCGCCGGTGGCCCACTCGAGCCGCGGGGCGCCGACGGCCGCGTTCGGGGGTTCGCCGTAGTTCCAGAGGAACGGGGAGACGATCAGCCACGCGCCGAGCAGCGCGATGCCGGCGGAGGCGAAGAGCTGCCGCAGCGGGCGCAGGAAGCGGCTGAGCGCGAGGAACAGCAACAGGACGCCGACCACGGACTCGTTGAGGTATGCCTGGCCACCCTTCTGCGTCTCCGCGTAGCCGACCGCCCAGGCGCCGATGCACAACCAGAACGCCACCGGGACGCACAGCAGGGCGGTGGCCTGGTCGCGCACGGCCAGGTCGTCGAGGCGGCGGGCGCGGTCGATACGCGCGCGGTCGGCGGGGGAGAGGTCGGTGCGTGGGTGATCGGTGCGGGCGAGGCCGGTCCCGGACGGGCCGTGGCGGTCGGTGACGGTGCGGGCGCGGTGCGCGGCGGTGGCCATGTCGGGTGGCTCCCTTCCCGGCTGACGGACCGGCTGTACGACGGGCTGTACGGACCGGCTGTGCCGAACCCCCGGCTGCACCGATTCCGGTCGTGCCGCGCGGGGCGGAGGGCACGGGTAGCCTCCGGAATCCGCCCGAAACGGACCGCTGACAGGGATGAGGACAGTGGGAAGGCGAGGGCTGCGCACGCCGTCGAGCACGGCGGGCCCGTGCGGGGCGGGCGCGGCGTGGGGCGGTCCCGGGATCAGGCCACGTCGCCGACGGCGGCTCCGCAGCGGGGGCACGTGGTGGGCGGTGCGGCGTCGGCGAGGCGGCCGCACGCGGGGCAGACCCGGTCGAGCATGCAGGCCGGCTCGCCGCCGAGGTCCTGGTCGGCGGGTTCCCGCGCGCCGGCACGCGGCGGGCGGGGCTCGGGAGCGTCGTCCTGCCGGTCACGGGTCATGGGTGCATTGTGGCGCGTCGGGGCGCGACAGGGCGCGACAGGGGTGAGCCCCGGCGCGGGGGACGCCGGGGCTCACGTCGGGTGGCCGGAGGGGCTCGTCAGTACCGGAGGCCGTGGCCGAAGGGGTAGAGGTCCTGGTCGGGGTCGTCGAGGGTGGGGATGGAGACGGGCAGCTTGCCCCGCGGGTCGAGCTTGCCGAACAGTGCGCGGGCCACTGCGTCCAGCGACGGGGCGCCGTAGGAGTAGGTGGCGAGGTAGGCGCCCACGTCCGGGAAGCGGCGGATGTCGTACGGGTTCCGCACCGCGACCGCGACGACCGGGGTGCCGGTGGCGCGCAGCGCCTCGACCAGCTTGGCCTGCGCGACGCCGCCCTCGCTGCCGGCTGCGGCCGCGTTGGCGGTGACGACGACCAGGTCGGCGTCCTCCGCCGCGGCGACCGTCTCGGCGATGACCGCGTCGGACGGGCGGGTGCCGGTGTCCTTCGCGGTGGCGGTCTGCCCGGTGTGCCCCGACACGGCCTCCGCGAGCGTCGTGGTCGTCGAGGCGCCCCAGCCGGCCACCAGCACCGAGCGCTGCGTCCCGGTCGACAGCGGCAGCACGCCCTCGTTGCGGACCAGGGTGATGCTGTGGTCCGTGATCTCGCGGGCGGTGGACAGGTGGCGACGGCGTCCGACGACGCGTTCGGCGCGGCCCTCGCTGACGTACGGGTTGCCGAACAGGCCGCGCCGCAGCTTGTGCAGCAGTACCCGGCGCAGCGAGGCGTCGATGCGGTCCTCGGAGATCTCGCCGGACCGCACGGCGTCCAGCACCGCGGCGAAGGCGGTGTCCAGGTCGGGGGCGAGCACCAGTTGGTCGCAGCCGGCCTGGAGGGCGCGCACGGGCGCGACGTCCGGCGGGAAGTCGTCGGAGGCGCCGCGCATGTCGAGCGCGTCGGTGACGATCAGGCCGTCGAAGCCGAGTTCCTCGCGGAGCAGGCCGGTGATGATCGGCTGCGACATGGTCGCCGGGACGCCGCTCGAGTCGAGCGCCGGCACGACGATGTGCGCGGTCATGATGGTGTCCACGCCGCGCCGGATCGCGGCGCGGAACGGCGGCAGGTCGATGCTGTCCAGCTCCGCGCGGGTGTGCGTGATGACCGGCAGGCCGTAGTGCGAGTCGGTGTCGGTGTCGCCGTGGCCCGGGAAGTGCTTGGCGGCGCTGGCGACGTCGCCCCGGTGGTAGCCGCGCACGCCCGCGCCCACCATGTCGGAGCACAGGTCCGGGTCGGAGCCGAACGAGCGGACGCCGATGACCGGGTTCTCCGGGTTGATGTTGACGTCGGCGACCGGTGCGTAGTTCTGCGTGATGCCGACGGCGGCGAGTTCGGTGCCGATCACGCGCGCGGAGTCGTGCGCGTCGCCGGTCGAACGGGTCGCGGCCAGCGCCATGTTGCCCGGCATCATCGTCGCCGGCTCGGTGAGGCGGTAGACGACGCTGCCGCCCTCCTGGTCGACGGAGATGAGCAACGGGACGCGGCTGGCGCGCTGGAGGCCGTTGGAGAGGCCGGCGATCTGCCGGGGGTTCTGCACGTTGTCCGGGCCGCGGCGGGCGTCGAAGTAGATGACGCCGCCCGGCCGGTACTTGGCCAGCACCTCGGCGGGCGTGTCGACGCCGTACAGCTCGCGGTTCCTGGGGTGTGCGGTGTCGGCGGTCCGGCCGTAGACCTCGACGACGAAGAGCTGGCCGACCTTCTCCTCCAGCGACATGCGCCGGGTCAGGCCGTGCGCGCGCCGCTGCGCGGCGCGTTCGGCCTCGCTGCCGGTGGGCGCGGCGGTGGCGGTCTGCGCGATGCCGAGGGCGGCCACGGCGCCGGCGGCGCCGGCCAGAGTCTGTCTACGGGAGGGCTGCTGCATCGGAATCGGAACGCTCCTCACATGGGCGGCGGTTGGCCTGACGGCCTGGGACTCGGGGGGTTGGGGTGGTGCGGGTCGGGTGGCGAAACGGACTGCGAGGACGGCACATCGTTGCAGCGCCGGGCGGGCGGGTACCAGACGCCGCGCGGACCTTTAGTGGTACAGACCAGTGGCGCGGCGGATGGCGCATGCATCCCCAAGGCGGGGGTAAGGACTGCCAGACAGCCCCGAAACCCGAGTGGGGGGTGACGGAACGTGCGTACGTTCCTGTCCCGCATCACGAACACGGAACAGAGCAAACCGAGCAGAGCCGGCGCCGCGAAGGCCCGGGCCGGCGGCGCGAGCGCCAAGAAGTCCGCCAAGGGCGGGCGTGCGAAGGCGGGCGGCGGATCGCGCCCGGGCGCCAGGACGAGGCCGGGCCGGAAGTCGGGCGCCTCGACAGGTGCGAAGGCCGGCGCGAAGCGCCGTCCGGCGTCCGGCGGCACGGCCACGGGGGCGGCCGGAATGGCCGGCGGTCTCCGCCGCTGGTGGACCGGCCGGGAACACGAGCCGGGGAAGACCGGCGGCGCCGCGCAGCGGACGTCGAAGTGGAGGGCGGAGCGGAAAACGGAGCGGGAGCAGGACGCCGCGAAGAGCGCGCCCGCGTCGCGCTCCGCTGACGAACGCCGCGGCCCGTCCGGGTTCGTGCGCGTGCTGGCGATGCTGCTGGCGTTCGCCGGGATGGTCGCCTTCGCGGGCGTGCTGTCGCGGCTGACGCTGGAGCCGTCGGCGGCGTCCGCGTCCATCGCGCACACCAACCTCGAACCGGGCTCCTCCATCCAGGCCTACCTCTCGCAGCCGGCGTTCCAGGACACCGTCAAGCAGCTCGGCGGCAACATCGTGCTGGGCATACCCTTCGGTCTGCTGCTGCCGGTGCTGGTCCCGCGTGCCCGCGGTCTCCTGCGCGTCACCCTGGCCACGGCGGTGGTGATGCTCCTCGTCGAACTGGTGCAGGGGGCGCTCATCAACGGGCGGGCGTTCGACGTCGACGACGTGATCCTCAACTGCAGCGGTGCACTCCTCGGCTACCTGCTGCTCGGCCGCCGGCTGGGTCTTGCCGTTCACCCGCCGCGCCGCCGCTGGTGGCAGCGGATGACGGGGCGTCCGGTCGTGGACTGAGCAACCGGGCGGCGCACGGATCCCGCAGTGCCGTCGCCCGTGTCGCCCGCCGTCCTCCGGCTGCTTCCCGGGTTCGCGCTCCGGCCGCCACCCCGGGCCGATGCGTGTACACCGGGGCGCGCTCCGGCCTACCATGGTCAATGCCGCGCTCGTACGCACCACCGGGAGCCGCCATGAGCCCGAGAGCAGGCCCCACCGGACGTCCGCCCGCGCGCCCCCGCCGCCGTACGGTCCCGGTTTCCGCGGCCCTCGTGACGTTCGCCGTCCTCGTGCTGACCCTCGGGCTGGCCTCCTGCGGCACCGCCGACGGGTCCGCGGACCGCGTCTCGCGGGCCGCCGGCGTGGCGGCGTGGACCGACGCCCGGACCGGCGTGCTGGCTGTGGAACGGCAGGCGGACGCCCAGCTCGGCGCCGCCGCCGAGGCCGCGCGCACCGGCGCCGCCGACGCCGCCGAACGGGCGGCTGCGGAGCAGGCGCGCCGGGCTGCGGTCGAAGCGCAGGGAGGCGCGGGGCAGCCCGCCGCCCGCCCCGGAGGTCCGGCGGCCGACGAACCCGCGCAGTGCACCACCCGGCCCGAGGACCGGGCGGCGTGCACCACGCCGGAGGGCGCCGAGGTCACGCCCGGTGGCGGCGACGTCGACGGTGACGGCGTGTTCGAGCCGCACGAGCCGGTCGGACCCGGATACAAGGACCCGCGCGCCTACGACGGCGGGCCCACGTCCGGCGAGACGCAGTGCCAGTGGGCACGCGAGCAGGGCTACGGCTGCTGACACGACGCGAGCACCGCCGGGGAACGCGGAGCGTTCCACGGCGGCCCGCACCGGAACGGACCGGATCGTCGCCCGTCAGAGGGCGTGGGCCCGCACGTCGGAGACCGCCTTGCGGGCCGCCACCAGCACCGGGTCCCACACGGGGGAGAACGGCGGCGCGTACCCCAGGTCCAGCGCGGTCATCTGCTCCACCGTCATCCGCGCGGTGAGCGCCACCGCGGCGATGTCGACGCGCTTGCCCGCACCCTCCCGGCCGACGATCTGCACGCCCAGCAGGCGGCCCGTCCGGACCTCCGCGAGCATCTTCACGTGCATGGGAGCGGCGCCGGGGAAGTATCCGGCGCGGCTGGTGGCCTCGACCGTCGTGGAGACCCAGCGCAGGCCGAGTTCGTCCGCCTGCTGTTCCAGCAGGCCGGTACGGGCGATCTCCAGGTCGCACACCTTGCTCACCGCCGTGCCGACCACGCCCGGGAACGTGCCGTAGTCGCCCGCCACGTTGGCGCCGATGATCTGGCCGTGCTTGTTGGCGTGCGTGCCCAGCGCGATGTGCCGGGTGCGGCCGGAGACCAGGTCCAGCACCTCGACGCAGTCGCCGCCGGCCCACACGTCCGCCCGGCCGCGCACCCGCATCGTCGGGTCGGTCAGCAGCCCGCCGGAGTCGCCCAGCGGCAGGCCGGCCGCCTCGGCGAGCGAGGTCTCGGGCCGCACACCGAGACCCAGCACGACGACGTCCGCCGGATACTCGCCCTCCTCGGTGGCGACCGCGCGGGCGCGTCCCCGGCCGTCGGTGAGGACGCCGGTGACGGCCTCGCCGGTGCGCACGTCCATGCCCATGCCGCACATGGCCTCGCGCACCAGTGCACCCATGTCGGGGTCGAGGGTCGTCATGGGCTGCTCGGCCCGGTCCAGCACGGTGACGCGGTAGCCGCGGCGCACCAGGGCCTCCGACATCTCGACGCCGATGTACCCGGCGCCGACGACCACGGCCCGGGGCTGCCGCCCGGCCGGTGCCCCGGACTCCTGCTGCTCCAGCGCCTCGAACAGTGCGGTGCCGTCCTCCAGCGACTGCACGCCGTGCACACCGGGCGCGTCGATCCCGTCCAGCGGGGGGCGCAGCGGGCGCGCGCCGGTCGCGAGGACCAGCTTGTCGAAGCCCGTCCACTGCCCGCGCCCGTCCCGGTCGCGGGTGCGGACCCGCTGACCGTCCAGGTCGAGCTCGGTCACCTCGGTGTGCAGCCGCAGGTCGATGCCGCGCTCGCGGTGCTCCTGCGGAGTCCGGGCGATCAGATGGTCCCGCTCGTCGACGTCGCCGCCGATCCAGTACGGGATGCCGCACGCCGAGTAGGAGGTGAAGCGGCCGCGTTCGAAGGCGACGATCTCCAGTTCGTCCGTCTTCCGCAGACGCCGTGCGCGGGACGCGGCGGCCATTCCGGCCGCGTCGCCCCCGACGACGACGAGTCGTTCGGCCGCCATCAGCAGCGGCCCGCGGGCGGGCACGGCCGCGTGGACTCGGGCACGACGCTCATCACCACTCCCGTGCTGGGGATCGTTGCCGACGTGGTCAGCGTACCCAGACCGTCAGCGGCTACGGCTCGCGTACGAGTGGGCGGGTCGCACGTGCCGCCGCCGGTCGTCGTCGCACGGGAGGACCCGGCCCCCCCCGTGGTGGTGCCGGGTCCTCGACTGCGGTCGCGGCGCGGGCGTCAGTGCATCGCGGCCAGGACGGGGGCGTCGTCCGGGGAGCCGTCGTCCTTCCGGAGCTCGTCGGAAGAGGTGACGGGCGTGCCCTGGCCCCGGGTGGTGACCAGCGTGACGGCGAGCGTCGCGGACGTCAGCAGGATGCCCACCGCCCACCAGATGGCCGTGGTGTAGCCCTCCACCATGCCCTGGAGCCGCACCAGTTGCTGCGCCTGCGGCGAGGCGCCGGCGGCAGCGATGTGGTCGGCGACCCAGGCGGTGGTGGTGCCGGCCGCGATGGTGTTGAGCAGCGCGGTGCCGATGGCTCCGCCGACCTGCTGCGAGGTGTTGACCATCGCGGACGCCACGCCGGAGTCCTGGGCGTGCACCCCGAGGGTGGCCAGCGACATGGCGGGCATGAACGCGGTCCCCATGCCGAGGCCCAGCAGCAGCTGAGCGGGAAGGATCAGCGCCACGTACGAGCTGTCCGTCTCGAGCTGGGTCAGCAGCAGCATGCCGAGCGAGGCGACGAGGAAGCCCGGGCCCATCAGCAGCCGCGGCCGCACCCGGGTCATCAGCCGGGCGCCGATCTGGGTCGAACCGGTGATCATGCCCGCGATCATCGGCAGGAACGCGACCCCCGTCTCGACCGGCGAGTAGCCCTTGACCACCTGGAGGTAGTAAGTGAGGAACAGGAACAGGCCGAACATCGCGATCACCGCGAGGCCGAGCGAGAGGTAGACCCCGCCCCGGTTGCGGTCGGCGACCACGCGAAGCGGCAGCAGCGGTGCACGGACCCTCGACTCGACCCAGGCGAACGTGGAGAGCAGCACGGCCGACGCGACGAAGAGGGCGACGGTCAGGCCGTCGGACCAGCCGTCCGACTCGGCGCGGGTGAAGCCGTAGACCAGCGAGACCAGACCCAGAGTGGAGAGCAGCACGCCGGGAACGTCCAGCGAGGAGTGGTTCCGGGCGGCGGACGGTTCGCGGATCACGGCCAGCGCGCCGAGGGCGGCGATCGCGGCGAAGGGGATGTTCACGTAGAACGTCCAGCGCCAGTCGAGGTACTCGGTGAGGACCCCGCCGAGGATGAGGCCGATCGCGCCCCCGCCGCCGGCGATGGCGCCGTAGATGCCGAACGCCTTCGCCCGCTCCCGGCCGTCGGTGAACATCACGGCGAGCAGGGACAGCGCGGCCGGTGCCAGCAGGGCGCCGAAGACGCCCTGGAGGGCGCGGGCGCCGAACATCATCGCGGGCGTCACCGCGGCTCCGCCCAGGGCGGAGGCGGCGGCGAAACCGATGAGGCCGGTGACGAAGGTGCGCCGACGGCCCCACAGGTCGGCGACGCGGCCGCCGAACAGCAGCAGACCGCCGAACGCGAGGGCGTAGGCCGTGATGACCCACTGCCGGCTGCCGGACGAGATGCCGAGGTCCGTCTGGGCGGACGGGAGCGCGATGTTCACGATGGTCGCGTCCAGTACGACCATCAGCTGGGCGAGGGCTATGAAGGTGAGCGCTTTCCAGCGCCGGGGATCGGCTGTGCGATCGGCTGTGCCGGGGGAATCAGGCATGGGTGGGCCGCCTCACGGTGCGAGAGAGAAGTGGAGGAAGGCGAAACGGGTGGTGCGGAGGAGTGGCGAGTGGCGAGGGGGAGTGGTGGGAGGGAGTGGGAGCCGGACGGGCGGGTCGGAGGTCGTGAACGGGCGCAGGGCTACGGACGGGGCCGGGCCGGGGAACTCATCGCCCGGCGCGACGGATCACGTCGCCCGGCCGCATGCGGCACTGCGCAGGTCGTCGAAGGCGGCCGGCGTGCCGGTCAGCGGGGAGCCGGCCGGCGCACGCAGCCCGTCGAGGAAGATCTGCAGGTGGCGGTGGACGAAGCCGCGGATCTCCGGGCAGCTGGTGCCGGGCAGCGGGCGGGCGAGCTGGCTCAGCGCGAGCATGAGGTCGCCGAGACCGACGTCCGGGCGCAGGGTGCCGGCGCGCTGCGCCCGTTCCAGCAGGTGCGAGGCCGCGGTCTCCAGCCGGTTGCGCGCGGTGCGGAGTGCGGGGTCGTCCGGGTCGAGGTGGTCGGTGAGCAGGGGGCAGAGGGCGCCGATGCGTTCCTCCGCCGCGTCGAAGACGAAGCGGCGGAGCGCATCGAAGGTGTCCGGCTCCGCCGCGAGGGCCGCCGCGCGGTCCGCGATGCGTTCGGTGACGGTGCGGACGACGTGGTGGATCAGCGCGCCGCGGTCGGGAAAGTGCCGGTAGAGCGTGGCGTTTCCCACCCCGGCGTCCCGGGCGATCTCGTCGAGTGGCGCCTCGGGTCCGTACTGGACGAACGCCTCGCGGGCGGCGTCGACGATCCGCTCCCGGTTCCGTACGGCGTCGGCGCGCAGCCGGGTGCCGCCGGTGCCGCGCGTGGCGTGTGCGGGGGCTGTCATGGCGGGCTGTGCTCCTTCCGTCCCGGGGCCGGGAACCGGAGAGGTGCTCCCCGGTTCTGGGTACGCCTGTGTAAACGGGGACGCGGTCCCCGGTTATTTCCGTTGAGTCCTGTGACCTGCTTCACGGCGGCGACGCTCCTCGAAGTCCTTCGCGGTCTTTGAGGACCGGAACCGTCCGCGGAGCTTCCTAGGCTGGCCGCATGCTGCGACCCACCCTCGCCCAGCGCCGTGCGCTCCTGGCCCGCCGCCACCTGCTCGCCCCCTCCGTCCGCGCCGCGACGACCGAGCAGGTCACCCGCGCCCTGCTCGCCCTGCACGCCACCGACGCCGCCACGGTGACCCTCAGCGCCTACGCCCGTCTCGCGGCGCCGGACCTCGCCGACGTGGAGCGAGCGCTCTACGAGGACCGCACGCTGCTGCGGATGCACTGCATGCGCCGCACCCTGTTCGTCGTCCCGGTCGAGGACGTGCCGCTCTACCACTTCTCCACCACCCTCGACGTCGCCCGCCGGGAGCGGGCGTCGCTGCTGCGTCTGCTCCGCGGCGCGGACACGCCGTGGGACGCCGCCCGGCTCGCCGCGGCCGAAGAGGAGGCCGTGGCGGCGCTGCGGCGCCTCGGCGAGGCCGGCGCGACCGAGATCTCGGCTCAGGCGCCCCTGCTCGGCGAGATGATCACGCTTTCGCCGGGCAAGCGGTACGAGGCGCGGCAGCGCGTCGGGGGCTGGGTGCTGCGGCTGCTGGCGATGGACGGCCGCGTCCGCCGCGGGCGGCCCCTGGGCGGCTGGACCTCCGGCCGGTTCCGCTACGGGCTCGCCCCGGAGATGGCCCCGAGGGACCCCGCCGAGGCCAGGGCGGAGGTGGTGCGTCGCTGGCTCGCCTCCTTCGGGCCGGGCACCACCGACGACGTGAAGTGGTGGACGGGCTGGACGGTCACCGCCGTACGCCGGGCGCTGGCCGACGTCGGCGCCGTCGAGGTCGCGCTTGCTGAGGGGCAGGGCTGGCTGCTGCCCGAGGACGTCGAGACTCTCGCCGGTGCCGGTGCCGGTGCCGGTGCCGGTGCCGGTGCGGGGGAAGTGGAGCCGTGGGCGGCACTGCTGCCCGGCCTCGACCCGACCACCATGGGCTGGAAGCACCGCGACTGGTACCTCGACCCCGGGCACCGGTCGCTGCATTTCGACACCAACGGCAACGCCGGGCCGACGGTCTGGTGGAACGGCGAGATCGTCGGCGGCTGGGCCTGCCGGCCCGACGGCGAGGTGGTCTGGCGGCTCCTGGCCGACCGGGGTGCCGAGGCGGCCGCCGCGGTCGAGGCCGAGGCCGCCCGACTGCAGGGATGGCTGGGCGAGGCGCGTTTCGTGCCCGCCTTCCCCACCCCGCTGGCCCGCGAACTGACCCACGGCTGAGCAGCCCGCCGGGCGCGCCGACCGGGCCGGTGACCGGCGCGGCGGGGCCTACAGCACCTTCTCGAAGCGCTCCACGTCGTGGTAGCGGCCGAACTTGCGGCCGGCCTCACGGTAGAGCCCGCACCGTTCGAAGCCGAACCGCCGGTGCAGCCGGACGGACGCCTCGTTGGGCACCGTGATCCCCGCGTACGCCCGGTGCAGGTCCTCGCCCTCCAGCACCTCGAAGAGGTGCTGGTACAGCAGGGTGCCGAGCCCCCGCCCGCCCGCGTCCGGGGCGACGTAGACCGAGCACTCGATCGAGGTGGCATACGCCGCCTTGGGCTTGAAGGGGCTGCTGTGGGCGTACCCGAGCAGCCGCCCGGGCGCCCCCGGTCTGTCCGGTGCATGACCATCGCGGTGCCGGGCAACCAGGAGACGGTGTGGGCCGTCCTTACGGTGGGACAGCAGCCACGACCGACGTTGCTCGGGGCTGAAGGGCGCGGTGTCGAAGGTGATCGCGGTCTCGCGGACGTAGTGGTTGTAGAGGTCCGTGAGCGCTTCGAGGTCGCTCTCGTCCGCCGCCCTGACCAGGATGTCGGAGCCCTGTGTCACCGGATCTCCCTTCTGTGTGGCGAGGCAGGGTACTGCATGATCGGAAAAATGATGCGCGTTGTGGGAATTCTGTCCTGATTCCCGTCGTTGTTTCCCTCGGATGCGGGAACTCGCCCAGGGCCCGGTCCGCCCACTGATTCGCAGTCGAACACGCTAGGGAGCACGCATGGCAACCCGTGCCGTCGCCCGTCGTTCCGCCGCCACCACCGACGCCACCGACACGACCGCCAGGGTCCGCGCCGGAGGCGGCGAGGTGGCGGACCGCGACCTGGTCGGCATGTACCTGGATGAGATCGCCCGCACCCCGCTGCTGGACGCGGAGAAGGAAGTCCAGCTCTCCCTCGACATCGAGGCGGGCGTCTATGCCGGCCGGATACTCGACGGGTTCGAGGAGCCGGTGTCCCAGGACGCGCCGAGCGCGACCGCGGACCGGGCCGAACTGGAGGTGCTCGTCGCCCAGGGCGAGCGCGCCAAGGACGTCTTCATCCGCTCCAACCTGCGTCTGGTGGTGGCCGTCGCCCGGCGGTACCCGCGCAGCGGCCTGCCCCTGCTCGACCTGATCCAGGAGGGCAACGCCGGCCTGGTGCGCGCCGTCGAGAAGTTCGACTACCAGAAGGGCTTCAAGTTCTCCACGTACGCGACGTGGTGGATCCGACAGGCCATCACCCGGTCCATCGCCGACCAGTCCCGCACCATCCGGCTGCCCGTGCACCTGGTGGAGGAGCTGGGGCGCATCCGGCGCGTGCAGCGCGAGTTCAACAAGGAGCACGGCCGTGAGGCGGAGCCCGCGGAGGTGGCCGGCGAACTCGGGTCCACCCCGGAGCGGGTCGCCGACGTGCTGGACTGGGCCCGCGATCCGGTCAGCCTCAACATGTCCGTGGACGACGACGGCGAGACCCAGTTCGGCGACCTGCTGGAGGACACCTCCGCGCACTCGCCGGAGGACTCGGTCCTCACCCTGCTGCGCCGCGAGGAACTGGACGGCCTCATCGGCCGGCTCGACCACCGCACCGCCTCCATCATCAAGGCCCGGTACGGGATGGTCGACGGACGCGAGCGCACCCTGACCGAGGTCGGCAAGCAGCACGGACTGACCCGGGAGCGCATCCGGCAGATCGAGAAGCACGCCCTGCTGGAACTGAAGAAGCTCGCCCACGACACGGGCTTCGACGCGGCCGCGTAACGACGCCGTCGCGGAGGCCGGGCGCCCCGCCGGGTGCCCGGAGCACGCGAGGGCGTCGCATCCGGCGCGCAACCGCGCATGCTGCCGGTCCGCCGGGCAACGGAGCCCGTGGTTCAGCTCTGGCCGTACAGGTCCGTGTAGGAGGGGAACAACCCGCCCGGACCGTCCACCGTCTCGGCTGCCAGCGCGGCCCGCACCACTGCCCGCGTCACGACGTCCGCCCCCGCGGACAGCACCTCGTTCAACCGGGCCTCCTCCACCTCGTGTTCGCCGGTCGCCAGGGTGAACACGGTGTCCCCGTCGTGCAGCAGGTGCACCGGACGGATCGCCCGCGCCAGGCCGTCGTGCGCCGTGCCCGCCAGCTTCTGCGACTGAGCCCGCGTCAGGCGGGCGTCCGTACCCACAACCACGAGGGTGGTGTTCAGCGGCGGCCGCACCGAGCCGGCCCAACGCCGTTCGGACTCCTCGCGCGCCGTCTCCATACGCCGCAGCGCCTGCGCATGCAGCTCCGGCGGCGGAACGGCGGCGGAGCCCGTCCACAGCTCGCCGTAGAGCACCCCGGACGAAGCGTCCGTCAGGGAGCCGACGGCGTTCACCACGACCAGCGCGCCGACGGTCACACCTGACGGAAGCAGCATGCTCGCGGTGCCGGTGCCGCCCTTCATCCCTCCGGCGACCGCGCCCGTCCCGGCGCCGACGTTCCCCTGCTCCGGGACCTCCGGCTCGGCGGATCCGCCTCCGTCCGGCCGTCCCGTCCGGCTCGCGGCCGCCGCCTCGACCGCCTCCCGCCCCAGCTCCGCGTCCGGCCGGGCCCGCCAGTCGCCGCCGCGGCCCAGGTCGAAGAGACAGGCCGCCGGCACCACCGGAACCACCTGGCCCGGCTCGGGACCGATCCGGAATCCGCGGTCGTGTGCCTCCAGCCAGGACATCACCCCGGACGCGGCGTCGAGCCCGAAGGCGCTGCCACCGGTCAGCACGACCGCCTCGACCCGCTGCACGAGGTTCCGCGGGTCCAGGGCGTCCGTCTCGCGGGTGCCCGGGCCGCCGCCCCGCACATCCACCGCCGCGACCGCCCCGCCCTCGGGCGCCAGCACCACGGTCGTGCCGGTCAGCCGACCACCTCCGGTCCGCCGGGCGTGGCCCACGCGCAGGCCGTTCACATCCGTCAGGGAGTCCATGACCGACCTGGATACCAGCACCGGGGGCCGGTGGCCGTGCCCCGGCCCGCGCCCGGAGTGGCGGGAGCCTGCGGAGCGCCCCCGTACCCTGGTGGCATGACGGACAGCGCAGCACGGCCGGACGGGCCGGACGCCCCCCAGCCCCCGACGGCGCTGGTCTTCGACGACCCGCTGGGCCGGACCTCCCAGGACGACGGCGACGTGGGCTGGGGCGACCGCCCCGCCTCCGGCGGCGGAGCCGCGGACCTGGCCCGATTCCTGGACGAGAAGCCGCCCCACCACCTCTGACCGGCCCCGCGGACCGCCGGCGGGGGAGCAGCAGCCGCGTCTCCCGGGCCGGCCTGCGCGCGGTCTCCTCCCGGGCCGGCCGCTACTTCCTGTCGGTCGCCACCCCGTCGCCCGCGGCGTCGGCGTTGCGCTGCGCGGCGACCTTGCCCGCCGCGTCGTCGGCCGAACCGTCCCGCTGGGCCACCAGCAGGTCCCGGATCTCCTTCAGCACGTCCACCTCGGTCGGGCCCGCCGGGGCCGGGGCGGGGGCCTGGGCCGCCTGCCGTTCCTTGTACCGGTTCATCGGCAGGACCATCAGGAAGTACACGACCGCGGCCGTGATCAGGAAGGTCAGCGCGGCACTGACCACTCCGCCCCAGCTGATCGGGATCCCGGAGAGCACGTCGCCGGTCGCCGGGTCCACCTGGCAGTCGCCCTGCAGGCAGATCCGGTACTCGCTCAGGTCCTTGGAGCCGAGCGCGCCCACGACCGGGTTGATGAAGCCCTTCACCACCGAGTCGACGACCTTGGTGAAGGCCGCGCCGATGACGACGGCGACGGCCAGCTCGACCACGTTGCCCCGCATCAGGAAGGTCTTGAACCCGCCCACGACGCCTTGCTTCTCGCTCAACTGACTGCCTCTCCTCGCCCACGCTCACCGACAGGGAACGCCCGACACGGTGCCTGAGCGGCGGTGGCGCTGTCCAGCCGCGGTCACCCCTGGTCAGCACAATGTCACCGCCAGGGGTGAAACGGCGGCGGTCCCGGCGAGGTCGGTCGCCGTGTCCCGGGACACCTCCAGCACGACCAGGCCGCCGCGCTCCGGCGAGCCGCCGACGGGCGGGCCGGCGTCGGACGGGTCTGTCGCCGGGCGGGGAGGCACCGCCTTGACCAGCGCGCGCCGGGTCACGATCCGGGCGCCGGAGACCTCGGTCGCTCCGTCCGCGAGACCTCGGGCGCGTACGGCCCCGGTCGCGATCACGTCGACCCGGTCACCGGGCCGCAGCAGCTCCACGGCGGCCGCGTCGGCGATGCGCACGGGCGCCGCGACCGTACGGCCGGCCGGCCCGGGCTGCGGCGCCGGGGCGCCCGGGGCGTCGCGCCGCTCCACGGCCGCGCCCGCCGGGACCCCGGCACCCGTCCCGGGCGGGGACGGCTCCGTACGCGCCGCTGTCAGTGAGGCGCAGGCGGCGGCCACCGCCAGCCCGGCTGCCAGGAGGCGGCGCGGAGGGCGCAGCGCACGCCGCAGCGCCGGGCCACGCCGTCTGCGTCCCCGGCCGGCGAGGACCGGCGGGAAGTCCGCGACGCCGCCGCGTGGGGGCACCGCGGAGTCGGAGCAGCCCGGTGGCGCAATCGACGGGTACGTCCCGGCGGAGTGGGCGGGGAGCGAGGCACAGGATGAGGACATGCGTCACCACCTGACGTGGTCGGCCGTGAGAGGCGTGAAAGCCGTGAGAGCCGTACGAAGCCCGGTGCTTCGTACGGCTCTCACGGTGCACGATCACGGCGCGTCTCGCCGGAGGCTGTGGACGACGCGGGACCTGTGGACGACTCCGTCCCCCACAGGAGCGATGCAGTGCCTCACCCGCCGCACGAGCCCCGCCGCACACAGTCCGGAGGCGGATGCGCCTCGGTCGCCTCAGGGCAGCTTGATCCCCGGGTCCATCCCGTCCAGGGAGCGCCCGCACACGCAGTCCTGCTCGGCCGGCAGCAGCCCGACGGCGTCGAACAGCACCTCGCGCAGCCGCCCCACGTTCTCGCCGAAGACGCGCAGCACCTCCTCGTGGGAGACGCCCTCGCCGGTCTCGGCACCCGCGTCCAGGTCCGTCACCAGGGTCATCGAGGCGTAGCAGAGCCCGAGTTCACGGGCCAGGACGGCTTCCGGGTGACCGGTCATGCCGACCACCGACCAGCCCTGGGAGGCGTGCCAACGGGACTCGGCGCGGGTGGAGAAGCGCGGCCCCTCGACGACGCAGAGCGTGCCTCCGTCGACGGGCTCCCAGGCGCGTCCGCGCGCGGCGGACAGCGCGGCCTGACGGCCGTGCTCGCAGTAGGGGTCGGCGAATCCGCAGTGCACCACGTTCGGCTGCGAGCCGTCGGGCAGCGGTTCGCCGTCGAAGAACGACTGCACGCGGTTCTTCGTGCGGTCGACGAGCTGATCCGGGACCAGCAGCGTTCCGGGCCCGTACTCCGGGCGGAGGCCGCCCACCGCGCACGGGGCCAGTACCTGGCGCACGCCCGCGGACCGCAGCGCCCAGAGGTTCGCGCGGTAGTTGATGCGGTGCGGCGGCAGGTGGTGCTTGCGGCCGTGGCGGGGCAGGAAGGCGACGCTGCGGCCGCTGATCTCCCCGAGGAACAACGAGTCGCTCGGCGGGCCGTAGGGCGTGTCGACGGTGACCTCGGTCACGTCGTCGAGGAAGGAGTAGAACCCGGACCCGCCGATGACGCCGATCTCTGCTTGTGCGGTCATGCGGCTCACCCTACGGTTCCGCCGCGCTCCCGGTCAGGCCGCGGAGGAAGGAGCAGGGGACTTCGCAGAGCTCTTGCCGGAGCCCTTGTCCTTCGAGCCGCTCTTGGCGGAGGAGTCCGCGGAACCGGACGACGTGTCCGAGGAACCGTTCGAGGACGAGGACGAGGACGAGGCCGTGCTGCCCGACGAGGAGCCGCGGCTGTCGTTCCGGTAGAAGCCCGAGCCCTTGAACACGATGCCGACCGCCGAGAACACCTTCTTCAGGCGTCCCTTGCAGCCCGGGCACTCGGTCAGCGAATCATCGGTGAACTTCTGCACCACCTCGAGGCCATCGCCGCACTCGGTGCACTGGTACTGATACGTCGGCACGTCTTTCCTCCTGGCACTCTTCCCTGTGGAGTGCTAACGACGCTCCATCGTGCAGTATTTCCGTCCCGTAGTCCACCGCGCGCGCACCGGACATGGATCACAGAACGGCCGCGCACGGACGTCGCAGGGGCGTCGGGCCACGGGCCGCGGGCCACGGTCACGGGCCGCGGTGCCCCCCGGGGCGCCCGGTCCTGCGTCCGCCGGTCAGCGGTCCCCGGCCGCCGTGCTGCCGCCCGTGCCGAGCCAGCCCGCCAGCTTGCCGCCCCGGCTCACCGCGAGCAGCCGTCGCTCCGCCGCGTCCCGCACCGCGTCCGTGGTGACGACCAGCAGGTCGTCGCCGTGCCGCAGCACCGTGGACGGCAGCGGCACGAAGCTCGTGCCGGCCCGCACCACCAGGGTCACCGCCGCGCCGGGAGGCAGCCGCAGCTCCGTGACCTCCACGCCGTGCATCCGCGACGTCTCGCCCACGCTCATCGACAGCATGTGGCCGCGCAGCCGCTCCAGCGGCGCCGACTCGAGGTCGATGTCCGCGGGCCCGCGGGCCTCCTCCAGCCGGAGTCTCCGCGCGACCCAGGGCAGTGTCGGGCCCTGGACCAGGGTGAAGATCACGACCAGCACGAAGACGATGTTGAAGATCCGCTCGCTGCTGGGCACTCCGGCGACCATCGGGATGGTGGCCAGCACGATGGGCACCGCGCCGCGCAGCCCGGCCCAGGAGAGCAGCGCCTGGTCCTTCCAGGACCACCGGAACGGCAACAGGCCGACCACCACCGACAGGGGCCGGGCGACGAGGGTCAGCGCCAGTCCGACGGCGATCGCCGGCAGCACGTCGTCGCCCAGGTCGTGCGGCGTGACCAGCAGCCCGAGCAGCACGAACAGGCTGATCTGCGCCAGCCACGCGACACCGTCGGCGAAGCCGCGCACGGCCGGGCGGTGCGGGAGGCTGGCGTTCCCCAGCACCAGCGCGGTGATGTAGACGGAGAGGAAGCCGCTGCCGTGCAGCGTGGCGCCGCCCGCGTAGGAGAGGACGCAGAGCGCCATGACCGCGATCGGGTAGAGGCCGGACGCCGGCAGCGCCACGCGACGCAGCCCGAACGCGCCGAGGCGGCCCACCAGGATGCCGGTGACCGTGCCGATCGCCAGCTCCATGACGATCGTCGCGATCAGCACGTACCAGCTCTGTGGCTCGTGTTCGAGAGCGGAGAGGGCGACGACGAGGATGACCACCGGTGCGTCGTTGAAGCCCGACTCGGCCTCCAGTGTGCCGGTGATCCGCTGCGGCAGCGGCACCCTGCGCAGTACGGAGAAGACGGCCGCGGCGTCGGTGGAGGACACCACGGCGCCGATGATGAGGGCGAGCCGCCACTCCAGCCCGATGAGGTAGTGCGCGGAGACGGCGACCACCCCGACGCTGACCGCGACGCCGACCGTGGCCAGCGTGGCGGCCGCGGGGACCGAGCGCCGGATGTCGCGCCACTTGGTGCCCAGTCCGCCCTCGGCAAGGATCACGACGAGAGCGGCGTAGCCGAGGGTCCGGGTGAGTTCGGCGTCCTCGAATTCGAGGCCGAGCACGTCCTGGCCCATGAGGATGCCGATCCCGAGGTAGACCAGCAGGCTGGGCAGGCCCGTGCGTGCCGACAGCCGCACCGCGGCCATGGCGAGGAGCAGGACGGCGGCGCTGATCAGCATGATCTGGTTGAGCTGCTCGACAGTCAGGGGCCGCTCCTCCCACTCGTTCGTTTGAGTAGCTAACAATTTACCATCGCTTGACCGTCGGCCGGCTGCCCGGGGCCGGTGCCCCGGACCGCCTTCCGCCGGTCGGGCCCCGAACCGCACGACACCCTCTTCCAGGTCCGCGCGGCCCGCGGACACCGTGCGCCCGGTGGCACCGGCACCGGCAGTGGTGGCGCGACGCGCGACGTCCCGCGCCGGAGCCCGGTGCCGGGGGCTCGGAGCCGGGGTCCTCTCCCATTCTCGGCGCCAGCGCCCCCGCACGCGCCCAGACTTGCCCTCTGTGCTGACTCCCTTTCGGAGCCGTCACCGGCTCGGCCTATGGTTGCTCCAGCAGTCGAAGGATCACCCCTGCGCTCGAAGGACAGCGATGCCCGCCAAGAAGCCCCCACGACGCGCCCGCCTGATCGTGATCGCAGTCGTGCTGCTGCTCGTGGCAGGCATCGGTTACGGCACCTACTGGAGCGTCGGCACCGTCCGCAACTCCTTCCCGCAGACGACGGGTTCGCTGAAGATCGACGGCCTCTCCGACCGGGTCACCGTCAAGCGCGGCGAGCACGGCGTTCCGCAGGTCTACGCCGACAGCGCGCACGACCTGTTCATGGCGCAGGGCTTCGTACACGCCCAGGACCGGTTCTGGGAGATGGACGTCCGCCGCCACACCACCTCCGGCCGGCTGTCGGAGCTGTTCGGCGAGAGCCAGGTGCGTACCGACGCCTTCCTGCGCACGCTGGGCTGGCGCGAGGTCGCCGAGCGCGAGTTCGAGAAGCTGGACCCCGACACCAGGGCCTACCTCAAGGCCTACGCCGACGGGGTCAACGCCTACCTCGCGGACAACAAGGGCTCCGAACTCTCCGTCGAGCACGCCGCGCTGAACCTGGACAACGGCTACGAGCCCGAGCCGTGGGACCCGGTCGACTCGGTGGCCTGGCTCAAGGCCATGGCGTGGGACCTCCGGGCCAACATGGAGGACGAGATCGACCGGGCGCTGATGACCACCCGGCTGTCCCGCGAGGAGATCGAGGACCTCTACCCGACCTACCCGTACGACCGCAACCGCCCCATCGTCGAGGGCGGCACGGTCGGGGAGGCCACCGGCGAGTTCCTGCCCGAGGGCGCCCCCGCCCCGGGCACCGACCCCGGCACCGCCGCGAACCCGGGCACCGCCGCGAACCCGGGTGCCGCGGGCACGCAGCAGGCCGTCCAGGGCGGTCGCGGCGCGCTCACCTCCGTCGCCGAGGCGCTGGAGAAGGCCCCCTCGCTGCTCGGCCCGAGCGGCAGCGGCATCGGTTCCAACTCCTGGGTCGTCTCCGGCGAGCACACCACCACCGGCAAGCCCCTGCTCGCCAACGACCCCCACCTCGCCCCGCAGCTGCCCTCCGTCTGGACCCAGATGGGCCTGCACTGCCGCAGCGTCACGAAGAAGTGCCCGTTCGACGTCTCCGGCTTCACCTTCTCCGGCATGCCGGGCGTCGTCATCGGCCACAACCAGTCCATCGCCTGGGGCCTGACCAACCTCGGCGCCGACGTCACCGACCTCTACCTCCAGAAGATCGAGGACGGGAAGTACCTGTACGACGGGAAGCAGGTCCCCTTCACCACCCGGCGCGAGGTCATCAAGGTGGCGGGCGGCGAGGCACGAGAGATCACCGTCCGCGAGACGAACAACGGCCCGATCGTCTCCGACTTCAACACCGAGGCGACCACCGTCGGCGAGGAGACCCCCGTCGAGGCGTCCGCCCCGGACCGCGGCGACGGCTACGCCGTGTCCCTGCGCTGGACGGCGCTCAAGCCCTCGCGCAGCATGGACGCCGTCTTCGCGCTGAACAAGGCGACGAACTTCGAGGAATTCCGGTCCGCCGCCCGGCTCCTGACCGTCCCGGCCCAGAACCTGATCTACGCCGACACCGAGGGCAACATCGGCTACCAGGCCCCCGGCCGCATCCCGATACGCGCCGACGGCCACTCCGGCCGCTACCCCGCCCCCGGCTGGGACCCCGACTACCGCTGGACCGACTACGTGCCGCAGTCCGCGCTGCCGTGGGAGTACAACCCGGACCGCGGCTACATCGTCACCGCCAACCAGGCCGTCGTGGACCAGCGCGACTACCCGTACACGCTGACCCAGGACTGGTCGTACGGCGTGCGCAGCCAGCGCATCGACGACCTCATCCGCTCCAAGATCGAGGACGGCGGCAAGGTCTCCATGCAGGACATGCAGGAGATGCAGACGGACAACAGCAGCGAGATCGCCAAGCTCCTCGTCCCCTACCTGCTGAAGATCGACGTCGAGGACGCGTACGTGCGCGAGGCGCAGGAACTGCTGCGCGGCTGGGACTACACGCAGGACTCCGACTCGGCCGCGGCGGCGTACTTCAACGCCGTCTGGCGCAACGTCCTGATGCTCGCCTTCGGCGACAAGCTGTCCAAGGAGGTGCGCGTCGAGGACGACTGCCTGTGGGTGCCGCCGGCCGACGAGTCCGCGCCGCTGGAGGACCTGGACGGCGACAGCGCACTCGTGCGCGAGTGCGGACAGCGCGACGCCGACTCGGCGCAGCCGGACGGCGGCGGCCGCTGGACCGAGGTCGTGCGCGGCCTGCTGGACCAGCCGGACAGCGCGTGGTGGAAGACCCGCGGCACCGACCGCAACCCGGGTGCCACCGGCCGCGACGAACTCCTCGCCGAGGCGCTCGAGGACGCCCGCTGGGAGCTCACCTCCGAGCTCGGCAAGGACATCGACACCTGGAGCTGGGGCCGCCTGCACCGGCTGATGCTCAAGAACCAGACGATCGGCACCGAGGGCCCGGGCTACCTCCAGTGGCTGCTCAACCGGGGCCCGTGGGACCTCGGCGGCGGCGAGGCGACCGTCAACGCCACGGGCTGGAACGCGGCCGGAGGCTACGACGTGAGTTGGGTCCCGTCCATGCGCATGGTCGTCAACCTGGACGACTTCGACGAGTCGAGCTGGATCAATCTCACCGGCGCCTCCGGCCACACCTACCACCCGCACTACGTCGACCAGACCGACCTGTGGGCGGAGGGCGAGCAGCTTCCCTGGGCGTACGGCGACCGGGCGGTGGAGAAGGGCACCGAGGACAAGATGGTCCTCATGCCCTGACCCCCGGCCGGGACGCTGGACACGCCCCGGCGGTGTGCTCCGCGCTTCGGCGGACCCTCCGGCCCTCAGCCGCTCCGGCCCTCAGGCCCCTCCGAACCGGTGCACCGCGGTCGGCGTCACCGCCGCCAGCACCGGCCGGTCGTGCGGCTCCGCCGGTACCCGGTCGCGCACCTCCCCGTCGTACAGCAGCACCACCAGCGGGGGCCGTGCGCCTGCCGCGGCCAGCCGGGTCAGCACCCGGTCGTAGCTGCCGCCCCCGCGTCCCAGCCGCATGCCCGCGGCGTCCACGGCGAGCCCCGGCAGCAGCACCGCGTCCGCCTCGGTCACCGCCTCGCGCCCCAGGCGGGGACCGGCGGGCTCCAGCAGTCCGCGACCGGCGCGCGCCAGCCCGTCCGCGCCTTCGTACGCCGCCCAGTCCAGGTCGTCGTCCGGCAGCAGCACCGGCAGCAGCACCCGCACCCCGCGCACGCGCAGCGCGTCCAGCAGCGGACGGGTGCCGGGCTCCCGACCGACCGACACGTACGCCGCGACCGTACGGGCGTCGGACAGCTCCGGGAGTTCCAGCGCATGCCGTGCCAGCGCGTGCGGCGCCTCCCGCACGTCGTCCGCCGCCAGTGCGGCCCGCGCGTCCAGTACGGCACGCCGCACCGCCCGTTTGCCCTCCGCGACACCGCTCACCGCGCGAACCTCGTCTTCCCGTCATCGTCACCCGTTATCGTGCTGCCATGAGTAGCTCACGACCCAGGATCAGCAAGGCTGTCATCCCCGCCGCCGGCCTCGGCACCCGGTTCCTGCCCGCCACCAAGGCGACGCCGAAGGAGATGCTCCCGGTCGTCGACAAGCCCGCGATCCAGTACGTGGTCGAGGAGGCCGTCACCGCCGGTCTCTCCGACGTGCTCATGGTCACCGGCCGCAATAAGCGGCCCCTCGAGGACCACTTCGACCGCAACTACGAGCTGGAGGAGGTCCTGCGCGACAAGGGCGACGCCACCAAGCTCACCCGCGTGCAGGAGTCCAGCGACCTGGCCACGATGCACTACGTGCGCCAGGGCGATCCCAAGGGCCTGGGCCACGCCATCCTCTGCGCCGCCCCGCACGTCGGCGACCAGCCGTTCGCCGTGCTGCTCGGCGACGACCTGATCGACCCGCGAGACCCGCTGCTCGCCCGGATGATGGCCGTGCAGGAGCAGCACGGCGGCAGCGTGGTGGCGCTGATGGAGGTCGAGCCGGAGAGCATCCACCTCTACGGCTGCGCCGCCGCCACCGCCACCGACGAGGACGACGTCGTCCGCGTCTCCGGCCTGGTCGAGAAGCCGTCCGCCGCGGACGCGCCCAGCAACCTCGCCATCATCGGACGCTACGTGCTGGACCCGGCCGTCTTCGAGGTGCTGCGCAAGACCGAGCCGGGGCGCGGCGGCGAGATCCAGATCACCGACGCCCTGCAGACCCTCGCCGACGAGCCGGCCCTCGGCGGCCCGGTGCACGGCGTCGTCTTCCGCGGTCGCCGCTACGACACCGGCGACCGCGCCGACTACCTGCGGGCCATCGTCCGCCTCGCCTGCGAGCGCGAGGACCTGGGGCCGGACTTCCGCGCCTGGCTGCGCGGTTACGTCGCCGAGGAGATGGGCGGCTGAACGGCGGCCCCGTCACCCGCCGGGCCTGGACCGGGACCGGCGGGACGGCGGGAGCGAGGGCGGCCGCATGAGGCCGCATGAGGACGCACGAGGAGTCGCGGTGAGGCACGGTGAGACGCGGTGAGTGAGATCTGGTCCGTCGACGAGCACCTGGTGGACGTGCTGAGCGGCATCCGTCCACTGGAGCCGATCGAGCTGAACCTGCTGGACGCGCAGGGCTGCGTGCTGCTCGACGACGTCGTCGTCCCCGCGTCCCTCCCGCCCTTCGACAACAGCTCGATGGACGGGTACGCGGTGCGTCCCGTGGACGTCGAGGGCTGCACCGAGCAGTACCCGGCCGTGCTCACCGTGCTCGGCGACATCGCCGCCGGCAGCCACGAGCCGCTCAGCGTCGGGCCCGGCCAGGCCGCGCGCATCATGACCGGCGCCGCACTCCCGCCGGGCGCCGAGGCCGTCGTCCCGGTCGAGTGGACCGACGGCGGCACCGGCGGCGGTCCCGCCGACAGCATGACCGCGCACAGCGCCGACCCGGCCGCGGCGAGCGGCGAGGTGCGGGTGCACCGCTCCGTCACGCCCGGCCAGTACGTGCGGCCGCGCGGCAGCGACGTGCAGGCCGGGACCGTCGCGCTGAAGGCGGGGACCGTGCTCGGCCCGCCGCAGATCGGGCTGCTCGCCGCCATCGGCCGGGCGTCGGTGACCGTACGGCCGCGGCCGCGGGTCGTGGTGCTGTCCACCGGCAGCGAACTCGTGGCGCCCGGCCGGGAGCTGGGGCCCGGCCAGATCCACGACTCCAACAGCTACGTGCTGGCCGCGGCCGCCCGCGCGGCCGGTGCCGAGGCGTACCGGGTCGGCGCGGTGACCGACGACGCCGACGTCCTGCGGTCCACCGTCGAGGACCAGTTGATCCGCGCCGACGTGCTGGTCACCAGCGGCGGCGTCAGCGTCGGCGCGTACGACGTGGTGAAGGAGGCGCTCGGCGGCATCGAGGGGCCGGACGGCAGCGTCTCGTTCCGCCGTCTGGCCATGCAGCCCGGCAAGCCGCAGGGCTTCGGCCTGATCGGCGCCGACCGCACGCCCCTGCTCGCCCTGCCCGGCAACCCGGTCAGCTCGTACGTCTCCTTCGAGTTGTTCGTCCGCCCGGTGGTGCGCACGCTGATGGGGCTGGAGCCCGCCTCGCGCACGCCCGTCCGCGCGCGTCTGGCGGGTGAGGAGCCGTTGCGTTCCCCGGCCGGCAAGCGGCAGTTCCTGCGCGGCGCGTACGAGCCGCCGGCGAGCGGGGACGGCGTCGGCACCGTGCGGGCGGTCGGCGGCGCCGGCTCGCACCTGATCGCGGCGCTCGCGCAGGCGGACGCGCTGCTCGTCGTGCCCGAGGACGCCGAACAGGTCGCCCCCGGCGACTTGGTCGACGTGCTGCTCCTCGACTGAGCGGGGTACCCGGTCCGCCGCCCGAGGGCGGGCTCCGGTCTCCGGGCGGCGCGGGCAGGAGTACCGTGTCAGCCGCACACGACCGGACGGGACCGGACGGAGAACGATGACCAGCCCGGAGCAGCACCACCTCACCCACGTCGACGACGCGGGCGCCGCACGCATGGTCGACGTCTCCGGCAAGGACGTCACCGCCCGTACGGCACGCGCCTCCGGACGGGTGCTGGTCTCGCCGCGGGTCGTGGAACTCCTGCGGGGCGAGGGCGTCCCCAAGGGCGACGCGCTGGCCACCGCACGCATCGCCGGCATCGCCGGCGCCAAACGCACCCCCGACCTGATCCCGCTCTGCCACCCGCTGGCCGTCTCCGGCGTCAAGGTCGACCTGAACGTGGCGGACGACGCGGTGGAGATCACCGCGACGGTGAAGACGACCGACCGCACGGGTGTGGAGATGGAGGCGCTGACGGCCGTGTCGGTCGCCGCGCTCACCGTGGTCGACATGGTGAAGGCCGTCGACAAGGGCGCGGTCGTCACCGACGTGCGGGTGGAGGAGAAGACAGGGGGCAAGTCCGGCGACTGGCACCGCGACGCGCCCGCAGCCGCCGGCGAGCAGGTCGCCGCCGAGGGGCCGACGGGCGCGGGGCCCACGGGCGCGGAGGCGACCGGCGCGGGCGACGGCGACCAGGGCCACGCCGACCAGGGCCCGCGGTACCGGGCCCTGGCGGTCACCGCGTCCAACCGTGCCGCCGCCGGGGTCTACGCCGACAAGGGTGGCCCGTTGCTGGCCGGGGGCCTGCGGGCGATGGGCTTCGCCGTCGACGGCCCGCGCGTCGTCCCCGACGGCGAGCCCGTCGCGGAGGCGCTCCGCGAGGCGGTCGCCGCGCGCTACGACGTGGTGCTGACGACCGGTGGCACCGGCGTCTCGCCGACCGACCGCACACCCGAGGTCACCCGCGCCCTCCTCGACCACGAGGTCCCCGGCATCACCGAGGCCATTCGCGACGCGGGCCGCGCCAAGGTCCCGACCGCCGCCCTGTCGCGTGGCGTGGCGGGCGTCGCGGGGAGCACACTGATCGTGAACCTGCCCGGATCCTCGGGCGGCGTACGCGACGGTCTCGCCGTACTGGAACGGCTGCTGGTGCACGCGGTCGACCAGATCCACGGCGGCGACCACCCGAGAGGGGACGACCCCCGCTGAACGCGCCCTGGCCGGTAGAACTGGCGGACGGACCGACCGTCCTCCGCCCCATAAGGCTGCGCGACCAGCGGGCGTGGCGGGAGATCAACCAGCGCAACCGCGACTGGCTCCGCCCCTGGGAGGCCACCATCCCGCCGGCTCCGCCCGGCCACGAGCCGCCGCGCCGTCCGACTTACCGCCAGATGGTCCGGCACCTGCGCGCCGAGGCGCAGGCCGGGCGGATGCTGCCGTTCGTCGTCGAGTACGGGGGCCGGCTCGCCGGGCAGCTCACCGTCGCCGGCATCACCTGGGGGTCGATGTGCTCGGGCCACATCGGCTACTGGGTGGACAAGGCGGTCGCGGGGCGCGGTGTCACGCCGACCGCGGTCGCCCTCGCGACGGATCACTGTTTCCGCACCGTCGGGCTGCATCGCATGGAAGTGTGCATCCGGCCGGAGAACGCGCCCAGCCGCCGCGTGGTGGAGAAACTGGGTTTCCGCGAGGAAGGCATGCGCCCCCGCTATCTGCACATCGACGGTGCTTGGCGGGACCATCTGGTGTATGCGCTCACAGTGGAGGAAGTGCCGGAAGGCCTGCTCACGCGCTGGCACGGCCGCCACGTCCCTCCCACGCCGCACAAATAGAATGCGTTTTCGAATTACGGGCGGCGCGAAAGAGGCGTGAATTCTCCATCGGTCCGGCACATGGGCCGGTCGGGATGGGTGAAATCACGTAAAAGGATCGTGAGATCAGCAAGATCGTGCGACACACCGCGCGATTCTGCAGATGCCCGCCCGCGATCCCCTCTACCGTGTGAGGGTGAGCAGCAGTGGCCTCATCTACGCAGTCATCGTCGGGGCCTGGGCCGCCTACCTGGTGCCCATGTGGCTCCGCCGGCAGGACGAGTTGAACGAGGCGCGTCCGACGGAACGCTTCAGCACCGCCATCCGGCTGCTGTCCGGAAAGGCGGCGATGGAACGCCGTTACGCGAAGGAGGCGGAGCGGCGCGAGGCGGACGTCGCCGAGGTGGCCTCCGACGATGACGACGCGGACGGGAACGACCCGGAGGACGCGACCGGCGAAGCGGTCGACTTCCGGGCCTTCGCCGAACCCAGGACCATGGTCCACGAACCCCCCGACGCCGCGGACAGCCGCTCCCCGGGGCGCAGCCCGGCCGACCGGAAGGCCGCCGGTCGCGAGGCTCGCCGTGCCCCCGCGCCCGAGCGCCGTCCTGCCGAGGGCCGCCGGCCCGCCGGCGGCCGGACCCCGGCCGGCCGCAAGGCCGCCGAGCGCAGCAAGCGCGCCCAGGTCCTCGCCCGCCGCCGGCGCACCACCATGCTCCTCTTCCTCTGCTTCTCCGTCGGCGCGGTCGTCGCCGCGGTCGGCGGCGTCGCGTTCCTCTGGGCCCCCGCCGCCCCCGCCGCGCTCCTCAGCGCCTACATCGCCCACCTGCGCACCACGGAACGGCGCCGCTTCCACGTCACCATGGACCGACGCCGCGCCGAGCAGGCCGCCGCGCACCTGCGCGAGCGGCGCGGGCGCACCGGCACCCACGAGGTGCCGCCCGCGGAGCCCGAGCCCACCCGCGTGCACACGGAGCCCACCCACCCCGCCCACCCGGCTCCGGTGTCCGAGGCTCACCGGTCGACCTCCCAGGCGCCCGCCTCGGAACGCTCGCCGGCGGCGGACCGGCGCGCCCTGGTGGAGCAGACCGACCACGCCGAGTGGGTCGACCAGGAGCGGGGCCGCGTGCGCGAGCAGCCCGAGGGTGAGGGCTGGGAGCCGGTCCCCGTGCCCCTGCCCACCTACGTCAACGCCCCCGTCGCCCCCCGCACCGCCCGCGGCGTGGACCTCGACACCCCGGACGCCTGGAGTTCCGCCCGCTCCACCACGGCTTCGTCCGCCGGTTCGGGTTCGGGTGCCACTTCGGGCGCGGCAGCGGACGCCGACCAGGCCGCCGCACGGCCGCCGTCGTCCCGTGCCCGGCGGGACCGGACACCGCTGTTCGACCAGATGGCCGACAAGGACCGCCCCCGCGCGGCCAACGAGTGACCCGCCCGCGACCTCGCCCCACCCCCGCCCCACCGGTTCCGGCCTCGGATTTCCACCCGGCCCGGCGGTGATGCTAAGGTTTCACCCGTCGCAAGGGCCTGTAGCGCAGTCCGGTAGCGCATCTCGTTCGCAACGAGGGGGTCAGGGGTTCAAATCCCCTCAGGTCCACCCAGCACCACGACACGAAGATCCCGTCCGATCAGCAGATCGGGCGGGATTTCTCATGGGCGGGGCGCTCCTGGTGGCCCCAGGAGGGTGAGGCAGCCGCGGTCCCGCCGGAACGTCGCGGCTTCGACGGCACCGGTGCCCTCGGCGGGGAGCCGAGGGCGGACCGCGTCCTACGGGCCGGGCGTCAGCGCGGGGAGGATCTGCCACAGGACGTCGTCGACGCTCGCGTCCTCGTCGTTGCACAGGATCACGAGGGTGGCGTCGAGCTCGGGGAGCCACGCCAGGAGTGAGTGGTATCCGGGATTGTCGCCGGGGTGGAAGCGCGCCGGACGGCCGGCCAGGGTGCCGAGGCAGTAGCCGTACCCGTAGCGGTCGATGACCACGGGACCGTCGGCGCCCGCGTCGCCCGCGGCCGGAACCCCGGCGGCGGTCATCGCCTCGCGCGAGGAGGGCGAGACGACGCGGCCGGCGTTGAACGCGGACGTGTACCGCGCCAGATCGCCCACGGTCGACCATATGTCCCCGGCCCCGGGCATGGCCGCGAACGCTTCCACGTCGATCCGTCGGCCGCGTTGGTAGCCGTGTGCGGCACCTCCCGGCGGGGGCGCGCCGGCGCACGTGGCCTCCATGCCGAGCGGGAGCAGGATGCGCTCGTCGAGGAAGTCCGCATAGCGGCGGCCGCTGACCTGTTCGATGAGCTGCGCCACCAGGAGGTAGCCCGGCGAGCTGTAGTGCCACGCGGTACCGGGCGCGCTGCGCAGCGGTACCTCCGCGAAGAGGCCGAGGAACTCCTCGGCGGTCCCGGGCCTGGTGACGTCGAAGCCGGTCAGCTCCCACCAGTGCCCCAGGCCCGAGGTGTGGGTCAGGAGCTGGTGCAGGGTCAGTTCCCGCCAACGGCGCGGGCAGCCGGGCAGCCACTCGGCGATCGGCGCCCCCAGCGCCAAGGCCCCCTCTTCGACGAGGAGCATGGCCGCGGCCGCCGTGAACTGCTTGCTCACCGACGCGATCTGGAACCGCGTGTCCGGCGTGCAGGCCGTCCCCGCCTCCGTGTCGGCGGCGCCGTTCGACACCTGCAGGGCCGTGGCCGAGCCACGCTTCACCAGGAGGGACCCGTTCAGGCCGTCGATGTCCTGCACCCGGGCAACGGTAGTCGCCCGTCGCGCCGCCCCACACCCCCCGGACGGCCGGGCCGACGCCCGGTCCGACCGGCACGCGTTGTCGGTGGCTCCTGTCAGGATGCCCGTCGGACCACGAAGCAGGAGAGATCCATGGGCACTTGGGACGTCGGCCCCTTCGACAACGACACCGCAGCGGATTTCTGCGGCGACGTCGACGAGGCGGCAACGAGCGAACGGGAGAGCGTCATCCGGGACGCGCTCCAGCGTGTGGTGGACACCGGGGGCTACCTCGAAGCACCGGAGTCCGAGGCCGCCGTGGCCGCGGCGGCCCTCGTCGCGGCCCAGTGCCCCGAGGGGGCACCTGCCGAGTCGGCCTATGCGCCGGAAGCGCCCCTGCCCGATGTCACCGCTCTGCGCGAACTGGCCCGCCGCGCCCTCGACCGGGTCGTGACCGAGCCCTCCGAGCTGATGGACCTCTGGACCGCATCGGGAGGCGCATCCTGGCGCGCGACGGTCGACCGGCTGCGGACCACGCTCCTGCCGCAACCGCCGGGCGCACGCAGCCGTCCCGACGATCGCCGGTTCCCTCCGGCCCTCGCGGCCGCGATGGCGGTCCCCTTCGACTACGACGAGGGTGAGGGCGTCGACTTCGAACCCTTCACCGCGTTCCTGCCCGCCGAGGAGACGACCGACTGGTTTCGCGCGTGGACCGGGAATCCCGATCTGCGCGGAGACGACTTCCGCGTGTTCGGCCAGGACGGCACCGGGGGTTACGCCGCGTTCTGGCTCGTCCGCCCCCACCGAAGCCTGGGCGACCAACCGGTCGTCTTCCTCGGTTCCGAGGGAGAGACCGGCGTCGTGGCGCGCAACCTGCCCGACCTTCTGTGGCTCCTCGCCGACGGGCTCGGTCCCGCGGAAGCAGCCACCTCGTACGACCGCGGCGGCAGGGCTCCGCGCCCCAACCGGCAACTGGCTGCGGTCGCGGAACGGTTCGCGGGGGACAGCCGTAGGTCGGCCGTCCGCGTGGCCGAATCGGCTTCGCGGGAGTTTCCCGACTTCGACGGCACCCTGAGGAAGCTCTGCCGCTGAGCCCGCACCCGCCGGCGTGAACGGTGGGGGCGGGCCGGGGTTCCGCCGTGCGGGCGTCAGTCGGCCAGGGCGGTCAGGACCGCCGTGCGGGCCGAGGAGGCGTCGGGGGCGGTGCGGGCCAGGTGGGCGAGGTGACGGCAGCGGTCCAGCGAGTGGGCGGCGAGGGCGGCGCGCACGGCGGGGAGGCAGCCGGGCGCGGCGGAGAGGCTGGTGACGCCGAGGCCCACGAGGACCAGGGCCAGCGCCGGGTCGGCCGCGGCCTCGCCGCAGACGCCGACGGGGAGGTCCCGCGCGGCGCCCGCCTCGGCGGTCATGGCAACCAGGTCGAGTACGGCCGGCTGCCACGGGTCGAGGAGTTCGGCGAGGCTGCCGAGGGTGCGGTCGGCGGCGAGGGCGTACTGGGCCAGGTCGTTGGTGCCGATGCTGAGGAAGTCGCAGGGTCCGGCGAGGTTCCGGGCGCGCAGCGCGGCCGAGGGGACCTCCACCATGGCGCCGGCCACGGGCAGGCCGTGGGCGCGGACGCGGGTGGTGAAGTCGGCGGCCTCGCTCGGCAGGGACACCATGGGCGCCATCACCCACACCCGTGCGCCGGAGTCCTCGGCGGCCGCCGAGATCGCGGCGAGCTGCGTCTCCAGCAGCTGCGGGTCGCGGGCGGCCGTACGGAGGCCGCGCACGCCGAGGGCCGGGTTGGGCTCGTCCGCAGCGGTGGCGAACGGCAGTGGCTTGTCGGCGCCCGCGTCGAGGGTGCGGACGACGACGCGGCGCCCGGCGAAGGCGGCGAACACCTCGCGGTAGGCGGCCGTCTGCTCCTCCAGACCGGGCGCGCGGTCGCGGTCCAGGTAGAGGAACTCGGTGCGGAAGAGTCCGACGCCCTCGCTGTCGGCGGCCGCCGCCGCGGGGAGTTCGGCGAGGCCGCCGAGGTTGACCAGCAGCGCGACCGGGTGTCCGTCCGCGGTACGACCGGGGCCGGCGACCGCCTCCGCCGCGCGGCGCGCGCGGTCGTCACGGTCGGCGGCCGCGGCGACGGCCTCCGGGGACGGGTCGGTCTCTACGGTGCCCGCGGTGCCGTCCACCAGCACCGTGCGGCCGTCGGCCAGTTCGGCCGCCCCGGCGCAGCCGACCACGGCGGGGATGCCGAGGATGCGGGCCAGGATCGCGGTGTGGCTGGTGGGGCCGCCGCGCACGGTGAGCAGGGCCAGGACCGTCGAGGGGTCGAGCAGCGCCGTGTCCGCCGGGGCGAGGTCGTCGGCCACCAGCACGTACGGGTGGCCGGGCTCGGGCAGGCCGGGCATGGGGAGCCCCAGGAAGCGTGCGACGGCCCGGTCCCGCAGGTCGTCCAGGTCCGCGACGCGTTCGGCGAAGACACCGCCCGCCGCCTCCAGCGCCGCACGGAACGCGCCGAACGCGGCGGTCAGGGCGTGCGGCCCGTCCGAGCCGTCGCGGACGAGGTCCGCCGCCCGGTCGGCGAGTGACGGGTCGCCGGCCATCATGGCCTGTGCGGTGAGCACTTCGGCGGCTTCGCCGGAAGTCGCGGAGGCACGTCGTTCCAGGTCGGCGGTCACCTGTGCCAGCGCCTGGCGTACGGCGTCCGCCTCGGCCGCGACCTCGCCCGGCGGGACGGTGCGCGGCGCGGGAATCCCGGGGGGAGGCGCCATCCTGGCCACCGGCCCTGCGGCCGTGCCGCCGCCCACGCCGATTCCCCTCGACACGGCGCCCACGGCTACTCCTTGGCGTCGAGGTCGGACGCGACCAGCCGCGCCAGCTCGTCGACGGCCGCCTCCGCGCCCTCCCCCTCGGCCGAGAGGATCACCGCATCCCCGTGCCCGGCCCCCAGGGAGAGGACGGACAGCAGGCTGCGGGCGCTGACCGGCGGCCTGCCGTCCCGGGCGACGTTCACCTGCACGGGCAGGCGGGTGGCGGCCTGGACGAACAGCGCGGCGGGGCGGGCGTGCAGCCCGCTCCGGGCACCCACGACGACGGTGCGCTCGAGCAAGAGGATCACTCCTTGTGCGAAGGGTCGGGGACGATGACCGCCCGTCGGGTCTCGCCGGCGAAGGCGCGTGCCGGACCGGGCGGTGGACCACCCGGAAGCCGTCTCGCAGGTGCTCGCGCGTCCCGCTCTCGGGGGACGGAACGCCGTGAGCGGCCGGGGCTCGTCGTCCGGGCGCCAGGTTACGCCCCGGGGACCGGTGGCACGAGCGAAGGCAGGGTCGTGGTGGGCCTGTACAGGAAGTCTTCAGGGAGAGGCCCCGGACTGATGCGTTCCGGTGTCGGCGCTGTCCCGCCGGTGCCAGAATGCGATGTTTCGATCTTCTGTTCGCGGTCGAGCCGCGACGACCGAAAGGACGTCATGAGACCTCCGACTACTCCGCCCGCCGGCCCGGCGACTCCCTGGACGTCGGTCAATCCGGCTGATCTGACCGACGTCGTCGCCGAGCGGCGGTTGGCCGGCACGGAGGAGTTCGTCGCCGCCGCGCGAGCCGCGCACGAGGCGCAGGCAGGGTGGGCGCGCCGGCCGGCACCGCAGCGGGGCAGGGTCCTGGCGAACGTGGGCCGGCTGGTCGAGGCGAACAAGCAGGCGCTTGCCCGAGTCGTCACCCGTGAGGTGGGCAAGCCTTACGCGGAGGCGCTCGGCGAGGTGCAGGAAGTCATCGACACCTGCGACTTCTTCCTCGGTGAGGGGCGCCGGCTGTACGGCCAGACCGTGCCCAGCGAGATGCCGGACAAGCACCTGTTCACCTACCGGAAGCCGCTGGGTACGGCGGTGGTGGTGACGGCTGCGAACTTCCCGGCGGCGGTTCCCGCGTGGTACCTCGTCCCGGCCCTGCTGTGCGGCAACACGGTGGTGTGGAAGCCGTCCGAATCGGCGATGGCCGTCGCGGACGCCCTTGCCTCTCTCTTCCGGGCCGGTGGTGTGCCCGACGATGTGCTGCGCGTGGTGCACACCGACGGGACCACGGCCTACGCCGGCTTGGAGGAGGCGCTCGACGAGGGCTTCGTGCAGAAGATCGGCTTCACTGGTTCGACGGCAGTGGGGCGGCGGGTCGCCGAACTTGCCGGACGGCACCTCCAGGCTCCGTGCCTCGAGCTGGGCGGCAAGAACCCGCTGGTCGTCGCGGAGGACGCGGATCTCGAGCTGGCCGTGCAGGGGGCGTTGTTCAGTGCCTTCGCAACCGCCGGGCAGCGTTGCACCTCCATGGGGACGGCCTTCGTCCACCGTGCGGTCCACGGCCGTTTCATGGAGTCGTTCGTCCGGGCCGCGGAGAACCTCGTGGTCGGCGACCCGACCCAGGACGTCTTCTACGGGCCGCTGATCGGAGAGCGCTACCTGGAGGACTTCCTGAAGAGCCTCGACCTCGTGCAGGGCCACCACACGCCGGCGGGGTCGACGGCCACCGGGCGCATCACCTCGCAGCAGCCGCGCAAGGGGTTCGTGGGCGACCCCGACATCGGTGTGTACGTCCACCCGACCGTGGTGGACGGAGTCCGGCAGGACGACGCCCTGTACCGGCAGGAGACGTTCGGCCCGCTGGTGGGTGTGGCGGTCTTCGACCACCTCGACGAGGCGGTCGAGCTGGCGAACGGCCACGGGTACGGGCTCTCTGCGGCGCTGTACACCCGTTCCCCCGCTACCGCGTTCAGTTTCCGCGAGCGCTGTTCGGCAGGCATGCTCAGCATCAACAACTCGACGGTCGGCGCGGAGGCCCACCTGCCGTTCGGCGGTAACGGGATGTCCGGCAACGGGAGTCGGCAGTCGGGCATCTGGGTGCTGGACCAGTTCACCTCCTGGCAGTCCGTCAACTGGGACCACGCGGGGTCGCTGCAGAAGGCCCAGATGGATGTCGAGGAGGTCCCGGCGGACATGGACTTCCGGCTGGAGTGACCCGCGTGGGGCGGCGGGGCCACGCGTCCGCGGGCCCCGCCGTCGGTAGGCCGGTCCGTCCGGGCTTCAGCCTGCCCGAACGGTCACGTCGCCGATGGACGTGGTCGCCTCGACCTTCGAGGAGGCGGAGGAATCGCGCTGCGCGGTCACCTTCTCGTCGCCCAGCTCGGAGGTGGCGGTCACGGCGTACGGCCCGGCCTCCTCCGGCAGGGACACGGTCACGTCGCCGGTCTTGCTGGTGGCGCTGAGGGCGTCGAAGTCGTCGACGACGTCGAGCCGGACGTCGCCCAGCTTCGATCCGGCTTCGGCCGTGCGGAACCGCACACCGTCGAGGACGACGCCGCCGGTCTTGCCGTAGGCGACGACCTCGTCGCCCCGCACGTCGGTCAGTTCGACGGAGCCGGCGTCGGTGCGGGCCTCGACGGAGGCGGTGAGGCCGGTGACCCGCACGTCGCCGAGCCTGGTCCGCAGGGTTACCGGTGTGTCGGCGGGGACCCTGAGAGCGTAGTCGGAGGCGCACTCGCCCCAGCCGTCCTCGCAGCCGGTGGTGATGCGCAGGGTGCCGTCCTCGCGCTCGACGGATTCCTCCGGCGAGCGGAACGACTTGAGCATGCTGCGTTCCAGGGAGACCTCCGAGCCCGCGTCCGCCCTGGTGACGGTCAGATCGCCGCTGTCGACGATCAGCTCGACCCGGTCGACGCGCTCGTCGAAGGTCGCTGCGGAGTGGTCCGTGCGGGTGAGCATCTTGCCCAGCAGGAAGGCGCCTGCGCCGAGCACCAGGCCGAGAGCCACGAGGGCGCCGAGCCACCGAAGGGCGCGTCCCCGCCTGCTCCGGCTCTGCGGTGGGCCGCTCGGTGCGGTGCGGCCCTCCGGGGCCAGGGTCTTGTCCATGTCACGCTCCTAGCGTCAGCGGGCGGTGGCCGCGTCGAGGTACTGGAGTACGGCGCGGACGCGCCGGTGTTCCTCCTCGCCGGGCAGCAGGTCGAGCTTGGTGAAGATGGACCGGATGTGCTTCTCCACCGCTCGTTCGGTGATGAACAGGCGTTTCGCGAGTCCGCTGTTGCTCAGCCCTTCGGCCATCAGCCCCAGCACCTCCGTCTCCCGGGCGGTCAGTGACCCGAGGCTGTCGGGCGTGCGGGTTCCGGCGAAGATCTGACTGATCACGTCCGGGTCCAGCGCCGTCCCGCCGGCGGCCACCCGGCGCAGCGTGGCGACGAACTCGTCGACGTCGGCCACCCGGTCCTTCAGCAGGTAGCCGAGTCCTTCGCTGCCGTGCGCGAGGAGTCTGCCGGCCCACTTCGCCTCCACGTACTGGGAGAGGACGACGATCGGTCGCCGCGGCTCGGCGGCACGCAGGGTCAGCGCGGCCCGCAGCCCCTCGTCGGTGTGGGTGGGCGGCATCCGCACGTCCACCAGGCACAGGTCGGGGTCGAGGTCGGCGACCAGAGAGAGGAGTTCGTCGCCGTCGCCCGCCTGGCCGACCACGTCGATGTCCTCGTCGGCCAGCAGCTTGGCGAGCCCGGTGCGCAGCAGCACCGAGTCCTCGGCGATGACGACGGAGAGCAAGGGTGCTCACGCCTCCCACGGGATGGTTGCGTCGACGACGGTCGGTCCGCCGAAGGGACTGGTGCAGGTCAGATGGCCGTCGACGGCGTGCACCCGGTCGCTCAGGCCGCGCAGCCCGGTGCCCCGTGCGGGTTCGGCGCCGCCGATCCCGTCGTCCGCGACGGCGATGCGCAGCAGGTCACCCTGACGCAGCACCTTCACGGTCACGGCGTCGGCGGCGGCGTGCTTGGCGACGTTGGTCAGCGCCTCGGAGATCACGTAGTAGGCCACCGCCTCCGCCCGGGGGGAGCAACGCTCGGTGAGCTGCACGCGGAGGTCGACGGGGACCGGGCTGCGGGCGGCGACCGACAGCAGCGCGGCCTCCAGCCCCTGCTCCTGGAGGACGGCCGGGTGCAGGCCGCGCGTCACGTCGCGCAGCTCCTGCATGGCGGCCTTGGCGTCCTCGTGTGCGGTGGTGAGGAGAAGCAGGGCCTTCTCGGGGTCGCGGGCGAAGCGGGACTTGGCGCGGCCCAGCGTCATCGCCACCGACAGCAGCCGCTGCTGGGCTCCGTCGTGCAGGTTGCGCTCGATGCGACGGCGCTCCTCCTCGGCGGCGTCGACCATGCGCGACCGGCTGTCCTCCAGGTCGAGCACCCGCCGTACCAGGTGGTCCACGGTGCCCGAGCCCAGCAGCCGCGACGCCAGGTGCACCTCGGCGTGCACCAGATGGCGGGGCAGCTTCCATCCGGCGGAGAGCATGGCCAGTCCGGGCAGGCAGGCGGCGAAGGCGACGACGGGGGACGTGGCGTCCAGCCCCAGCACGGTCGAGCCGGCCGGCAGCAGCGGGAAGAGGAGCGGCAGCAGCGCCAGCAGCGCGCCCGAGGCCAGCAGGGTGACCACCACCGCCCCGGCCCCGAGTCCCCACAGGGAGAGGGCGGCGCTGAAACCCAGGCGCTTCCAGGAGCGGCGGCCGAACAGCCCCGCCACACGGTCCCGCCAGCCGGGTGGCGCCCCCGCCCCCTCCGGGGCGGGGGCCGAGGTGGCCGGCTGCAGGCGATGGCGGGCCAGTTCGGCGCGCGCCACCAGACCCGCCAGCACCATCGCGACCGGCAGCAGGGGCAGTCCGATGAGGAACACCGGCGTCAGCGCCACCCCGCTCAGGAAGAGCACCGCCGGGAGCACATAGAGGGGCGAGAGCGCGAGGGTGCCGAGTACATGCACCACATCGTCGCGGCTCTCCCGGCCCAGAAGGCCGCGTGCCAGGCGAAGGGGGCCGCCCCCCAGCCGCGGAGGTCTCAGTATCACGGTGCCTCCGTAACGTCGTCGGATCCGGCCTCCCGTTCGCCCGCCGGATACGTGGCGTCGGGTCGACCCGTCTGCTGAAGGAGCATAAGGCGGCTCTCCCCGCCTCTCCGAGCGTGCAGACGCGCCTTCCTGAGGTGGTGCCAGCACTACCGGGAGGTGGGTGCCGGCACGCCCGACAGGCGGTGAGCAACTGCGTAGCGTCACAGGATGTTCACCGGAGAAGGAGTGCTGAGATGGCCCTGACCAGTAGAACGGGCGCCTCGGAGACGGCGCCCGATGCGACGCCTCCGGGCCCCCGTCCGGCCCGCGGTCTCGTGGAACGGACTGCCGCGTGGAGCATGGCGCACCGCAGACTCACCCTGATCGGGTGGGTTGCTCTCGTCGTGCTGGCGTACGGGGCCAGCCTCCTGACCGGGGTGCAGTCCCAGGAGGACGCGGACGGTCTGACCGGGCAGTCCGCGGTCGCGGAACGGCTGCTGGACAACGCCGATTTCGCCGACGACGGTGTGGAGAACGTCCTCATCCAGGCCCGGAAGGGCGACCTCGCGGACGCGCAGGCAGAAGAGGTCGTCGGCGCCCTCCGCGACCGCTACGCCCAGGTGGACACGGTGCGGTCGGTCGGCGAGCCGGTGCCTGCGGAGGACGGCCGGAGCGTGCTGCTGCCCGTCCGGATGGACCTGGAGCAGAAGGGGTCGGAGGAGGACCTGAGCCCCAAGGTCGCGGTGGAGCCGATGCTGAAGGCCACCGAAGCGGTGGGGGAGGACCACCCCGCTCTGCGGGTCGAGCAGCTGGGCAAGGGCTCCCTGACACGTGAGCTGAGCACGCACCTGCAGGCCGACTTCCAGCGGGCGGAGTACATCAGTGTGCCGCTGACGCTGCTGATCCTGCTGGTCGCCTTCGGTGCGCTGCTCGCTGCCGGCATCCCGGTCCTGCTCGGCGTCACGGCCGTGGTGTTCGCGCTGGGGCTGTCCGGCGTGACCTCGCTGCTGCTGCCGGTCGACGAGAACCAGGCGAGCCTCATCCTGCTCATGGGCCTCGCGGTCGGGGTGGACTACTCGTTGTTCTACCTGCGCCGGCAGCGCGAGGAACGCGCGGCGGGCCGGGAACCCGAAGTGGCCCTGAGCATCGCGGCCGCCACCTCCGGCAGGGCCGTGCTGGTCTCCGGCGTCACGGTGATGGTGGCCATGGCCGGCATGTTCCTCTCCGGCAGCATGCTCTTCTCCTCCCTGGCGCTGGGCACCATCCTCGTCGTGGCGGTGGCCGTGCTCGGCTCGCTGACCGCGCTGCCTGCCGCACTGGCGGCCCTCGGCGACCGGATCGATCGCCCCCGCATCCCGCTCCTGTGGCGGCGGACCAAGGTGAACCGAGAGAGCCGGTTCTGGTCGGCGGTGCTGCGCCCGGTGCTGAAGCTGCCGGCGGCCGCCCTCCTCGCCGGTGTGCTGGCGATGCTCGCGCTGGCCTACCCGGCGCTCGACATGAAGCTGAAGATGCCCGGTGACGAGGACCTGCCGCGCGACTACGCGATCATGCAGACGTACGACCGGGTGGTCGAGGCTTTCCCCAGCGAAGGCACGGCGCACGCCGTCGTGGTCGAGGCCGCCGAGACGCGGGCCCCCGAGGTGGAGCGGTTGCTGACGGGGCTGCACCAGGATGCGGTGGACACCGGGCGGTTCGTGGGAGGCGGAGAACCGGACCTGGCGCTCTCCGAGGACGGCACGGTCACCCGCCTGGAGCTGCACGTCGAGGGCGAGGCAGGGGGTACCGAGGCGCGCGAGACGCTGGACCTGCTCCGTGACGAGCTGGCGCCGGCGGCGCTGCAGGGGCAGGACCTCGGCACGTGGGCCGTGGGCGGTGCGACCGCCTTCACCGTCGACTTCTCGGCCACGCTGGAGGACCGGCTGCCGCTGGTGATCGGCTTCGTCATGCTGCTCTGCCTCGCGATCATGCTTCTGGCGTTCCGCTCTCCGCTCCTCGCGTTGGTCACGGGCGTGCTGAACGTGCTGTCCGTGGTCAGCGCCTACGGCGTGCTGGTGCTCGTGTTCCAGAACGAGTGGGCGGAGGGGCTTCTCGGGTTCGAGTCGAACGGCGCGGTCGTCTCGTGGCTTCCTCTGATCCTGTTCGTGGTTCTCTTCGGTCTGTCGATGGACTACCACGTCTTCGTGCTCAGCCGGGTGCGTGAGGGGGTGCGCCGGGAGGGATCGCCGCGCGAGGCCATCCGGCACGGCATTCTCACCTCGGCAGGCGTGGTCACCACCGCCGCCGTCATCATGGTCGCGGTGTTCGCGGTCTTCGCCACGCTGTCGACGCTGGAGATGAAGCAGCTGGGAGTGGGGCTGGCCGTGGCCATCCTGCTCGACGCGACGCTCATCCGCGGTGTGCTGCTGCCGGCCGCTCTCGCCCTGCTGGGCGACCGGGCGTGGCGCGAGCCCCGCTGGCTCGCGAAGGCGCCCTCCGTCGCGCACGACTGAGCCGGGGCAGGGCGGCATCGCCGTACGGTGCGCCGCCCTGCCTCCGGAACCGGCGCGGCGTCGCCGCGCGGGAGTGTGTTCGTGGATTCCGGGGCCGCAGAGGAGATCGGTACCGATGAGTGGCTGGAGCGCACCCCCTCGCGGCACCGCGCCGATCTGCGGGGAACTGCACGTCGTCCGGGCCTCGTTGGAGGGCGCGTCACACGCCGACGCAGGCCGCACGCTCCGCCGTGTGCTGAGCCACATGCTGGGTGCGCAGGCGACCGGCACCGCACCGGAGCGCCTGCTGGCCGGGCGGGTACGCCCGGTGGGAGCCGGACTCTGGTGCGGCGCGGTGCGCAGCAGAGACACCCTGCTGACCGTGTTCTCCCGCCACGCGGACGTCGGTGTCGACCTGCAGTCGGGCTCCGTTCTCTACGACGAGAGTCTGCACCTGGCGCTGACCCGGTGGGAGCAGGACCTCCTGCGTCGCCTCTCCCTCTCGTCCAGGCACGCGTTCTTCCTCGCGCTCTGGGCCCGGAAGGAGGCGGTGTTGCGGGCGGCCGGGCACGGCCTTCGCATCCGTCAGTCCGAGGTGGGGGTCCTGATCGAGGAGGGTGCGGGTACGGTGCCGGTACCGCTGCCGTTCGACGGCGGCATCATGGAGGTGCATCTCCGCGATCTTCCCGTCGAGGGCGGTAGGGCCGCCGTCGCCTCCGCGACTCCGTTCACCGCGCTGTACACCTGGGACTTCGACCGTCCCTGGTAGGGCTTGCGAAGACCGAAGACCGGCCCGGTTTGCGGTTCCACGTCCCCGCCTCGACGGCGCTCCACCCCCACCCCTCCTCGTCCAGAGGTCAGGGGCCGTCCGCCCGGTCGGCGGCCAGCATGTCGCTCAACTCGCGCCATGCTTGCGCCGACCTGCGATAGGCGCCCACGTCGTCCAGGGCCCGAGCGGCTTCGCGGTAGCGCTCGTGGGCCCTGGGGAGGTCGCCGGCCATGCGGTGGGCGCGGGCGGCGAGCAGCAGGCACACGCCCTCGTCGGCGGACGGTTCCGGCGCCCTGTCCGCCGCGACGAGGGGTTCCAGCAGTCCGAGTGCCCTGTCCGGCTGCCGTCGGCAGAGCGCCAGTCGGGCCTCACCGACGCCGAGGTCATGGAGGTCGCGCGGGCTGCCGATCAGTTCCAGCGCCTGACGTGCGCGGGCAAGGAGTGCTGCCGCCGCTTCCGGCGCCTCGCGAGACGGGTCGTTCTCCATGCGCAGGACCGCCGAGGCCAGGCAGACGCGGGCCCACGCCGACAGGTCCGCTTCGGGCCGCAGGCAGGTGAGGGAACGTTCGTGCCAGCGCACCCCGTCCGGGACCCTGCCGAGGAGGAAGCAGGTGCTGCTCAGGCCCCACTGGACGTGACCACGCAGTTGCCGCGACGGCACGTCCTCGACGATCTTCTCCAGCGAGGCGGCGAGCCGCTCGGCGTTCTCCAGTTCGCCGCTGTCCCCGTAACCGAGGAGCAGTTCGAGGTGTGCCGCGACGCGTTCGTGCTCCGCCGGGGGGAGTTCCGCAGCCGCGGTCACGGCGCGCTCCCCCGCGCGTACGGCTTCCCCGGGGCGACCGCGTCGACGCCGGTTGCGGGACAGCGCGGTGGACACGCGGGTGGAGAGCCGAGACGACTCCCGTGTCAACGGCTCTTCCGCCAGTCGTTCCAGTACGCCGTGCTGTTCGGTGAGGCGGCCCAGTGCCTCCAGGACCTCGCCGAGCTCCCATGCGGCTTCCCAGACGACGTCCTCCTCCGCAGGGCCGACCGGCTCGCGGGAGAGGAGGTGCAGCCGCACCACCGCCGTGTCCAGATCGCCGTCATGGCGCAACGCCCGGGCCGTCAGCAGCCGCCCGGTCAGATCGAGTCGTCGGTTGCGGTGCTGCTCCGGGTCCTCGGCTGCGGTGAGTGCCTCCAGCGAGACCTCCAGCCGCTTGGCGAAGAGCGCGGCCATCGCCTCGTTGCAGGACCGTCGACCGCTTTCCACCAGCGAGATGTAGCTCGCCGACACTTCGTCCCGTGCCAGCTCCGCCTGTGACATGCCGCGTTGTATGCGGAGTTGACGGAGTCTGCGGCCGAAGGCGGGTTGGTCGGTCGTGTGGTTCATCCGGCTGGCCGCCGCCTTCTTCCCGGTGTCGCTGCGCTCGTACCCCCCGCCCCGATCACCACCTTAGCCGCAAGTGGTGTGTGACTGTCACGGACAGCGCCTCGACATGACTCCCTTCGTCAACATCATGTCAGGAGAGCTTGGCGCGTTCGTGACAGTCGAACTGGCCCTTCAAGGAAGGAAATTGAGCGTTCCTAGTGGAACTGCCCATGACAGGTTTCGTGACAGTTTTCTGCTTGACACGTGACGGACCGTAAGCCCACAGTGGCCTGTCCGTTGTGGCGAAAGATTGTCACTGCTGTGCATGTTTCGGGGGGTTCCGCGATGACGGCTGCGTACCAGGGTGAGAGACGTGACGGGACGGGAGACCGGTCGCAGGTCTCCATGGACCCGGGGGACGGCGCATACCGCGACGTTCCGCTCTCCGTGGGGCAGGCGTCGCTGTTCTTCCTTCAGGAACTCGCCCCCGCGTCACCGGCCTATCACCTGGCTGCGACAGCCCGCGTGCAGGAGCGATTGGACGTCGCCCGGCTGCGCAGCGGCTGGGACGCAGTCTGCCGTCGCCATCCGGTGCTCACCGGAGTCGTAGCCGAGGGGGAGGACGGATACGTGCAGCGCTGGGGCGCTGCCGTACCCCCCTTCGCGCTACGTGAGGTTCCCGGGGTCGAGCGGGACGAGTTGCTGCGGTTCGCGGCCGAGGACTACGAGGTTCCGTTCGTCCTGGGCAAGGAGGCGCCGGCCCGGTTCTTCGTGTACCAGGAGGCCGATGCCACGACGCTGCATCTCGTTCTGCACCACGTCGCCGGCGACCTCACCTCCTGCTTCCTGCTTCTGGAGCAACTTCTCGCCCACTACCGCGGAGAGGGGGCCGGCGTCCCTTCGCCGGCAGAACCCGACAGCTCGTTCGCCACGCATGTCGCGGCAGAACGCAGGTTTCTCGACAGCCGGCGGTCCCACCCGATGCGCCGCTACTGGGCCGAGCGCCTCGCCGACTGCACCTTCTCCCTCGAAGGGCTTCCCGCCACGGCTCCCTGCCCGCCCGGCGACGCGGGTGCTCCCGCCTACGCCCGGGTCAGCATCTCCGCTGCCGTCGCCGCCCGTGTGCGGGACACCGCTGAGCGGACCGGCACCTCCACCGCCACCGTCCTCCTCGCCGCCTTCAACGTCCTCCTGCACAAGCTCACCGGACGCGACGACGTCCTCGTCGGGTTCCCCACCGAGGGACGCAAGAAGGCCTTTCGGGACACGGTGGGCTACTTCACCAACTCCCTTCTCCTGCGCACCCCCGTCACCTCCGGTGCCACCTTCGAGGCCGTTCTGGCCGACACGCATGCCGCCCTGGTGGGAGCCGTACGCCACCAGGCGCTGCCCACTCCGACCGTCCTCGGCCGGCTCTCGCCCGGGTCCGCGCTCTCCGGGCAGTCGCTCTACCAGGTCAGCTTCCAGTTCGAGCCGGAGCGGCTCGCCTACGGAACGAAGGCGCTGTTCGGCGGGCTCGGTCTCGTGCGGGTCGCCGGCTACGAGGTCGAGCCGCTCCCCGTGCGGCAGCAGGTCGGACAGTTCCCGCTGCGCGTGCAGATCGGCGAGGTGGGTGGGCTGCTGGAAGGTGCCCTGCACTTCGACCCGGAGCGGTTCGACGCCGGTACGGTGAGCGCCTACGCGCAGCTCTTCGAGACCCTCGTCGGCGAGGCGACCGCCGCCCCTGCCACCGTCGTCGGCGAGTTGGGCGGCACGCACCGCCAGGCCGTCTCCGAATGGTCCGGGGCACGAACACCTGCTGCCGGTGACGGCACCCCGGTGCATCTGCGGGTGGTGGAGCGGGCGCGGCGTGATCCGGACGGGGTGGCGCTGGTCGACGGGGCGGGGAGCTGGACGTACGGGGAGCTGGAGCGTGCGTCCGCGGTGCTGGCGGTGCGGCTGCGTGCGCTGGGTGTGGGGCCGGAGTCCGTCGTCGGCGTCTGCCTGCCGCGCTGCACCCGTGCCGTCGTCGCCATGCTGGCGGTGCTGCGTGCGGGCGGTGCCTGGACGGTATTCGACCCCGCGTACCCGGGGGAGCGGCTGCGCACGATGGCGGCCGGCTCGAGCTGTCGTGTCGTGCTGCACGGCGACGGCACCCGTGAGGTGGCCGGCGTGGTGATCCCGGCCGGCGTCACCACCCTCGCTCTGGATTCCGTCGGTCTGCGGGGCGGCGAGGCGTCCGGGCCGGAGCGGGCGGGTCTGGATCTCGCGCAGGAGGGCGACCTCGCGTACCTCGTCCACACCTCCGGTTCGACCGGTCGCCCCAAGCCGGTCGCCGTCACGCACGGGCAGCTCGCCTCCCACCTGCGCCAGGTCGAGGACGTCTTCGGGCTCCGCGCCGACGACCGGGTACTGGTCTTCGGTTCCTTCTCCTTCGACGTGAGCACCGAGCAGCTTTTCGCACCGCTCGTCCTGGGCGGCGCCGCGGTCGTCCGGCCGGCCGACCTCCTGGACGGCGAGGAGCTGCTGGCCTTCCTGACACGTCACCGCGTCACCGTGTTCAATCCGCCGACCGGTCTGTGGCGCCGCCTGTGCGTGCTGCTCGCCGCCGGGCTCCGCGTCCCGGAGGACCTGCTCGTCCGGCTCACCGTGGTGGGCGGGGACGCCATGCCGTCCGACGAGGTCGCCGTGTGGACCGCGGCCGTCGGAGGCCGGGTCCTCAACGCCTACGGCCCCACCGAGACGGTCATCACCGCCACCGTGCACGACGCCTCCGACGAGGTGTCCGTGGGCACGGGGGGCTCCGACGGAGGAGTGGTGCCGCTGGGGCGCCCGCTGCCCGGCCGGACCGTGTTCGTTCTGGATGGTGGGTTGCGGCCGGTGGGTGCGGGTGTGGTGGGTGAGTTGTTCGTGGGTGGTGTGGGTGTGGGGCGTGGTTATGCGGGTCGGGGTGGGTTGACGGCGGAGCGGTTTGTTCCGGATGCGTGGTCGGGTGTGGTGGGTGGTCGTCTGTACCGGACGGGGGATTTGGTGCGGTTCGGTGGGGGTGGGGTGCTGGAGTTCTGTGGGCGGGTGGATGAGCAGGTGAAGGTGCGGGGGTTCCGGGTGGAGCTGGGTGAGGTGGAGGGGGTGGTGCGTTCGGTTGCGGGGGTGGCGGATGCGGTGGTGTCGGCGGTGGCGGGTGTGGGTGGGGAGTTGCGGTTGGTGGCGTATGTGGTGGTGCGTGAGGGTGTGGTGGTGGAGGGGGAGTCGGTGCGGTCGTGGGTGGGTGAGCGGTTGCCTGCGTACATGGTGCCGGCGGTGGTGGTGGAGTTGGGTGCGTTGCCGTTGTCGCCGAACGGGAAGGTGGACCGGCGGGCGTTGCCGGTGCCGTCGTTCGAGGGTTCGGTGGAGGGTTTCGTGGCGCCGCGGGGTGAGGTGGAGCGGCGGTTGGCGGAGGTGTGGGCGGAGGTTCTGGGGCTGGAGCGGGTGGGGGTGGAGGACGATTATCTGGAGCTGGGTGGGGATTCGATCCAGTCGATCCAGGTGGTGGCGTTGGCGCGGCGGGCGGGGATCCGTATCACGCCGCGGCAGTTGTTCGAACACCCCACGGTCTCCCGGCTCGCCCCCCACGCCGTCACCGGCGACATCGCCTCTGTGGGCGCTCCCGGAGACGCCACGGACGTGCTCAGCCCGATCCAGGCGTGGTTCCACGAACTGGCTGTGCCCGACCCCGCCCACTGGAACATGGGCACCCTCCTCACCGTGCGCAGACCGGTCGAGGCGGAGCACGTGCGCGTCGCGCTGCGCGCCGTCGCGCAGACGCACGAGGCGCTGCGCACCCGTTTCGTCCCCGATGACGAGGGCACGGTCCGGGTGTTCGTGGGCGACTCCGCGGAGGTGCCGCTGACCTGTGCGGACCTGACCACGGTCGACCCGGCGGAGCGGGAGGCCGCCCTGCGGGACCTGGCCGACACCGCACATCGCAGCCTCGACCTGCGTCACGGACCGGTGTTCCGGGCCCTGCTGGCCGACCACGGACCGGCCCGGCGGCAGCAACTCGTGCTCGTCGCCCATCATCTCGTGGTCGACGCGGTCTCCTGGCGCATCGTTCTCGAGGACCTCGATCACGCGTTGTCCGCCGCAGTGGAGGGGCGCGACCCCGTACTCGAGCCGGAGGGCCTCACGCATCGCCAGTGGACCGCCGAGCTGCGGCGGCGGGCGATCGACCCGCGGGTCACCGACCGTGTGGCCGCCGAACGGTCACAACTGGCGGCGCCGGGCGGCCCGACCGGCGGGGAGCGGTACGCAGGTACGGAGGGTGCAGCGTGCCGAGCGGTGCGCGCACTCACCGTCGCGCAGACCGAAGCCCTCCAGGAGGCGCTGGTCAGCCGGCTCGGCGGCACGTTGGAGGAAGGGCTGCTCACCGCCGCGGCCCGTGCCCACGCCCGGTGCACGGGACGGGAACGCATCCTGGTCGAACTGGAGAGCCATGGCCGTGAACACGTGCGAGAGGACCTCGACCTCTCCCGCACGGTCGGCTGGTTCACCACGCTCGCCCCGTTGCCGGTCGACACGACGGGGGAGGGCCCGCTGGCCACCCTGTGGGACGTTCGCAGCAGGCTGCAGGGGCTGGTGCACCGCGGCCTCGACCACGGCGTCGTCCGCCACCTCTCCGCCGAGCCCGCGTACGAGGACCCGTCGGCTCCGCCTCCGTCCCCCGACCTCAACGTCAACCACCTGGGCCGGATCGGGTCCGTCGCCACGCCCGGGGCCCTGCTGGAGCTGGAGGTGCCCTCCTTCGGGGAGGTGCGCGACCCGCGTGCGCCACGCCCCGTCGCCGTCCTCATGGAAAGCATGGTGTCCGACGGACGGCTCGGCGTGGAGATAGAGCACACGGACCAGGCGGCGGCGGACACCCTCGCCGACGCCGTGATGGCGGAGCTCCGGACGCTCGCCGCCCAGCAGGATGCGCCCGTCGTGACGTCGGGGCTGCGCCAGGGGACGGCCGCACCCGCAACCGTGCGGCACTGGGCGGAACGCTGGGGCAGACTGGCCGCGGTGTGGCCGCTGACGCCCATGCAGGAGGGGATGCTCTTCCGCTCACTTGCCGTAGACGGGCCGGGGCCGCACGAGGGGGAGGGGTCCGGCGTCTATGTCGAGCAGCTGACCTGCGTGCTCGAAGGCGACCTGGACCCGGAACGGTTCGCCGCCGCGTGGCAGTCGGCTGTGGACCGCCACCCCGTGCTGCGGGGGGTGTGCGTGTGGGAGGACGTGACCTCCCCCGTGCTGGTGGTGCCCATGGCCCTCGACCTGCCCGTCACGTTCCTGGACCTGCGCCTCCCGGCGGAGAGCGAAGCGACAGGCCCGCACCCGGACGACCCGGACGCGGCCGAACGATGCCTCGAGGCGTTCGTCGAGCGTGACCGGGGCACCGGCTTCGACCTCCGCCGCGGTCCGCTGGTCCGGCTCGCGCTGGCCCGACTGGCGGCCGACCGCTGGGCGTTCGTCTGGACCCATCACCACGTACTGCTCGACGGCTGGTCCCTGCCCCTGCTGCTCGGGGATGTGCTGGCGGACTACGGCGCACGTCTCGAAGGGCGCACCCACCATCTGCCGCCCGCCCCGGACTTCGGTGCGTTCGCCCGGCATCTGGCCGATGTCGACCCGTCCGCCGCGAAGGAGTTCTGGACCGAACAGCTGGCAGGTGCGCAACCAGCGCTGCTGGTGCCTCAGCAGCCGGCCGCCACTCCGCGGCACCGGGACCATGTGGAGACCTGGCAGGAGGAGGACACCGAAGAGCTGCGGGAGAGCGCAGGCCGCCTCGGTGTGACCCTGGCGGTCCTGGTGCACGCCGCCTGGGCCCTCGTCCTGGCCGCCGAGACGGGTCAGGACGACGTCGTCTTCGGCAGCGTCGGTGCCGGCCGGCCCGCGGACCTCGACGGCGCGGACCGAGCGGTGGGGATGTTCATCAACACCCTGCCCCTCCGCCTCCGGACGGGAACGGGCCTGCAGGTCCGCGACTGGCTCGGTGACGTGCGGCGCCAACTGGACGACTGCGGCCGCCACATCCACACACCGCTCGCCCGGATCGCGCAGTGGAGTGGCCGCTCCTCCGCCGCCGACCTCTTCGATTCCGCCGTGATCGTCGCCAACTTCCCCTTCGCCGGCCTCGACGACGCCCTGCCCGGCATGCGTCTGCTCCGCGCGGAGGCGCGCGAGCAGACGGAGATGCCGCTCACCCTGAGCACCGCCGTCGAGGACGGGCGGCTGACCCTCGCCGTCAACCACGACACCGACCGGGTCGGCGGTGAGCGGGCCGCTGCCCTGACGCGCCGACTGTCCACGGCGCTGCTCGCCCTGTGCGAGGGCGAGGCGAACGTCGGCGAGATCGCCGCACGGCTCCGCGCCCAGATGCGGCAGGACCGTGCACTCAGCCGCAGGAACCGCGCCTCGCGGCTGGCGGCACGCCGCCGCTGACCACTCGTCCCTTCCTTCTACTCCTTCTACTCACAGACAACGGGGAGCCACCACTGATGTCCCTTCGCACGTCCTCCAGACCGTTGCGGGCGGGCAGGCGCCGCTCGCTCACGGACACCGACGCCGTCGTCTTCCGTGCCATGGAGCCTCCGGCACTGCCCGTCCTCGCCACCCCGACGACGGCTGGTGTCCCGCTGTCCGTCTGGGCGGACACACACGCACCTCTGGTGCGCGAACACCTGCACCGCACCGGGGCTGTGCTCTTCCGCGGGTTCGACGAGGGCGCCGCGGCGCTCCGCACCGTCGTCGAGCGTGTCGCGGGCGACGGCGTACTGGACTACGAGGACGGCGCGACACCCCGCAGCGCCCTGGACGAGGGCGTCTACTCGTCCACCGTGTACCCGGCGGACCAGACCATCGAGATGCACAACGAGGGCTGCTACAGCTGGACGTGGCCCCGGGTGCTCGGTTTCGCGTGTGCGGTGGCGCCGGCCACCGGAGGGCAGACCCCGCTGGCCGACTCCCGCGCCGTGCTCCGGCGTGTGCCCGTCGGCCTGGCCGACCGCCTGGAGCGGGACGGTGTGCGGTACGTGCGCAACTACACGCCCGGCGTGGGCATCGCCTGGCAGGACGCCCTCGGCTGCGGTGAGCAGGGGCTGGCGGACTACGCCGAGCGTACCCACACGGAGGTGACCCGGGTCGCGGACGACCACCTGCGCACGGTCGCTCTCCGTCCGGCGGTCGCCCGCCATCCGGAGAGCGGCGCCTGGGTGTGGTTCAACCAGGCCACGAGTTTCCACGCCAGCACGGTCGGCGACGCGCTCGCTGCGGAGATGGTCCGGCAACTCGGGCACGACCGGCTGCCCAAGACCACCGAGGCCGGCGACGGCACGCGCTTCACGACGGACGATCTCGCATCGATCCGGGCGGCGTTCGCGGCGGAGACCACCACGTTCGACTGGCAGCGCGGTGACGTTCTCCTCGTCGACAACATGCTCGTCGCACACGGTCGTGCCCCTTTCACCGGCGACCGCGAGATCCGCGTCGCCATGGCGGGCGGCTGGGACTGGTCGGGTCCGCGCACCCGCCGTACCAGCACCGAGAACCACGGGGAGGCGGTCCGATGAACCCCGAGAACCAGGCCCTCACCGCGACGGGCGTCGAGGAGACGCTGCGTACCGGTCCTCACCAGCGCGACGCCCTCGCCGACGGCACCGTTCTGACCGCCGTCGTACGGCCCCGGGCCGCCGTCACCGCCGAACGGCTCGCCGCCGCCGTGGAAGCCCTGGCGGAGACCCACGAGGTGCTGCGCACCACGCTGACCGGCTCCGGTACGGACGGTCCGCCGTTGCAGCAGATCGCGCCTCCGGGGAACGAACGGAGCGGCAGCGACGACTGGTCGGCGCGACTGCTGCCCGACGACGGCCGCATCGAGGTCACCGCTCGGGCGCGGTGCCTGGACCACGAGTCGCTGCTGCTGATCGCCGAGGCGCTCGCCGACCACGCCTCGGGCCCTCCTGGTTGCGCCACGCCGGGCGCCACGGACGGGACGGGCGGCGCCACGGACGGGGCCGGCACCGGTGCGGAGCGAGCGGACGGTGCGGACGGCGAGTCGGCCCCGCCCCAGTACGCCGACGTGGCCGAGTGGCTGCACGAGGTGCTGAGCGACCCGGAGGCGGCAACGGCCCGATCCGGCCAACTCGACGACGGCGAGGAGGTCGTGGAGGACGACGACCTGCTGGTCCGGTTGCGCGCCCTCGCACCACGACGAACGCCCGGGACGCACGATGCGCCCGCCGGGACGCCTGCCGCCCGGACGACTCTCGACGACCTGCCCGCCGACGGCACCGATTCCGCCGAGGACATCGGCGATCTCCTGCTGACCGCCTGGCTGGTCGTGCTGCGACGGTTCTGCGGGGTGGACACGGTGACCGTGCGGGTCCGCAACTCGCTCCGGGCCGTCCCCGAACTGCGTTCGGTGCCCGGTCCGTTGTCCGCCTGGCCCGCCCTACGGCAGCAGCTCGACGGCGAAAGGCCGCTGACCGACGTACTGGACGGTGTGCGCGCCGCCCGTGCGGTACAGCGCGAGACCGCCGAACTCATCACGGACCTCTCGCGCGTCGCCGGGCCCCTGGCCTTCTCGCACGCCACCGTCAGCGCCGGCTCGCCCGCCGAGCTCCTCACCGCCACCGCATCCCCGGCAGGGCTGCACCTGCACGCGGTGTCGTACCCGGACCGCACGGACCTCACGCTCGACGGCGTGCACGCCTCGGGACTCGGCACGGACGTCGCCGGACGACTGCTGGCGGCCGTCGCAGCCGTCTCACGTGCACTCCGGCGGGACCCGAAGACGACCGTGGGCCGGGCGGACCTCGGCGAGCCCGCGGTCGCGGCCCGTACCGCGGCGACTCCGACCGCGGTCGCCTGGCAGGACCGGACGCTGACAGACCTGGTGCTCGCCACGGCCCGCGACGTCCCGTTCGCCGTCGCGGTCCGCTGCGGGGAACAGGAGTGGTCCTACCACGACCTGGTCTCCCGTGCCGGGGCGTGCGCCGCGCAGCTCACGACTGCCGGCGGCCCGGCGCGCCCCCGGGACGTCGCCTCCGAGCGGGTCGTCGCCGTCCGGATCGCCGACCCCTTCCAGCGTCTGACCGCGCAGCTCGCGGTGCTGCTCGCCGGTGCGGCCTACCTGGTGGTCGACCCGGCGGACCCGGACGCTCGTGTACGCGACCTGCTCGCCGAAGTGGGCGCGCAGGCCTGCGTGGTTGCTGACGCGGAACCGGAACTCCACAGCGTCGGCGACGGGGGCGAGGGGGTGCCGGTCGTGGCCGTCGACGCTCCCGCCACGGCGCAGGACGGACCCGTGGACGCCGGACGGTGCCTGCCGGACGACCTGGCCTACCTGTTGTTCACCTCCGGATCGACCGGACGGCCCAAGCCGGTTGCCGTCACCCACCGGAACATCGTCAACTACCTCGGCTGGCTGGCCGACACCGGCCTGGTCACGGCGAGCACCGTCCTCCCGGCATCCGCGGCCCCCGTCTTCGACGCCTCGCTCAAGCAGCTCTGGGCCCCGCTCGCCCTCGGCGGTACGGTGCGGCTTCCGGCGCCGGGACAGAACCCGGTGGAGGTCCTCGCCCGGGCTGTCACCGACCCGACGACCACCACCCTCAACACCGTCCCCCGCCTGTGGCACGAGACGCTCGACGGCCTCGACACCGCTGCGGTGCGCCGCGAGACCCCTCTGACCCTGCTGCTCGGAGGTGAGGCACTCACACCCGAGCTGATCGCCCGCACCGGAGAACTGCTGCCCGGCACCCGCGTGTGGAATCTGTACGGGCCTTCCGAGACCACCGCGAACGCCTCCGCCGCTCCTCAGCCGACGGACCCCGCCTCCGTCGACCTCGGCGAGCCCGTGGGCGGCGCTTCCCTGCACGTCCTGGACGACGCGCTGCGGCCGGTGCCGACGGGTGCCGTGGGGGAGCTGTACGTCGGGGGCGCCGGCGTCGCCCGCGGCTACGCGGGACGCGGGGCCCTGACCGCGGAGCGCTTCCTGCCCGACCCCTTCTCCCCGGTGCCCGGAGCTCGCCTGTACCGCACCGGCGACCTCGTCCGCCTCGGTGCGTCCGGCCGGCCCCACTACCTCGGGCGGGCGGACGACCAGGTGAAGGTACGCGGCCAGCGCGTGGAACCGGCCGAGATCGAGGGAGTCCTGGCACGGCACCCCCAGGTGACGGCCTCCGTCGCAGCCGTCCGCGACGACCGGCTGGTCGCCTGGATCGTGCCCGGCGAGCAGGGAACGCCGGACCCCGACGGCCTCCGCGACCTGTGCGCGTCCACCCTGCCCGCCTTCATGGTGCCCTCGGTGTTCGTCCCCGTGGAACGGGTGCCGCTCACCGTGAACGGCAAAGTCGACCGCGCGTCCCTGCCCGACCCGCGGGCCGCCCACCTCCGTAGCAGCGGCGAGACCGCCCGGCCACCGCGCACCCCTCTGGAGGAGGTCGTCGCCGAGGTGTGGCGTTCCGTGCTCGGCCTCGACCGGATCGGGGTGCACGACCGGTTCTTCACGCTCGGCGGCGACTCCATCCGTGCGATGCACACCGTGGCGCGGATGCGTGAACTGATGGGGATCGAGATTCCGCTGCGCGAGTTCCTGGCCGCCACCACGGTCGAGAGCCAGGCCCAGCTGTTGCTGCGACACGACCACGACGGGTCCGTCAGCGCTTTCGCCGAGGCCTACGCCGCGCTGGGCGACGAGGACGAGACCACCGCCCCCACCGTCGACGACGCCGTCGAGGAGAGACAGCCATGAGCGACCTCGGACGTCTGGAACGGGCCCGCCGGGCGGTCGCCGCCCGCGGTGCCCGGCCGACGCACACCCGGCCCGGACTGCGCCGCCGCCCCGACCCCGCCGACGTGGTGCTGTCCGAGGCCCAGGCGCAGCTGTGGTTCGCGCACGCCCTCGATGCGACCGGCACCGCGTACACCGTGCCCGCCGTCCTCGACATCGACGGCCCCCTCGACGCCGAGGCGCTGACCCTCGCGTACGGGACTGCGCTGGGACGGCACGAAGGGCTGCGGCTGCAGGTGTCGGACGTCCGAGGACGGCCCTCCGCCGTCCTCGGCGACCGGCTCCCCGGCCTCCGCAGGGCAGACCTGTCCGAGCTGCCGCCCGCGGAGGCGGAACGGCGCCGTGACGCCCTCACCGACGAGCAGGTGCGGGAGCCCTTCGATCTCACGGGCGGAGGACGTCTGGTACGGGCACTGCTCGTCGTCCTCGCTCCCGAACGGCACCGGCTGGTGGTCGCCTTCCATCATCTGGTGGTCGACGGGCTGTCCGTCAGCATCCTCGTGCGGGAACTCACGGAGGCCTACCGGGCGGCGACCCTCCCCACCACGTCCCCCCAGCCGCCCGCCGGCAGCGACCCCCGCGGCTCCTACCTCGACTTCGCCTGGTGGGAGCACACGCGGCGGACCGATCCGCCGAGCCGGGACGACTCCCTGGAACACTGGCGGCAGACTCTGGACGGAGCCCCCCGCGGCCTGGATCTGCCACTCGACCGCACTCGGCCGGACACCCGGGGCCACCGCGGCCGTCACCTCGTGCGCGACACCGGAGCGACGCTGCGCGGCCGGGTGGAGAAGTTCGCCGCGGACTCCGGCGCCTCCGTCTTCGCGGTGCTCTTCGGCGCCTGGCGCGCCGTGCTGCACCGGGCGAGCCGCGCCGACGACCTGATCGTCGGGGTGCCGGTGGCGAACCGGACCCGCCCCGAACTGGTCGGAGTAGTCGGTCCGTTCCTCAACACCCTGCCGCTCCGGAGCACGTTGCGCGACGACGCGTCGCTACGGGACCTCACCGGGGACTCCGCACACGCCGTGGCCGCGTCGCTCGACCACCAGCACCTGCCCCTCGGCAACATCGCGACGGAGCTCGCGGACGGCGAAGCGGGCCCGCTCTTCGGCGCGATGTTCACCTTCCTCGGCGAGGACCGCACCGGTCTCAGCCTGGGGCCGGCCCGCATGACCCCCGTCGCCGTGGAGACCGGCACCAGCAAGACCGATGTGACGCTCAGCGTCGCGAGCCGCGGCGAAGCCTTCGAACTGATGCTGGAGTACGACTCCGACCTGCTGCACGAGACCACCGCGCGAGGGCTGCTGGAGGCGTTCGTCCACCTGCTCTCCGCCGGGCTCGATGCCCCGGACCGGCCCGTACGGATGCTGCCCATGTCCCGGAGACGTGAGCTGCCCGGCCCCGCCGTCCGTCCCCGTGCGGGGACGGCGCTCGACACGGTGATCACCCGGACCGCTGAGCGGCACCCCGGAAACACCGCGCTCCGCTGGCACGGTGAGCGGATCGACTACGCCACCCTGGCCGGCCGTGCCGACGACCTGGCACGGCACCTCGTCGCCCGCGGCGTACGACCCGGCGACCGGGTACCGCTGCTGCTCGCCCGCGGCCCGGCGCAGGTCGTGGCACTGCTCGCGGTGCTGCGCGCCGGTGCGGCGTATGTGCCGATCGATCCGGGCCATCCTGTCGAGCGCGTCCGGCACGTCGTGCGGGACTCCGCCGCCACGCTGCTCGTGACGGACGGCACCGGTTCCCCGCCGGACGGTCCCGTCCGCGTCACTCTGGACGAGGCGGGCCGCCTCCGGACGACCGCGGCCGAGCAGGCCGAGCAGGCCGAGCAGGCCGAGGAGCCCGGGCGGCTCGACGGGCACGACGGCGGGCCGCATCCCTCTGCTGTGCCCACGGAGCTTCCGGCCCGCCATCCCGACGACGCGGCCTACGTGATCTACACCTCCGGGTCGACCGGACGCCCCAAGGGAGTCGTCGTCCCCGACGCCCAGGTGGTCCGCCTGTTCGAAGCCGCCGGCGAGCACTTCACGTTCGGCCCCGACGACGTGTGGACCCTGTTCCACAGCTACGCCTTCGACTTCTCGGTCTGGGAGATCTGGGGCGCGCTGCTGCACGGCGGCACGCTCGTGGTCGTCCCCCAGGAGACGACGACCTCGCCCCCCGACCTGCTGGAGCTCCTGGACCGCGAGGCGGTGACGGTCCTCAACCAGACCCCCTCCGCCTTCAGCGGCCTCGCCGAGGCGGACCGCGCGGACGGTGCCCGCCGCCGTCTCGCCCTCCGCTACGTCGTGTTCGGCGGGGAACGGCTGGAGCCGCACGTGCTGCGGTCCTGGCTGGAGCACCGAGGGGACACGGTCCCCGAGCTGGTCAACATGTACGGCATCACCGAAACCACCGTGCACACCACGTACGGGCGGGTCACCGCGGAAACCGTGACCGACGGTCCGGGAAGCCCCGTCGGACGCCCGCTGGCAGACCTGGCCCTGTACGTGCTGGACGACGCGCTCCATCCGCTGCCGCCCGGTCTGGTCGGGGAGCTGTACGTCGGGGGCGCCGGCCTCGCCCGGGGATACGGCGGCCGAGCCGCGCTCACCGCAGAACGCTTCGTCCCGGACCCGTTCTCGGCGGTTCCCGGTGCCCGCCTCTACCGCACGGGCGACCTCGGCCGCGTCGACGCACACGGGCGGTTCGAACACCGGGGCCGCGCCGACGACCAGGTCAAGATCCGCGGGTTCCGCATCGAGACCGGCGAACTGGAGGCCGCGCTGACCTCCCACCCCGGCGTCGAAGAGGCCCTCGCGGGCAAGCGCGGTGACCGGCTCGTGGCCTGGCTCAAGCCGGCCGGCGACGAACTGCCCGGCGTCGCGGAACTCCGGGACCACGCGGCGACACTGCTGCCCCGCTACATGATCCCCGCGGCGTTCGTGCCGGTGTCGCACATCCCGCTCACGGTCAACGGCAAGGCCGACCGGCGCGCCCTGCCCGACCCCGACGCGAGCCGGCTCGACGCGACGGAAGCCTACGTCGCGCCGCGCAGCGAGGAGGAGCAGGCGGTCGCCGGCGTCTGGGAGGCGGTACTCGGCGCCCCACGAGTCGGCGTCCACGACAACTTCTTCGCCCTCGGCGGCGACTCCATCCGCGCGGTGGAGATCACCGGCAGGCTGCGTGCTCTCGGTCACGAGACGCAGGTGCACGCCGTCTTCCGTCATCAGACCGTCGCCGAACTCGCTGCGGTACTGTCCCCCGCCGAAGCGACCCCGCTGGTGCGTGCCGAACCGTTCGAGATGATCGGGGCTCCGGACCGGGCCGCGCTCCCCGCGGACGCGGAGGACGCCTATCCCCTCACCGCCACGCAGTCCGGCATGCTCTACCACCTGCGCCTCAACCCCGAGGCCGGTCTCTACCACAACACCGTCAGCGTACGTCTGCGCGGCCGTGTCGACCCCGAGGCGCTGCGGCAGGCGCTCGCCGACACCATGGCGCGCCACGCCGTTCTGCGGACCTCCGTCCACATGGAGGGCTACTCGGAGCCGATGCAGGTCGTGCACCGGGAGGCTCGGCCACGGCTGACCGTCACCGACCTCTCCGGCCTGAGCGACGACGAACAGCAGGAGGAGATCGACGAGTTCGTTGCCGAGGAGCGGGAAGTCCACCTCGACCTCGCCACCGCCCCGCTCTACCGCCTCGCCGTGCACCTCCTCGGCGGGGACGAGTTCCAGCTGACGGTCAGCGAGAACCACGCCATCCTCGACGGGTGGAGCTGGACGTCCACGCTCGCGGAGATCCTCGCCCGGCAGGCCGCGCTACTCGACGGCGCGGCCGACTACGCCGACCGCTGGCCCGCGATCCCGTCCCGGTACGCCGACTTCGTGAAGCTGGAGCGGGCCGCGGCAGGCCCCGACGTGGCCGCGACATGGAGGGCACGCCTGGCCGACGCGGAACCGCGGTCCATCGCCGACCTGCGTTCCGCCGGCATGCCGGAGGTGCGCCGGCTCCCCGTCGACATCGACACCGACACGTCGCGCCGGCTGAGCGAGACGGCACGACGCGAGGGCATGCCCGTCAAGAGCCTCGCCGTCGCCGCCCACCTCAAGGTGCTGGCGGAGGCGTTGGGCGTCGACGACCCCGTGACCGGGATGGTGCTCCACGGACGTCCCGACCAGCCGGGGGCCAAGGACATGCGCGGCCTCTTCATCAACATGCTGCCGGTGTCCGTGTCCGTGCCCGGAGGCAGCGGGATCGAACTCGCCCGGCGGGTGTTCGTCCAAGAGCGCGCCACCCTCGAGGGCCGGCACACTCCGCTGGTGACCGTGCAGCGTGCACTGGGGAACGAGACCCTGTTCGACGTCGGTGTGAACTTCGTCCGGTTCCACGCGCTCGGTGAGGTGCTGGACGCCGGCGTCGTCGAACTCGTCGACCACCACCCCGCATCGGCGGAGGACACGAACTACGCGGTCATGGCCACCTTTTCGGTGCACCCGCCGGACTACGAGCTCGGCCTCATGCTCGCCTACGACGCCGACCGGGTGTCCGACGCGTGGGCGGCCAGGCTGCGCGACATGTACGCGGAGGCGCTGCGGCGCCTCGCCCACGAGCCCGACGCCCCACACGACCGGCGCAGCCTGCTCCACCAGGACGAACACACCGCCGCCGCACTCGCTGTCGGTCCTGACCTTCGGACGCCGGCCGGTACCCTCCCGGGCGCGGTCGCGGACGTCGCGGCCGAGCGGCCCGGAGCGGTGGCGGTGAGTGGCCCGGACGGCACCCTCACCTACCGGGAGCTGGTCGCGCGCGCCCGGCACGGGGCACGGCTGCTCGCTGCGGCGGGCGTGCGCCGCGGCGACCTGGTCGCCGTGGCGGCCCGGCGCGGCACGGGCCTCGTCGCCGCGGTGCTCGCCGCGATGGAGGCCGGCGCGGGGTACGTCCCCATCGACCCCGACCTGCCGCTGGACCGGATCGCGCACCTCGTCCGGGACTCCGCATGCCGCACCGCGCTCACCGCACACCTGACGGACGCCGACACCCCGGTGCTCGACGTCCTCACGGACGCGGGGGTGACCGTCCGTTCCCTCACCGCACCGGACGACGCGGGCGCGGAGCCCGCCGCCGACGTCGCGGGCACCACGGAGGCGACCCCCGAGATGCCGGAGCCTGGGGACCTGGCCTATGTCATCTACACCTCCGGCTCCACCGGGACCCCGAAGGGGGTCGCCGTCAGCCACCGGAACGTCCTCACCTACCTGAGCGCGTCCGCCACGGTGATCGCTCCGGAGCCCTCGGACGTGGTGGCGGTGCGTTCCACCTTCACCTTCGACCTGTCGGTGTGGGAACTGTTCGCGGGCCTCGTCGCGGGTGCGCGCATCCACCTGGTGGACGCACAGACCGCCGCCGATCCGTCCGCGCTGAGGGAGGAACTGCGGAAGACCGGTGTGACCATGCTGGCCACCACTCCCACCATCGCCCAGGAACTCACCGCCGTGGACCGGCAGTCCGGTACCGGCATCGGTCTTCGCGCGCTGCTCCTGGCCGGCGAGGAGGTGGTGCCGGCACGCTTCGCCGACTGGTTCGACAGCCCGTCGGCACCCGGCTGCACGGTGTTGAACTGGTACGGGCCGACAGAGGCGACCGTCCTGATGACCGTGGCCGAGCTGACCGCGCGTGCCACGCGCCGCGTTCGGGCTCCCATCGGAGGTCCTGTCCCCGGCTCCAGCGTCTGGGTGCTCGACGCGGGGTTGCGGCCGGTGCCTCCGGGCGCCACCGGAGAGCTGTACATCGGCGGCCTCCAGGTCGCGCAGGGCTACTGGCGTCGCCCCGGCCTCACCGCCGAACGCTTCGTGCCCGACCCGTTCAGCGACGTTCCGGGTGCCCGGCTCTACCGGACCGGTGACCTGGCCCGGCACCGTGCCGACGGCCTTCTCGAGTTCCTCGGACGCTCCGACAACCAGGTCAAGATCCGTGGCCACCGCATCGAGCTCGGTGAGATCGAGGCCCGCGCGGTCGAACACCCCGACGTGGCGGAGTGCGTCGTCCTCGTGCACGGCGCCGGCGGCGAGCACCCCCGCCTGGTCGCCTGGATCGTGCCGGCGACGGAGGCGTTCGACCGGAGTTCTTTGCGCACACGGCTCGCCGGGCAGCTGCCCCGGCACGCCCTGCCCGCTGCCGTGTGCACGGTGAGTGAGATCCCGAAGACGCCGAGCGGCAAGCTCGACCGCCGCGCTCTTCCGGTGCCCACCGTGCGCGACTTCCTCGGGAACGGCCAGGAGGCCGCGCCGGCGAGGGACGACACCGAACGCGGCCTGCTGGCCCTGTGGCAGGAACTTCTCGGTGTCGAGGGCTTCGGCGTTCGTGACCACTTCTACGAAGTGGGCGGCCATTCGCTGCTCGCCACGCGTCTCCTGCTCCGCGTCCAGCAGGACTACGGCCTGCGTCTGCCCATGCGGCAGGTGATGGCGGACTTCACCGTCGCGGGCCTCGCCGAGATCGTCCGCACCGCCCTCGCGAACACCACCGGCGACGCCGTAACGGCCGGCGAGGTTCCGCTGACCGGGATCACACCGGGACCGGTGCCCACCGCGGGCGCCCCCGGGGCCTCCTCGGACGAGAACCACGCCGCCGGGGACGCCGACCCGGCCGACACCCATCCCCACGACATCGGGACGGTGGCCGGAACCGCCGGCCGGCCCGCCCTGGAGGACGACCAGAGATGAGTCTTGTCTCCCTGCTCGCGAGCCGGTCACGTGCCACCGTGATCGCCGCCATGATCGCGGGCCTGCTGTCCGGCGCCGCCACCGTGGCGCTCATCGCGGTGCTCCAGGCGACGCTGCAGAACCTGTCCGAACCGGGAGTTCTGCTCGTGGCCGGCTTCGTCGCCGCCGCGCTCACCGTCCTCCTTGCCGGAGCAGTGTCGGCCGTCCTTCTGATCAGTCTCGCCCAGCGGTCCATCCAGACCCTGCGCACCGAGCTGTGCTCCCGCATCCTGGACAGCGGTCTGAGGCGGATCGAGACCATAGGCCCCTCGCGGCTCCAGTCGGCGCTCACCGACGACGTGCAGGTCATCACGAGCGCCGTGAGCAGCGTGCCACTGCTGTCGATCAACGGCGCCATCGTGGTCGGCGCGTTCGTCTACATCGGCATCCTGTCGCTGAAGGTGCTGCTGGGCATGGTGGCGATCCTGCTGGTCGGACTCGTGCTCTACCAGCTCCCGGTGCGGCGGGCCGGCGTCCACCTGCGCCGAGCCCGTGCGCACCAGGACGTCATGCACGGTCATCTGGAGAGCGTGGTGCGCGGTGCCAAGGAACTGAAGCTCGACCGCGCCCGCCGCGGCGACGTCATCGACGGCGGCGTCGGCGCCACCGGCCGTCTTCTCGTCCGCGACACCACCCGGGGCGTGGCCCTGTACACCGTCGGCGGATCATGGGGACAGCTGCTGTTCCTCGCCAGCATCGGCATCATGCTCTTCTCCGGCCCGGCTCTCGGTATCGCCGAGGAAGACCTGACCGGTTTCACCCTGGCCGTGCTCTACATCAACACGCCGCTGGTGACCGTGCTGAACCTGGTCCCCGCGCTCGGCCGGGCCGGTACAGCCCTGGACTCGCTGAACGCGCTGGATCTCGGGGACGAGAAGGACCTGCCCGCACCGGCGGCCACCGAGCCCCCGGTCCCGGGCGGTGACCGTCCTGCCCCTGGAGCACGGCTCACCCTGGAGGCCGTCGGTTTCCGCTACGCCACGGCGGACGACTCCGGCTTCAGGGTCGGGCCGATCGACATCGACTTCCGTCCCGGCACGCTCACCTGCCTGATCGGCGGCAACGGCAGCGGCAAGACCACCCTCGGCAAGCTGATCTGCGGTCTCTACCGCCCCGACTCCGGCCGCATCCTGCTGGACGGCACTCCGGTGACGGACGAGCGCCTGGGAACCCTGAGGGAGAGCGTCGCCGGGGTCTTCTCCGACGTCCACCTCTTCCGCACGCTGCCCGCGCACCGGGGCGACGACACGGAGGCGAACCGGCTGCTCGGAGAGCTGGGCATGTCGCAGAAGGTGCAGGTGCGGGACGGCGAGTTCTCCACGACCGCCCTGTCCACCGGACAGCGCAAGCGCCTGGCACTGGTGTCCGCCCTGCTCTCCGACCGGCCGATCCTGCTGTTCGACGAGTGGGCGGCCGACCAGGACCCGGAGTTCCGCCACTTCTTCTACACGGTCGTGCTGCCGCACCTGCGGGAACAGGGCAAGACCGTGGTGGTCATCACCCACGACGACCGTTTCTTCGACATCGCCGACCGCATCCTGAAGCTCGACCGCGGCACCGAGGACGTCCGGTCCGAGGCGGCACCACACGCCGCGACCACCGTCTGACCACCGGGCCCGTCGAGCCGTCGGGCCCGCTCCCACCCGCTACACCGAGGAGACACCCGTGTCCGAAACACCCCTTCACGACGTCGTGATCAACGACGAGGAGCAGTACTCGATCTGGGAGGCCGACCGCGAACTGCCCGCCGGCTGGCACCGCGAGGGCACGCGCGGCACGCGGGAGGAGTGCCTGGAACACATAGACCGGGTGTGGACCGACATCCGCCCGCGCAGCGTCCGGATGCGCCAGGAGGCCGCCGGAGCCTGAGCCGCTCCGGCCCGACCCACCCGCCTACCGGCCCGCCGACCCACCGGCCCGCCGACCCCGGACCCTCGGACAGAACCGGAGCCCCCCACGGTCGACTCCCGCCCCATCCATCGGCACCTGCACGACAACGGAGGAACCCACATGAGCGGCACCACGCTCGACGTTCTGCGCGACCGCGTCACCGGCGACTTCAGCCGGATCGTCATGGACATCCGAGCCAGCAACGGCTGCTGGCTGGTCGACCGGCAGGACGGCTCCCGCTACCTCGACATGGCCATGTTCTTCGCCTCGGCGCCGCTCGGCCACAACCACCCCGGCCTGCACGACTCCCCGCAACTCGACGAGGCGTTGCTGGCGGCAAGCCGCACGAAGCCGGCCAACCCGGACTTCGCGACCACCGAACAGGCACACTTCGCCGACACCTTCCTGCGCGTGTTCGGCGCGGACGACATGCCCTACGTCTTCTTCATCGACGGGGGCGCGCTCGCCGTCGAGAACGCACTCAAGGTCGCGTTCGACTGGAAGACGCAGCACAACGCCGCCCGCGGTGTCGCCGTCCGCGGCTCCCGCGTGCTGCACCTGGAACACGCCTTTCACGGGCGCAGCGGCTACACCATGTCGCTGACCAACACCGACCCCGCCAAGATTCGCGACTTCCCGGTGTTCGACTGGCCGCGCATACCCAGCCCGGCCGTCAACGACATGAGCCGCTGGGACGAGCCCGGCCTCCTCGACGAGGAGCGGACCGCACTCGACGCCGCCCGTGCCGCCTTCCGCCGTTACCCCGACGAGATCGCCTGCTTCGTCTTCGAACCCGTCCAGGGCGAGGGCGGCGACCGCCACCTGCGGCCACGCTTCCTCGCCGCGATGGCCGACCTCTGCCACGAGCACGACGCGCTGTTCGTCGCCGACGAGGTGCAGACGGGCTTCGGCGCGACCGGAGACCGCTGGGCCAGCGAAACGCTCGGCCTGCGCCCCGACCTGATCGCGTTCGGCAAGAAGAGCCAGGTGTGCGGCGTTCTGGGCGGACGCCGTGTCCGGGAGGCTGACTCAAACGCCTTCCGCGCCGCCGGCCGGCTCAGCTCCACCTGGGGCGGCAACCTCGTCGACATGGTCCGGTCCACCCGCATCATCGAGATCATCGAGGAACAGCAGCTCTTCACCCAGGCCCGGGAGACCGGCGCCCACCTGCTCGACGGACTGCGTGACATCGCCGCCGCACACCCCGACCTGGCGAGTGACCCCCGAGGACGCGGCCTGATGTGCGCCCTCACGCTCCGCGACCGCGCAACCCGGGACGACGTGGTGCGCCGCGCGCTCGACGAGCACGGGGTGATCTTCCTCGGCTCCGGTGAACGCGAACTGCGCTGGCGCCCGCCGCTGTCCGTCACGGAGGCCGAACTCTCCCTCGCCCTCGACGCCCTGCGCGCGGTGCTCAAGGAAATCACCGTGGAGCAGCCTACGGAGCCGTCCGTCCACGTCCCGGTCGCAGCCGCCGCCGGTTCGGTCCCCTCGGGAGCGGCCCGATGAGACGGCTCGTCACCCCGTTGGCCCGCCCCTGGGCGACCCACCGCCTGGTCTGCCTCCCGTACGCCGGAGGCGGCACCACCGGCTTCCGCGCCTGGGCGCGGAAACTCCCCAGCGACATCGAACTCCGCGTCCTGTGCTACCCCGGCCGGGAGTTCCGCTACGGGGAACCGATACGCGGCGGTTGGCAAGGGCTGATCGCCGACTGCGCGGACACCGTTGCCACCGAAGTCCGGACCCCCTACCTGCTCTACGGCCACAGCATGGGTGCCCTGGCCGCCTATGACGTCGCGCTGCGACTGGAAGGTGGCGCGGGCCCCGCCCCGGAGAGCCTCGTACTGTCCGGGCACGTCGCTCCGCAGTACGTCACCGGCACTCGGGCGGCCGCGCTCGCCGCGGCTCCCGACGCCGAACTGGCGGCTTCGCTGCGCCGCACCGGCGGAGCCACCCCGGATGTGCTCGACGATCCCGAACTGTGCGCCATAGCCGTCGAGATGCTACGCATGGACTTGGCGGCCTACGCCGAATACCGTCATGACCCGCAGCAACGCCTGCGGGCAGGCCTGCACGTGATGACCGGACGGGACGAAGTCACTCCGCAGCACCAGGGCTGGGGGCAGGTCACCGACGGTACCGCCACCTTCGAAACGCTCCCCGGCGGCCACTTCTTCACCCCTCGTGTCTGGGCTTCGCTGCCTCGCCGCATGCCGCTCGCCCCCGGGCCCGAGCTCGTCGGCAGCCCCGCCCGCTGACCTCCCCGGCCGGAGGGCAGGCGGGACCGCGCGCGACGGCGGTCGCCACGCGTCTAAGGTGAAGCACTCACCACCCGCGACCGCCGTCGGAGCCGCCACGTGACTCTCTCCTACGCCGACGTGACCGCCGCCCGCGCGCGGATCGCCGGCCACACCCGGCCGGTGGCGCTGTCCGCGCCGGAACCCCTCGCCTGCGCGGGCGAGGACTCCGGGGGTGGGGAGGCGCGGCTGACCCTCGCGTACGAGTTCGCCCAGCACACCGGCTCGTTCAAGGCCCGCGGCGCCGCCAACTTCGCCGCCGCGCACGCCGAGGCGGGGACACTGCCGCCGTCCGGCCTGGTCGTCGCGAGCGGCGGCAACGCCGGGCTCGCCTGCGCCTGGGCGGCGCGCCGGCACGGCGTGCCCGCCACCGTCTTCCTGCCCGAGACGGCACCCGCGGTCAAGGTCGCCCGTCTGCACGCGCTCGGCGCCGACGTACGGCAGGTGGGCACCGAGTACGCCGACGCGCTGGAGGCCTCGCGGAAGTTCGCCGCCGAGACCGGAGCCCTGCCCAGCCACGCCTACGACCTGCCGCACATCGCCGCAGGCGCCGGCACCCTGCTGGAGGAGATCCACGACGCACGCCCCGACGTGGACACCGTCGTGGTGGCGGTGGGCGGAGGCGGCCTCTTCGCCGGTGTCACGGCCGCCGCCCACCAGCACGGCATCCGCGTCGTCGCGGCCGAGCCGGAGCACTGCCGGGCGCTGAACGCCGCGCTGGAGGCGGGGTCGCCCGTCGACGTCCCCGTACGGTCGGTCGCCGCCGACGCCCTCGGCGCGCGCCGGGCCACGTCCATGGCCGTCGACTGGGCCCAGCGGGCGGACGTGGTGTCGCTGCTCGTGCCGGACGAGGCGATCGTCGCCGCCCGGCAGGCCCTGTGGGACGAACGGCGCCTCGCCGTGGAGCACGCCGCGGCCACCGCCGGGGCCGCCCTGCGCACCGGCGCCTACCGGCCCGCCCCCGGCGAACACGTCTGCCTGGTGCTCTGCGGCGCCAACACCGACCCCTCCGACCTCACCGGCCCGCGCTGAGGGCGCGGCGCAGCGCGGCAGCGGTCTTGGACGCCTCCCGGGCCGAGGGCGTGAGGACGCCGTTCTCGGCCATCAGCGCGTGGTACTGCTGCGGCTCGTACGGCACTCCCGGCGGCAGCGGCGCGACGTGCCGGTGCAGGATGTCAGTTCGTCGAGGCCCATGGCCGCAGCGTCACACGGCGTGCGGCCCGCCGTCCGGAGTTCGCCGGGTGCGGTGAGCGGGGATAGCGTGCGGGGGCACGGATCGAGCGGGGCGGGAGAAGGAGAGCGCGGCACCATGGCCGACTGGCTGTCACCGGAGTCGGTGAGTGAGGTGACCCGTGTGCTGGACCTGGCCGGCGTGTTCGCCAACGGGCTCCTCGGCGGGGTGCTGGCACGCGGGCGGAAGCTCGACCTGCTCGGCTTCCTGCTGATCGGTGTCGTGTCCGGGCTCGGCGGCGGCGTGATCCGCGACGTGCTGCTCCAGAACGGCCCCCCGGTGGCCCTGACCGACTACGCCTACCTGCCGGTGGCGGTGGCCGGCAGCATGCTGGCGTTCGCCATCGACCTGCGCCGGCAGGTGTCCGGGCTCGTGTTCAACGTCCTGGACGCCGCGGTGCTCAGCTTCTGGGCGGTGGCGGGGGCGCAGATGACGCTCGCGGCGGGGCTGGGCTGGCTGCCGGCCGTGCTGCTCGGCATGACGACGGCCGTCGGCGGCGGCGCCGTACGCGACCTCCTGCTCGGCACCACCCCGGGCATCCTCCTCAACGGCAGCCCGCTGTACGCCACGGTCGCGCTGCTGGTCAGCGGCGTCATGGTGATCTGCACGGAGCTCGGCGCGGCGACCATCGGGATCGTCGCGGGGGTGGGTGTGGGCACGCTGGTGAGGCTGACCGCGCTGCACCGCGTGTGGGTGCTGCCCGGCGACCGCGACTGGCGGCCGCTGTCGGCGCTGGACCGCCTGCGTCGCCGGGAGGACGAGGTACGGCGCGAGGACGAGCTCGGGCGCGAGGACGGCGGCGAGACCGAAGCGTGACCGGGCGGCCGTACAACTCGGCCGGGTGTTCGGAGGTCATGCACCGCGGAGCCCGCGCGGTGGGCTCCCCTTGCACGTGAGAACACCGAATTTCCGAGGAGTACGTGTGCGACGCGACGCGCGCCCCGGCCGGAGACGCAGCGCCCTCGTCGGCCTGACCGTCGCCGGACTGCTGGCCACGACCACCGCCGGTGTGGCCCAGGCCGAGGACACCGACGAACCGGGTGCCACGGTCCCCGTGTCCTTCACCGGACCCGAGAGCTACGCCCTGTCCCTGCAGGCGCAGGACCCGCCGCCGGGCGAGTCGTCGTTCGAGATCGGGCTGCGCGCCCCCGGCGATCCGGACCCCGACGGGGACGGGACCTCGCACCCCATCCACCAGGGCGACTGGACCGTCACCATCGACGCGACCGCGCTCGACGGCGTCGCCGACGTCCACCTGCCCTGCGACGCCGAGGGCCTCGTCGCCACCTGCTCCGGCTACGAGATCTACGCGGGCGAGGTCGCCAACCAGGACTGGGGCATCGGCCTGGGCGTGAGCGGCGAGAGCGCGGCCGGGGACACCGGAGCCATCGTCGTCACCGGCCAGGGCGAGGGCCTGGAGTTCACCCGCCACACCGTCGACGTGCTGGTGGGCGGACCGGAGTTCCGGATGCGCCGGCCCGTGGAGCCGGACGGGTTCGCCGCCGGTGAGGTCTTCAAGGCGCGAATGGCGTTCCGCAACGTCGGCGGGGTCGCCGCCGACGGCGTGGTCCTCCGGTTCACGGGTTCCCGCGGCCTGACCTTCCCGCAGAAGTTCTCCAACTGCGCCTACGCGAAGGAGAACGAGGACAACCTCATCCACATGCGGCACGTGGCGCTCTGCACCTTCGAGGGCACCTTCGAGGCGGGCGCCGCCTACCGCGTCGCCACGCCGGTGAAGGTGAAGGCCGCCGGCTTCGCGCTGCGCGACACCTTCGCGTACCGCTTCACCGCCCTCGACCCCGCCGACGCGGGCAACCTGCGCGGCGCGGGCACCTACCGGCAGGGGGGCGGCAAGAAGCTGACCCTGGAGCCGGTGCAGGGCGGCGGCACGTACGTCACCTACGCCGAGGTGGACCTGCCCTCCAGCAACACCTACGACCTCGACCTGGTCGGCGACCGGGTGAAGGGCGCCCAGGGCGAGACGGTCCAGGCCACCGTCACGCTGCACAACCGCGGCCCCGCCTGGATCGGAGCCCTCCGCTCCGGCGGTGAGCCGGTCGACTTCACGGTGCAGGTCCCCGAGGGTGCCACCGTTGTGAACACGCCCGCCGACTGCAGCCCGAAGGACCGGGAGAACGGCCGCGTCGTCAGCTTCTGGTGCGGCGGCGACACGCCGTTCGTGGAGAACACCACGCGCGAGTTCACCTTCGGTCTGCGCATCGACGAGGTGATCGAGGGCGCGCTCGGCGAGGCGTCCTTCCCCGGCTGGGAGGACCCCAACGAGGCGAAGCCCGGCAACGACTCCGGGTGGATCGTGCTCAACGGCACCGGGGACGAGGAGACGCCCGGTGACACCGCCGGTACGGGCGGCCCGGACGACGACGGCTCCGGGAACGGCGGCTCCGGCGGCTCCGACGACGCCACGACCGACGGCGGCGCCGCGGGCGGCGCCGACGACTCCGGTGCGGACGCCGGCACGGACACCGACGGCGGCAGCCTCGCCCTCACCGGCACCGGCGCGATGACGCTGGGCGGCTTCGCGCTCGCCCTGCTCGCCGCAGGCGGCGCCCTGCTCGTGGTCCGCCGGCGCCGCGCCGTCCCGGCCACGGTCCGGACGGACGACGCCACCGCCTGACCTGGGACGACTCGCGCACCCGTCGAAGCTCCCACCCTGCCCGGGTGGGAGCTTCGACGCGTTTCCGGGGCCGTCTCCGCCGCGCGCTGGTACAAAGCTGCGATGGCTGATCTCTTCGTCACCGGCCCCGAGGGGCCGATACGGCCGCGGGGCGCGGAGCCCGTGGAGCCGGTACGGGCGGTGCTGTTCGACTTCTCCGGCACGCTGTTCCAGATGGCGCCCTACCCGGACCGGGTGCGCGCGGCGCTCGGGCGGCCGGTGGGGGAGGCAGAGATGGACCGCATCCTGGGCGGCCTGGAGGCCGGGCTGACCGACCCGGACGTGGTCGCCGCGCAGCACGCCCGGGACGTCTCCGCGACCGCGCACCGGCACGCGTTCACCACCTGGTACGGCTCGGCGCCGGAGCTGGCGCCCGTCGCGGGGGCGCTGTACGACCAGTTGCGGACGCCGGCGCACTGGGTGCCGTACACCGACACGCGGGAGACGCTCGGCGCACTGGCGGTGGCCGGGATCGGCGTGGGCGTGGTGAGCGACGTCGGCTGGGACCTGCGGCCGACGTTCGCCCACCACGGGCTGGACGGCCCCGTCGGCGCCTGGGTCCACAGCTGCGACCACGGCACCGAGAAGCCGGACCCGGTGCTGTTCCGGCACGCCTGCGACGTGCTCGGCGTGACGCCGGGGCAGGCGCTGATGGTGGGCGACGTCCCGGCGAAGGACGGTGGGGCGGCCGCGGCGGGCCTTCGCTCCTACGTGCTTCCCGCGGGCCAGGTGCCGGGGAGCCGGCGCGGGCTGGACGCGGTGCTGCGGCTGGCCGGGTTGCCCGGGTCGGCGGGCAGGCGTCAGAGCACCTTCGCGTAGCAGCGGCTCTCGTCGTGGAAGCGGTAGTGGCCGAACTTGGTGACCGGCGCGTAGCCCTCGGAGACGTAGAGCGCGATGGCCTCCGGCTGGTGGATGCCGGTCTCCAGGACCATGCGGATCCGGCCGGCCTCGCGGGCGCTGTCCTCCAGGGCGGCGAGGATGCCCCGGGCCAGGCCCTTGCCGCGTGACGCGCGGACCACGAACATCCGCTTGATCTCCGCGTCGCCGTCCTGGTAGCCCTGCTCGTTGCGGTCCTGGGCGCGCCAGCCGCCGGTCGCCACGGGGCGGTCCCGCTCGTCGTACGCCAGCAGGTAGAGCCCGCCCGGCGGGTCGAACATCTCGGGCGCGAGCGGTGTCACGTCCGTCTCGCCGTAGCGCTCGACGTACTCCTCCTGCACGACGCCTTCGAGCTTGCGTGCGTCGGGGTGGTCGTAGCGGACCGGGCGTATCTGCATGGGTGCATCGTAGGCCGCCCGACCTGCGGCGTGGGTGGCGAGGCGGGGGGCGACGCGGGTGGCGATGCGGTGCGGATCGTCCCGCCGGGGACCCGCGTGGGGACCGGCGGGAGCGCGGCCGGCGGACGCGTAGGGTGCCCTCCATGCTGACCGTGACGACCGTGAACGTGAACGGGTTGCGCGCCGCCGCCCGCAAGGGCTACGCGGAGTGGCTGGCGGCCACCGACGCGGACGTGGTGTGCCTGCAGGAGGTGCGGGCCGAACGCGACCAGCTCACGGCCGCCGTGCGGGAGCCCGAGGGGTGGCACGCCGTGTACGCGCCGTCGTCGGTGAAGGGGCGCGCCGGTGTGGCCCTCCTCACGCGCCGGGAGCCGGAGCGGGTGCGGACCGGCTTCGGCGTGGCGGAGTTCGCCGACGCGGGCCGCTACCTCGAGGTGGACCTCCCGGGCGTGACCGTCGCCAGCCTGTACCTGCCCTCCGGTGACGTGGGGACGGAGCGGCAGGAGGAGAAGGAGCGGTTCATGGCCGCGTTCCTGCCGTACCTGCGGGAGCTGCGCGCACGTGCGGCGGCGGACGGCCGCGAGGTGCTGGTCTGCGGCGACTGGAACATCGCGCACCGCGAGGCCGACCTGAAGAACTGGCGGGCCAACCGCAGGAACTCCGGCTTCCTGCCCGAGGAACGCGCCTGGCTGGACCGGGTCCTGGATCCGGCCGACGGCGGCTACACCGACGTCGTGCGGGCGCTGCACCCGGAGGAGACCGGGCCGTACTCGTGGTGGTCGTACCGGGGGCGGGCGTTCGACAACGACAGCGGCTGGCGCATCGACTGTGCGATGGCCACGCCGGGGCTCGCCGGCCGGGCGCTGAAGGCCTACGTGGAACGGGCGGCGAGCCACGACACGCGCTGGTCCGACCACGCCCCGGTCACGGTCGTGTTCGGCCCCTGACCGGAGCCGTGGCTGCGCCCCTGCGGGCGCGGGAGCGGGGGAACGTGGCGGGACGCTGTTCCGGTGGCGGCGGTGCGCCCCGGCGGGCGACACTGAGCGCGCCGGCGGGACCGTCGCCTGCCCACGACTCACCAAGGAGTCCCGTTTGCGCAAGCTCGTGTACTGCGTCGCGTCCTCGCTGGACGGTTTCGTTGCGGGCCCGGACGGTGCCGATCCGACGGGCCCGGACGGCTTCTGGCCGATCCCGGAGGACTACGTCGCGCACCTCGTCGCGGAGCTGCCGGAGATCCTGCCCGGTGCGGCGCGCGCCGCGCTCGGCGTCACCACCGAGGGCACGCACTTCGACACGGTGCTGGAGGGCCGGCGGGCGTACGAGGTCGGCCTGAAGGCCGGTGTCACCGATGCCTTCCCCCACCTGCGGCATCTGGTGTTCTCCCGGACGCTGACCGAGAGCCCCGACCCGGCGGTCGAGCTGGTGGCCACCGACCCGGTCGCGCGGGTGCGGGAGCTGAAGCAGGAGCCGGGCAAGGACATCTGGCTGGTCGGAGGCGGTGAAATCGCGGGCGCGCTCTACCGGGAGATCGACAGGCTGATCGTCAAGCTCGGCCCGCTCACTCTCGGCACCGGCATCCCGCTGTTCGGTGCGTCGACCGGATTCGACCCGCGCACCTGGGAGTTGACGGACCACACGGTGCTGAGGAGCGGCGCCGTGTTCCTCACGTACGACCGGGCGTCCTCGGCCTCCTGACAAGCCGGTCCCGGGGTCCTCCCGTCGCGCCGTCGGCCGTCATGCCCCGGACGTCCCGTCCCGGGCCGGTGCGTCTTCCGCCGGGCCGTCCTGCCGCTGTCCGGCGGCGGCGAACCACGTCTCCGCCTCGGCGCGGACGCGGCGGTCCAGGGCGAGGCCCAGTTCGGCTTCGACGACCTGTTTGGCGATGGGGCTCAGCCGCGCCAGGGTGAGCGTGACGCGTTCGGCGTCGGCGGCGGTGAGGTCGCCGGGGAGGATGTAGCGCCGCAGCATCTCGCTGAACACCTCGGAGACGGCGTCGACCTCCTCGCGCAGCCGGCGCCCGGCGGCCAGCACGGCCGACAGCGGCACACCTTCGCGCACGAGTGCGGCGGAGGCGTCCAGCAGGCGGCGGCTGACGTGCACGATCTCGTCGCCCTCGACGGAGACGTAGCCGATCTCCAGGGAGGCCGCCAGGTCTTCGGCGGTGACGTCGCTGCCGAAGTGGTCGGCCAGGTCCTCCGGGGTGAGGCGTACCGGCGTCTCGTCGGAGAAGGTGCTGGTCAACAGCGAGTCCATGCCGAGGAGTCGGGCGGTGGAGCTGCTGGTGCGGCCCTGCTCGAAGGCGTCGATGAGGTCGGCGATGCCGCCGAGGGTGTGGCCGCGGGCGAGGAGCGTGGCGATGGTGCGCAGGCGCGCGAGGTGGTGTTCGTCGTACCAGGCGATGCGGCCTTCGCGCCGGGGCGGCGGCAGCAGCCGGCGCTCGCGGTAGAAGCGCAGGGTGCGCTGGGTGATTCCGGCGGCGCGGGCGAGGTCGGCCGCCCGGTACTCGTGCTTCTCGTCCGGCGGCACCTCCGGGTGCGGGGGTGCCGCCCGGTGCTCTGGGTTCCCCACGCGCCCACCCTATGCCGGGCCCGGTCGCCGCCACCCCGTGCGCGCGTGCCGGAGGGCTCGGCATCGCATGCGTAACCGCCGGTAACTTTTCTGCCCGCACCCCCTACCCATCAGTACGGAACTGCTCTACTCTCCCGGACAGTGCCAGTGATTACTGGCACTGTCTCGAATGAGTGAATCAGTCGCGGCAGGGACAGCTTCAGCTGTGGCCGACAGACCGGTAGGAGGCGGCGCGATGGCAGCCGAGCGCGAGCACGAGCACGTACGGGTGGCGGTGATCGGATCCGGATTCGGTGGCCTGGGGGCGGCCGTACGCCTCCGCCGCGCCGGGATCACGGACTTCGTGGTCCTGGAGCGCCGCGACGCGGTCGGCGGGACGTGGCGCGACAACAGCTACCCGGGATGCGCCTGCGACGTGCCGTCCCACCTCTACTCCTTCTCCTTCGCGCCCAACCCGGAGTGGCCGCGCAACTTCTCCGGCCAGCAGCACATCCGCGCGTACCTGGAACGCGTCACCGACACCTTCGGACTTCGCCCCCACATCCGCTTCCGGCACGAGGTGGAGCAGATGACGTGGGACACCGACGCGCTGCACTGGGTCGTCGAGACCTCCCGGGGGACCCTCACCGCGGACTTCGTGGTCTCCGCCACCGGCCCGCTCTCCGACCCCAAGATCCCCGACATCCCCGGCCTCGACGGCTTCGAGGGCAAGGTCTTCCACTCCGCGCAGTGGGACCACGACTACGACCTGCGCGGCAAACGCGTCGCCATGATCGGCACCGGCGCCTCGGCGATCCAGATCGTTCCGGCGATCCAGCCCACCGTCGACCGCGTCACCGTCTTCCAGCGCACGGCCCCCTGGGTGATGCCGCGCATGGACCGGGAGATCAGCGGTCCGGAGCGGTGGCTGCACACCAAGCTCCCCGCCACCCGCGCGGCCCGTCGGCAACTGCTGTGGTTCGTCCGCGAGCTGCAGGTCGGCGCATTCACCAAGCACCCCAGCCGGCTCGGGTTGATCGAGAAACTCGCCGCCGGGCACATGAAGAAAGCGATCAAGGACCCGGAGACGCGGCGCCTGCTGACCCCGGACTACCGGATCGGCTGCAAGCGCATCCTGCTGTCCAACAGCTGGTATCCGGCCCTCGCCCAGCCCAACGTCGACGTGGTGCCGGCCGGGCTGAAGGAGGTGCGCGGCAACACCCTGGTCGCCTCCGACGGCACCGAGACCGAGGCCGACGCCGTCGTCTTCGGCACCGGCTTCCACGTCACCGACATGCCCATCGCCCAGCGCATCAAGGGCGCGAACGGCACCACCCTCGCGGAGGAGTGGACCGGCGGCATGGAGGCCCTGCGCGGCGCGTCGGCCGCCGGCTTCCCCAACTTCATGACCGTCATCGGCCCCAACACCGGTCTCGGCAACAGCTCGATGATCCTCATCATCGAGGCCCAGCTGAACTACATGGTCGACTACCTCCGGCAGCTCGACACCCTCGGCGGCAAGGTCGCCCTGGACGCCCGGCCTTCCGCCGTGCACGCCTGGAACCGGCACATCCAGGACCGGATGAAGCGCACGGTCTGGAACACCGGCGGCTGCGACAGCTGGTACCTGGACGCCAACGGCCGCAACACCACCGTCTGGCCGGGCACCACGGGCGAGTTCCGCAAGGTGACGCGGCGGCTCGACCTCAACGAGTACGAGGTGCTGCGCGTCCGGCCGCCCGTCGCGGAGCCCGCAGAGGCCGGCGCGGTCGCGGAGGCCGCCGAGCCTGCCGAGCCCGCTGCGGCCGAGGCAGCCGACGTCGCCCTGAAGGAGGCCTCGTGACCGCCGCTGCCCTCCCGTACGCGCCTCCGGCTCCCCGGCGCACCCTGCGGGCGACCTCCGCGGACGGCGCGGTCCTGCACGTCGAGGAGCACGGCCCGGCCGACGGCCCCGCGGTCGTCCTCGCCCACGGCTGGACGTGCAGCACCGCCTTTTGGGCGCCCGTCGTCCGGTCGCTCACGGCCGACGGCCACCGCGTCGTCGTCTACGACCAGCGCGGCCACGGCCGTTCGGCGCCCGCCGACCCGTCCGCGTACAGCACCGGGACGCTCGCCGACGACCTGTGCGCGGTGCTCGACACCGTTCTCGGCCCCGGCGAACGGGCCGTCGTCGGCGGTCACTCCATGGGCGCCATGACGCTCATGGCCGCCGCCGGCCGCGCCCGGCTCGGGGCGTGCGCGGCCGCCGTGCTGCTGTGCAACACCGGCCCGTCGCGGCTGGTGGCCGAGTCCCGGGTGCTGCCGCTCCGGGCGGGACGCCTCCGCACCTTCCTGCACCGCAGGCTGCTCGGCACCGGTGCCCCGCTCGGCCCGGTCACGCCGGTCTCCCGCAGACTCGTCAAGTACGGCACCATGGGCGCCGCTTCGACACCCGAGCAGGTCGAGGCGTGCGCCCGACTCGTGCACGCCTGCCCCCGCGCCGTGCGCGCGGCCTGGTCGCACGTGCTGGACACCCTCGACGTCGAGGCGGACCTCGCCCGGCTGAACGTGCCGACCGCCGTCGTCTCCGGCGGCGCCGACCGCCTCACCCCGCCCGTGCACGGCCGCCGCATCGCCGCCGCCCTGCCGCAGTGCACCGGGCTCACCGAGCTGCCGGGCCGCGGCCACATGACACCGGTCGAGGACCCGGACGCGGTGGCCGGCGTCCTCGCCGCCCTGGTACGCGACCACCTCGCGCCGGTCGCGCCCGGCGAACCGTCCGCCCGTGTCCCCGGCCCGCGCCCGGCCGCCGAGACCGCAGCCGAGACCGCGCCCGGGACCGCGAACACCCCTGCCCCGCCGCAGCAGCAGATCGAGGAGGAGAGCGCATGAGCCGCAGGAGCATGGAGGGCCAGGTCGTCGTCGTCACCGGGGCCGCCCGGGGCATCGGCGCCCTGCTGGCCCGCAAACTCGCCGCCCGCGGCGCCCGGCTCGCCCTGATCGGCCTCGAACCGGACGAGCTCAAGAAGGTCAGCGAGTCCCTGGACGTCGACTCCGACTGGTGGGAGGCCGACGTCACCGACCACGTCGCCATGGCCCGGGTCGCCGGCGAGGTGGCGGAGCGCTTCGGCAAGGTCGACGTCACCGTCGCCAACGCGGGCGTCGCCGCCGGCGGCCCGTTCATGGACTCCGACCCGGACGCCTGGCGGCGCGTCATCGAGGTCAACCTCATCGGCGGCGCCGTCACCGGCCGCGCCTTCCTGCCGCTGCTCGCGGCGTCCCGCGGCTACTTCCTCCAGGTCGCCTCGCTGGCCGCCCTCACCCCGGCGCCGATGATGACGGCGTACTGCGCGTCCAAGTCGGGCGTCGAGGCGTTCGCGCACGCGCTGCGCGCCGAGGTCGGCCACAAGGGCGTACGCGTCGGCGTCGGCTACCTGAGCTGGACCGACACCGACATGGTGCGCGGCGCCGACGAGGACGACGTGATGCGTGAGTTGCGGCAGCGGCTGCCGTGGCCGTCCAACAAGACCTACCCCCTGGGCCCGGCCGTCGACCGCATCGTGGCGGGCATTGAACGCCGCTCCGCGCATGTCTACGCGCAGTGGTGGCTGCGCGGCATGCAGAGCATCCGGGGCTACCTGCCCGGCCTCATCGGGACCGTCGGGCGCCGGGAGATGCGCCGCTTCGAGCCGCGCCTCGCGGCGGGCGGCACGCATCGCGGTCTCGTCGGCGCGGGCGGGCAGGCCGACGAGACCGCCCGCACCTCGTCCTGACTTGCTCGTGCCTGTGGCCCCGCCTTCGGGTGGGGCCACAGGCAGGGGGCGGCGAGGCGTTCGCGAGGCCGGGCGGGAACGGCGCCTTCCAGTAAGGTGTGGGCCCACAACGCCCCCTCCGCACCGAGGGGTTGGGCCGCGGCGGCTCGAAGGCCGCCGCCCCGGGGGAGTGACGCATGCTGGGTCAGCTGGGCCTCGGACCCGACGAGGAGACGGTCTACCGCGCGATGCTCGGCGGTCGGGGCAAGGGCCCGGCGGGCCTCGCGGAGCAGCTGGGCTGGGCCGACGGACGCGTCCTGGTGGCGCTGGACCGGCTGGCCGCCCTGGCCCTCGTCCGTCCGTCACCGGACGGCGGCGCGGGACGGGCCGTCGACCCGGAGATCGGGCTCACCTCCCTGCTGATGAACCAGGAGGCCGAACTCCTGGAGCACCAGCGGCAGATCAGCATCAGCAGAGTCGCCGTGCACCGCATGCTCGCGGACCTCCGCGCCACCGGCGGCCCCCACACCGCCACCGAGGTGCAGAAGCTCACCTCCCCGGACCGCATCCAGTCCCGGATCGAGTGCCTGGCCGGGACGTGCGTCACCGAGATCGCGGCCTTCGTCACCGGCGGCGAGCAGCAGGAGCGGTACCTCGCGGCGGCCCGGCCGCTGGACGCGGCGGCCCTGGAGCGCGGCGTACGGCTGCGGTACGTCTTCCTCGACGGTTGCCGCAACCGCCCCGACGTCCGGGAGTACGTGGCGTGGCTGGGCGAACGGGGCGGCCTGGCACGTACCGTGCCGCGGCTGCCGACGCCGATGCTGCTCTACGACCGGGCCACGGCGCTGGTGCCGGTCGACCCGGCGGCGGCCGACCGGGGTGCCCTCGTGCTGCACGGCACCGGCGCGGTCGCGGCGCTGCTGGGGCTCTTCGACCAGACGTGGCGGCAGGCCCGCCCGTTCACCCTGCCCCGTACGCGCGGCGGAGGCCGGGACGGCGATCCGCCGACCCCCCAGGAGCGGGCCGTGCTCGACCTGCTCACCGAGGGGATGACCGACGAGGCCGTCGCACGGCAGCTCGGGGTGTCCGTGCGCACCACCCGGCGCATCACCGCGGAGCTGATGCAGCGCCTGGGGGCCCGCAGCCGCTTCGAGGCGGGCGTCCTGGCGGCGGGCAGGGGCTGGGTCAAGCCGTAGCCGCCCGGGGGCCGGCCGGGTGCCCGTGGTGGGGGACTTGGAGTCGCGGACGGGGATGTGGGTGGGGTGGCCGGTGGCGATCTCGACGCAGTTGGCGTCGCCGCCGGCGGTCCGTTCCGCCGGTGCTTCCTCGGACACCGGCGGATGTTTCCGGACTTCCGCGTGCCCGGCCGCGACCCAATCGCGGTCGGGGCCTTGGAGGCCGCGGGCCAGCCGTTAGCGTGGTGCGGCACGCTTCCGTCGGCCACCGGCGGGGCGGGAGCCGAGATCCGTCCGCGAGGAGCAGCATGCACGCCGACCCCCCTTTCAGAGGCTTTCCCGCGCAGCGCCTTCCCTCCGGGTGGGAGGCTCCCCCGGCCGCGGCTGCGCCCGCCTCCTGGGGGCATGCCGAAGGCGGCTTCCACGGAGGCGGCTTCGCGGGCGGTGGCCACGGCGACCGGCCCGCGAATCCCGGCGGCGGACAGGCCGGGACGGCCCCACACACCGGGCCCGAGGGGGCGGGAGTGGTGGACCGGGCGGAGGCCGAGGACTTCCTCCGCCTCTTCTACACCGAGCAGCCCGACCAGCCCGTGACGTTCGCCCGCAGGCTCTACCAGATCCGCGCGGAGGTGGAGAGCACCGGCACCTACGCCCACACCTTCGAGGAGCTGGCCTTCGGCGCGCGCGTCGCCTGGCGCAACTCGGCCCGCTGCATAGGTCGCCTCTACTGGAACAGTCTCCAGGTCCGCGACCTGCGCCACGTCACGGCACCGGATCACATTTTCGCCGAGCTGTGCGAGCACCTGCGCCTGGCGGCCAACGGCGGCCGCGTGCGCCCCGTGATCTCCGTATTCGCCCCGGACGCCCCTGGCCGGCCGGGGCCGCGCGTGTGGAACGACCAGCTTGTGCGCTACGCGGGCCACCGCCGTTGGGACGGGGGCGTCGACGGGGACCCGGGCTACACCGCGTTCACCGAACAGCTGCGCCGTATGGGCTGGCAGCCGCAGGGCACCGCGCACGACCTGCTGCCGCTGGTCATCGACACACCCGACGACAAGCCCCAGATGTTCGACGTGCCGCGCGAGGTGGTGCTGGAGATACCGCTCTCGCACCCCGACTATCCGTGGTTCGCCCGACTCGGCCTGCGGTGGTACGCGGTGCCGGCCATCTCCCACATGCGGATGCGGGTCGGCGGAGTGGACTACGGTCTCGCTCCCTTCAACGGCTGGTACATGGGCACCGAGATCGGGGCCCGCAACTTCGTCGACGCCGACCGGTACGACCTGCTGCCCGTCGTCGCGCGGGAGATGGGTCTGGACACCCGCAAGGAGTCCTCCCTGTGGAAGGACCGGGCGCTCGTCGAGATCAACGTCGCGGTGCTGCACTCCTTCGAGGCCGCCGGGGTGAAGATCACCGACCACCACACGGAGTCCCAGCGCTTCCTGACCCATCTCGCCAAGGAGGAGCGCCAGGGACGCACGGTCCCCACCGACTGGAGCTGGATCGTCCCGCCGCTCTCCGGCGGCGTCACCCCCGTCTTCCACCGCTACTACGACGAGGGCGATCTCCGGCCGAACTTCTACCTCGACCCCTCCGCGCGCGCCCGCAGCCGAGGCGAGTGCCCCTTCGGGCACTGATCCCCTCGACCTCAGTCACCGTTCTCGCCACCTGGACGGAGAGGAAGGTGGGTGTGGCAGCCGAACCAGAGATCCGGCCGGTCGGTAGGGCGACGGTCCTCAGGAGCGGCGCTCCACCAGTTCGCCGGACACCGCGTCGATGAACCCGACGGCTCCCCGAGGTTCTTGCTCCCCGTCGCGGATCATGTTCACGTTCCAGACGGGCGTCACAGATGGTGTCCGAGGTGCTGATCTGAACTCGCCTCGCCGTGGTTACCCCTGCTCAATCTCCTCGTGCGCCGGTTCCCGTCGCCAGCACCAAGCGGAACGTCGTCATCGGTGTCACACGGTCTGTCGGCGGAGGGTGGTGAGGAACGCCTGCCAGGCGGGGGCGGGGAAGAGGAGGGTGCCCGTGGCGGGGGACTTGGAGTCGCGGACGGGGATGTGGGTGGGGTGGCCGTCGGCGACCTCAACGCACTCGCCGCCCTGGCCGTTGCTGAAGCTGGACACGTGCCAGGTCAGGGGTTCTGGCTCGGGGCGGGTGCTCATGCTGGCATCTCCTCGATCGCGGCGCGGATCAGGGCCGCTGACTCTTCGCGGTTCAGGGCTGTCGACTGGAGAAAAGAGTAGGCCACGGCGCACTCGGTGACTTGGTTCGGTTCCTCGAAGAGCTGGCCGTTGAAGGGGCCTTCGACGTAAACGACTCCCGGCCTGTCGGCGAGGCTCAGCAGTGTCAGCGTGCCGCCGAGGGCGGCATGTGCGCCCACTTCTGGTGGCAGTACCTGGATGACGAACGCGGGGTCTTCGGACAGCGCGGCCAGATGCCGGAGTTGCTCTTCCATGACCTGTCGCCCGCCAACCGGCCTCTTGAAGAGCTCTTGTTCAAGGACGAACCACAGGGCAGGTGGCTGGCTGCGTGACAGGATCTCCTGCCTTCGCAACCGTGCTTGGACACGGGCTTCGATCTCTTCCAGCTGATCGCGAGGACGACCTGCGCGAAGTACCGCACGGGCGTACGCCTCGGTTTGGAGGAGCCCCGGAACGACCATGGGGGCGTATCCGCTGATGGCTGTCGCCACAGCCTCGAGGGAGATGTACCGCTGCACCCAGTCGGGGTACACGGGGTCGCTGTCCATCAGTTCGTGCAGCCGCGCGAAGAATCCCGACGATTCCAACGCCACATCGAGCGCTGTGGCGTTGTGACGGGTGGCGGGGATGGATGCCAGCTCGATCTGAGCGATGCGGGAGGGGCTGATGTTCGCCTTCGCGCCCAGTTCCCGCTGACTCCAATGCCGTTCGGTGCGCCGCACTCGTACTTCTGCGCCGAAGAACGCGGCAGGGCTGGTGGTGTGGTCGAGTTCCTTGCCGGGCATCGTGCTCCACCGCTCTTGAAGTCTCGGACGTTAAAGACGAGGGCACTTACCGACCCTACCCTTGTGCGTTCACTCTGTGACGGGTTGTCACGAAGTGGAGGTAAGGGCGATGAGGTTCGAAGAAGGCGCGTCGCAGTTGGCGATGCGGGCGGTGCGGGGTGCGCGGGAGGACGCGGTGGGGGAGCGGGTGGATCCGGACGACGCGGTGCGGGCGTTGCGGCTGGCGCTGCACGCGGCGCGGATCACGTTGCCGGACCTTCAGGCGGACGGGTGCGTGTGCGGGCGGCTGGCGACGGCGCCGCTGGTGGAGTTGGGGAACGTGCGGCCCGATGTGGCGTTGCGGCTGGCCGAGGTGGTGTCGGAGGGAGCGATGCACGCGGCCGTGCGGGAGGCGAACGCGCGGTCGCGCGGGGAGCGGCTGTGAACGCGGTGCGGGCCGTGGGGCGGTTCGCGGGGGTGCTGTTCCTGGTGGGGGTGTCGGCGGCGATCGGGGCGGTGGTGACGTTGGCGGTGCTGGGCGCGCCCGAGTGAGGGGGTGAGCTTCGCCGAGGGTGACGGAATGTCGTGGGATGGTCACACGAGGTGTAGTCTGCCGCTGAATGGGTTGCCTCGTGACGGAAACGGGGCGGTCCCCGCCCGGTGGGCCAACACCGGACGAGGCCCTACACCCCGTAGGACTTACAGAAGGAGTCCCGGAATGCTCCGGCATGTTATCTCCCTGGCGCGCTCGTTCGCGCAGATCCCGAACGGGATCATCCGCTGTCCGCGCCTGTCGTCGGACGCGAAGAACCTGCTTCTCTGGCAGTTGTCGCTCCCGCCCGGAAACCGTGAGTGCTTGAGCGAGACGGCGCGGAAGGCCGGGATCAGGAAGACCGCCTTCCAGCGCGCGAAGCGCGTGCTGCTGGCGGAGGGCTATCTCCACGAGTGGCGGGTGCAGGTGGAGCAGGGGCGGTTCGCGACCGTGCAGCTGGTCTCCAACACCGTGCTGACCGCCGAGGAGGCAGCCGCCGTACGGGACGGACGTACGTCGGTCCCGGACGCGGCACGGCTGGTGCGGCCGGGTGCCGGGAATCCGGCGGTCGGTGAGCCGACCGGTCGGGCCGTCGGCGGTCCACCGGAGAAGAAGACGGGGATGGAAGACCACCCACCCCGTGCGAGGGCGAGGAGTTGCTGCGGTCGCTGGGGCGGGAGCAGCCGAGGCTGGCGATGCCCGCGCGGACGGCGCGGCGCTGGGCGCCGCTGGTGGCGCCCTGGCTGGAGAGCGGCCTGTCGCCCCTGCGCATCCGGCAGGCGCTCACGCAGGGGCTGGCGGACGTACGGTCGCCGCTCGGCGTGCTCAAGTGGCGGCTGGAGCACGCGCTGCCGGACGTGCCCCAGCCCGATCGGCTCGCGGAGGCGCCGGCGGCGGCTCCGCCGCAGCCGCGCGTGGCCGGGATGCGGGAGTGCGCCGGGGTCCACACGCAGCCGCGCCTGTTCCGCCCTGCGGCGGGCGAGACGCTGTGCGCCGAGTGCCGTACGAAGGCCGAAGCGGAACGGGAGCCGGCGCCCGTCGGGGCGGGTTTCGCACGGTTCCTCGCGGCGCGGCAGGCGCGGTGCGTCTGAACACCAGGGGCTTACCCGGGGGCTCACCGGAACGTCGGTCGAAGTGCTGCGCCCCGTGCGGGTGGTGTGGTCTTCTGCCGGGATGCCTGATGAACTCCTGTGTTCCGGAAGCGTCCTGCGCGCGGTCGAGTCGGTGGTGCGCGAGGTCGCGGACGAGGAGATCATGGCGCGTTTCCGGCTGCTGGCCGGGGGCGACGTCGCAAGGAAGTCCGGGCCGCTGGACCTCGTCACCGTCGCCGACCGGCGGGCCGAGGAGCGCTTGACGGAATCCCTGACGGGGTTGCTGCCCGGGTCCGCGGTGGTGGGCGAGGAGGCGGTGGACGCCGACCGCTCGGTGCTCGACCTGCTGCACGGGGAGGGTCCCGTGTGGATCGTGGACCCGCTCGACGGCACGCGCGCGTTCGTGCACGGCGAGGAGGGCTTCTGCGTGCTCGTCGCCCTGGTGCAGGGCGGCGAGGTCGTCGCGTCCTGGACGTACCTGCCCGCGCGGGACCGGATGGCCGTCGCCCGCCGGGGCGCGGGCGCCCGGCTGGACGGGCGCGAGCTGCGGGCGGGGACGCCCGCGCCGGGTGCCGTGCTGGGAGTGGCGACCTCCTACTACGTCTACTCCGACGAGGCGCAGAAGGAGGCTCTGCTGCGGCTGCGGTCGCCCGGGTTCGAGACGCGCCCCATCACCTCGGCGGGGTGCGCCTACCTGGACGTGGCCTCCGGCGTGGCGGACGCCGTGGCGTTCGCCTGGGAGAACCCCTGGGACCACGCGGCCGGTCTGCTGCTGGTCCGGGAGGCCGGAGGCGCTGGAGCGACCCTGGCGGGGGAGCCGTTCCGGCTCACCGGCGGCAACGCCCTGCCCCTCGCGGCGGCGCGCGACGAGGCGTCGCTCCGGCGGGTGCTGGGCGTGCTGCGGGGCGATCGCTGACGCGCCCCGCCCCGGCTGCCACGCCGGAGCGCACCGGCGGCTGAGGGGCGGCCGTCGCGCCGAGGGCCTCCCTCGAAGGAAACGCCGAAAACGGGCGGCTTAGAGTACGTGGGTCACCGCCGCCCGCCTCGGAGCCCGCCCCGCATGGAGCCCACCCCTCCGGATCTCTCGCCGGTTCGCCGTCACCGTGCGGCGCTGCGGTTGTGCTTCGCGATCCCCGGTCTGTCGCTCGCCACCTGGGTGACCCGGACCCCGGACGTCCGTGACCGGCTCGGTGCCTCCACCGCCGAGATGGGCCTCGTGCTCTTCGGCATGTCGATCGGCTCGATGCTCGGCATCCTGGTGGCCGCCGCCCTGGTGGCGCGGTTCTCGACCCGTCCCGTCATCGTCGCCGGCATGGGTCTCGCGTCCGCGAGTGTGGCGACAACGGCCCTGGGCACGGAGATGTCCTCCGCGCCGACGGTGGCCTTCGGCCTGCTGCTCCTCGGTGCCGGTGTCGGGCTCTCGGAGGTCGCCAGCAACGTCGACGGCTCCGTCGTGGAGCGCGAGCTGGGCCGGCCCGTCCTGCCGGCCATCCACGGCTGCTACAGCCTCGGCACGGTGGCCGGGGCCGGCTTCGGAGTGGCCGGTGCTGCGGCGGGCGTCCCGGTGCCCTGGCACATGGCGGTCGCGCTGGTGGTCGTGGTCGTACTGTTCGCCTGCGCGGTGCCGGGGTTGCGTCCCGGTATCGGTCGCACCCGGGCCGTGGACGCCGGGCCGGCCGGTGCCGGTGCGGGTGCCAACAAGGCCTTCGTCAGCCCGGGAGAGGTCAGGGAACGCCGGCTGTACCGCGATCTGCGGCTGCTGATGATCGGCGGGGTGGTGCTCGGCATGGCGCTGGCCGAGGGGGCCGCCACCGACTGGTTGCCGCTGCTCATGGTCGACGGCCACGGCATGCCCACCGGTCCGGGATCACTCGTGTACGCCGGGTTCGCCGCCGCGATGGCGGTCGGCCGTTTCGCCGGAGGACCCGTGGTGGCCCGGGTCGGCCGGCCCGCGGTGCTCGGCGGGGGTGCGCTGCTCACGTCCGTCGGTATCGCTCTCGTGTCCTTCGTCGACTCCCCGGCGGCAGCCGGCTGCGCGGTGCTGCTCTGGGGGCTCGGCACCTCTCTGGGCTTCCCGCTGGCCCTCTCCGCGGCGGGCGAGTCCGGCCCGGACACCACCGGCCGCGTGGCCCTGACCTCGAGGATCGGCTACGTCGCGCTGCTGGCGGGGCCACCGGCGCTCGGTTTCCTCGGTGAACACCACGGGTTGCGCGCCGCGATGGTCCCGGTCCTGCTGCTCATGCTCGTCGCGGCGGTGCTCGCGCCGGCCACCGCCGCGCGGGCCGTCCGGTCGGGAGCGCGCCACGGGACGTAACCGGGACCACGCGCCGGAATCTTCAGCGCGCCGGGACCTTCAGCGCGGCGGGAGCTCGGGGCGGCGGCGGTCGGGGACGTGTGCGAGGTCCGGCGGGGTGGCGGCGGGGTGCTGCTCCAGGCGGTCCAGCGCGGTGCGTACGGCGGCGGCCAGTACCGTGTAGCGGCCCTCCGCCCAGTCCAGGGGCGTGCGTTCGACCTCGATGTCGGGCTCGACGCCGTGGTTCTCGACCGACCAGCCGTAGGCGTCGAACCAGGCGGCGTTCATCGGCACCGTGATGACCGTGCCGTCGCCCAGGCGGTGGCGCCCGGTCATGCCGACGACGCCGCCCCACGTGCGGGTGCCGACGACCGGGCCGAGGCCGAGCAGCCGGAACGCGGCGATGATCATGTCGCCGTCGGAGGACGTGGCGCCGTCGGCGAGGGCGACGACGGGACCGCGCGGCGCGTTGCCCGCGTAGCTGACGGGCTGGGCATTGCGGGTGAGGTCCCAGCCGAGGATGACGCGGGTCAGCTTCTCCACGACGAGTTCGCTGATGTGGCCGCCCGCGTTGCCGCGCACGTCGACGATGAGGGCGGGGCGGGCGACCTCCATCCGCCAGTCGCGGTTGAACTGCGCCCAGCCGGAACCGCCCATGTCGGGGATGTGCAGGTAGCCGCACGCGCCGCCGGACAGTTCGCGGACCACCTCGCGCCGCCGCGTCACCCAGTCCTGGTAACGGAGTTGGCGGTCGTTGATCAGCGGCTGGACGGCGATGCGGCGGGGCGGGCGTTCGGGGTCGGTGCGGGAGAACGTCAGCTCGACGGTGGTGCCCCCGGCGGCGGTGAGCAGCGCCCACGGCCCGGCGGTCGGGTCGACGGGACGGCCGTCCACGTGCGTGACGGTGGCGCCCTCGCGGATGCCGAGACCGGCCAGTGGCGAACGGGCCTTGGAGTCGGAGGAGTTGCCGGGCAGGATGCGGGAGATCTGCCACTCCCCGGCCTCGGTGCGCGTGAAGTCCGCGCCGAGCAGTCCGATGGGCCGTTGGTAGTGCGGCGGTCCCTCGTCGCGCCGGGCCGCGGCCACGTACGCGTGCGAGGTGCCCAGCTCGCCGAGGAGTTCGCGCAGCAGGTCGGCGAACTCGGCGGGTGAGGCGATGCGTTCGACCAGTGGACGGTACTGGTCCAGCACGGCGTCCCAGTCGATGCCGCACATGTCCGGGTCCCAGAAGTAGGCGCGGATGATGCGGCCGGCCTCCGCGTACGCCTGCCGCCACTCCGCCGCCGGGTCCACCTCGTGCTGGATGCGGCGCAGGTCCACGTGGACCATGGAGTCCAGGTCGGCCGGTTCGGTGGCCGGGACCACCCGCAGGTCGCCCTCGTCGTTGACGACCAGGCGCGAACCGTCGCCGCTGACGGTGAACGCGTCGACCAGGCCGGTGAGTTCGGTGCGCTTCGCCTTGACCAGGTCGAAGTGTTCGAGGGTGGGCCGGCCGGAGGTGTCGGCCGGGTTGACGAAGGTCTCGCCCAGGGCGCCGGAGATCGGGTAGCGCAGCCAGACCACGCCGCCGCCGTGCACGGGCCGCAGCGCGGAGTACTTGGAGGCGGCGACCGGGAACGGCGTCACCCGGTCGGGCAGGCCCTCCGCCTCGACCAGCGCCGTGCCGTACTCGCCGGACACGCTCTGCGGGTCCAGCCCGCCGGCGGCCGGCCGGCCCTCGGGCGTCAGCGCGAACGGCGACAGCGTCGCGGAGGACAGCGGCACCAGGTAGGGGCGGCAGCCGAGGGGGAACGAGAGGTCGCCGGTGTGCACGTCGTAGACCGGGTCGAAGCCGCGCCAGGAGAGAAAGGCGAGGTAGCGGCCGTCGCGGGTGAAGACGGGCTGCTCGTCCTCGAACCGGCCGTCGGTGACGTCGACGACGGTGCGGGTGCCGCCCAGGCGGCCGATCCTGATCTGGCTGAGGGAGCGTCCGATGCCGGGGTGGGCCCAGGCGATCCAGGAGGAGTCGGGGGAGAAGGACAGGTCGTGGACGGGGCCGTTGACGGAGGCGACCAGCTCGGTGACGGGGTCCCAGGCCGGGGGCTCCGGCTCCGCCGCGTTTCCGGTGTCCGCCGCGTTCCCGGCCTCCGGCTCGCCCGCCGGATCCGGCTCGGCCCCCGGCTCCGGGTCGGCCCCGGACTCCCCCTCGCCCGCGGTCGCCCCGCGGTCCGCCTCGTCCGCCGTCCGGCCCGCCTCCGCCGCGTCGCCCGCCTCCGGGGCCCACTCCGGGGGACGTTCGGCGTCCTCCGGGGCGCGGACGTCGACGAGCAGCAGCCGTCCGTCGTGCGAGGCGACGGCGACCGTGCAGCCGTCCGGCGCGGCGGTCAGTTCGCGGACGCGGCCCAGACGTCCGCCCGCCAGCCGCCACGGGGTGCGGGGGCGGGTGGCACGCGGCAGGTCGGCGATCTCCAGGGCGTCCTCGCCGTCGGCGTCCGTCACGTACGCGACGCGGCCGGTGTCGCCGAGCATCACCGGCAGCCGCACCCGTACGCCGGGGGTGTCGGCCAGGGTGCGGGCCGGGCCGTCCCGGTGGGTCAGCCAGTACAGGCTGCCGCGCACGCCGACGGCGCTGGCGCGGCCGGTGTGGTCGGCGGCGAGCGCGTCCAGGTGGGCGGCGGCGGGCACCTGGTACGGGCGCCGCCCGGGGCGCGGGCCGCCCAGCCGAACGGGCAGCCTGCGCGGGCGGCCGCCGGGCGACAGGTCCTCGGCGAGCCACAGTTCGCCGGCGCACTGGTAGACGACGCGCCGCCCGTCGGTGGCGGCGTGGCGGGCGTAGAAGTCGGCGTGGTCGGTGTGGCGGCTGAGGCCGGTGCCGTCGGGCAGACAGGAGTAGAGGTTGCCGACGCCCTCGTGGTCGGAGAGGAACGCGATGCGGCCCTGCACGAACATCGGGCAGTCCAGGTGGCCGTCGAGCTCGGGGAGCAGGCGCTGCCCGTCGAGCCACAGGCGGCCGGTGGCACCGCCGCGGTAGCGCTTCCAGGCGGCCGGCTCGTGCGGGGGCGTGCCGGCGAGCAGCAGCGTGTGCGGGCGGTCCGTGCGGCCGGCGGCGATGTGGGCGACGGGACCCCAGGGCAGGCGGGCGCCCGGGCCTCCGTCGGTGCGGACCTGGTACGCCCAGGTGAAGTGGGAGAACGGCTGCTCGTGCGAGGAGACGGCCAGGACGTCGCTGCGCCCCTCGCCGTCCGGTGGCGTCCAGCCGCAGACCCGGGTGTCGGGGGAGCCCCAGTAGGTGAGGCGGGTGGTGCCGCCGCCCGCCACGGGCGCGAGGTGGATCTCGGGGTCCAGGCTGCGCCAGGTGGTGAACGCGAGGTGGCGGCCGTCCGGGGAGAAGCGGGGGTGGTCGACACGGGTGCGGTCGACGGTGAGCCGCCAGGCCCGTCCGGGTTCGGCGCCCTCGTCGGCCAGGGGCGTGACCCACAGGTCGTCCTCGGTGATGAAACAGACCAGATCACCGTGAAGGTCGGGAAACCTCAGATACGCGGCGTTTTCCGTCACCTCTCCCATTCTCCCAACCGGGCGGACACGGGCAAGTTGTGATCTGGCCCTCATTTCGTTCGCCGGCTCAACCGTTGGGTATGCGAGTCGGCGTCTTTTGACATGGACTGCCATCACTGTCTCCGCCCGGTCGCCGTCCTCCAGGTGAGCGGCCGGCGGAGCCCGAGAACCGGAGAACCACGCCCGTGGCCACATTCCTGTACAAACTCGGCAGGCTCGCCTTCCGGCGCCGCCGTATCGTCGCCCTGCTGTGGGTGGCGCTGCTGGTGGCCGCCGGGGTGGGAGCCTCCACCGCGTCCTCCCCGCCCGACGACGACTTCGCACTGCCCGGCACCGAGGCCCAGAAGGCCTTCGACCTGCTGGAGGAGCAGTTCCCCGAGGCCAACGCGGACGGCGCGACCGCCCGCCTGGTCTTCCGCGCCGAGGACGGCGCCAAGATCACCGCAACCGACAACCGCCAGGTCGTCGCCGAGGTCCTCCAGGACGCGAAGAGCGAGCAGACCGTCGCGGTCTCCGACCCCTTCGCGAAGCGGAGCGGCGCCGTCAGCCGGGACGGCGAGACCGCGTACGCCGTGGTCTCGTTCGAGGCCCCGGCGATGGAGCTGACCGACGCCTCCCGCGAGGACCTGGAGGCGGCGGCCCAGACGGGCCGGGACTCCGGGCTCACCGTGGAGACCAGCGGCGACGCGCTCTTCGCCGAGCCCGACATGGGCAACGGCGAGATCATCGGCATCGCCGTCGCCGCGATCGTGCTGATCCTCACCTTCGGCTCGCTGGTCGCGGCCGGGCTGCCGCTGGTCACCGCGCTGATCGGGGTCGGGATCGGCATCTCCTCAATCGCCGCGCTCGGCGCCACGCTCGGCCTCTCGGCCACCACCTCGACGCTCGCCATGATGATCGGCCTGGCGGTCGGCATCGACTACGCCCTGTTCATCGCCTCCCGCTACCGCGCGGAGCTGACGGAGGGCCGGGAGCGCGAGGAGGCGGCGGGACGCGCCGTCGGCACGGCCGGCTCGGCGGTGGTCTTCGCCGGTCTCACGGTCGTCATCGCGCTCGCCGGGCTGTCCATCGTCAACATCCCGATCCTCACCAAGATGGGCCTGGCCGCCGCCGCCACCGTGGTGATCGCGGTGCTGGTGGCCATCACGCTGGTGCCGGCCGCGCTCGGCATGGTCGGCAAGCGGATCTTCGGCCGCAAGGTGCGCAAGGCCAACCCGGAGACCGGTGCCCCGGTCGCGGAGCACGCCGACGCGCGGCCCAGTGCGGGCGTCCGCTGGGCGCGGTTCGTGCTGCGCCGACCGATCATGGTGCTGGTGGCGTCCGTCATCGGGCTGGGCGCGCTGGCGATCCCGGTCTCCGGCATGCAGCTCGGCCTTCCGGACGAGGGCGACCAGCCCGCCGAGACCACGCAGCGCAAGGCGTACGACATGCTGTCGGACGCGTTCGGGCCGGGCTTCAACGGGCCGCTGCTGCTGGTCGTGGACGCGCGGGACGCCGAGGACCCGCAGGCCGCGGCCGGTCGGGTCGTCAAGACGGTGCAGGGCGTGGACGGCGTGGTGAACGTGTCGCCGCCGGTCTTCAACGCCGACAAGGACACCGCGACCATCACCGCGATCCCCGAGACCGGGCCGAGCGACCCGGAGACCGAGGACGTCGTGCGCGACATCCGTGACCGGGCGGAGGGCCTCGAGGCGAAGACCGGCGCCACCGTCCTGATGAGCGGTGCGACGGCGGTCGCCATCGACTTCTCGCAGGTCATGAACGACGCGCTGGTGCCCTACCTGTCGCTGGTCGTCGGTCTCGCGTTCGTGCTGCTGATGATCGTCTTCCGCTCGGTGCTGGTGCCGCTGAAGGCGGCGCTCGGCTTCCTGCTGTCCGTGCTGGCGGCACTCGGCACCGTGGTGGCCGTCTTCCAGTGGGGCTGGGGCGCGGAGCTGATCGGCGTCGAGTCGACCGGGCCGATCATGAGCATGATGCCGATCTTCATGGTCGGTGTGATCTTCGGACTGGCGATGGACTACGAGGTGTTCCTCGTGACCCGCATGCGTGAGGCGTACGTGCACGGCGAGTCGCCCGAACAGGCCGTGGTCTCCGGCTTCAAGCTGGGCGCCCGCGTCGTCACGGCCGCCGCTGTCATCATGATCAGCGTCTTCGCCGGGTTCATCGGCGCCGGCGACTCGATGATCAAGATGATGGGTTTCGGTCTCGCGGTGGCCATCCTCTTCGACGCCTTCATCGTCCGGATGGCCGTGGTGCCGGCGGTGCTCGCGCTGCTGGGACGGCGCGCCTGGTGGGTGCCGCGCCGGCTGGACCGGATCCTGCCGAACGTCGACGTGGAGGGCGAACGCCTGCGCCGTCGGCTGGCCGAAGGCGGCGAAGCCGCCGGGGCGGTGCCGCAGCAGCGCGCCGCGGAGCCCGAGGACTCGCGGGTCTGACCGTCGCGCCTTCGGCGCGCGTGCGCCTTCGCACGGCGGAGGCCGACCGACGGGGCGGGGCCGGGGAGACTTCCCCGGCCCCGCCCCGCACGTGTGCGCGGGCCGCGCGGCTGGGGCGTCCCGGGCTACGCCCCGACCGCCTCGGCGACACCCCCGCCTGCCGAGCCGGGCGCCGGTCGAGCCCGGCGCCTCGGCTCGCGGCGGCCCAGCGCCTGGCCTCCCGGCGCACGGCGTCCCGGACTGGGGCCCGGTCCGCGAGGGACCGAACCGACTCCGCCGGCCCGTCCCCGTCGCTTCCGCAACCCCAGGTCGGGGAGGCCCGAAGGCCCGAGCGCCAAAACAGGTCCGCGAGGCTCCCGCTGACGCGCCCCGGCTCGGGGCCCGACGCGTCGGCGCGGGCGGCGGCACCGGGGGAGTGGCCTGCCACGGGTCGGCTCGTCAGCCGCTACCCCGAGGCCGGAGCCGGAGCCGGAGCCGGAGCCGACGCGGGCGCGGGCTCGGGGTGCGTGGCGCGGAGGGCGAGGAGGGCCATGTCGTCGGCGGGACGGTCGCCGAGGCGGCGGGCGACATGGGCGCGGACCTCGCGGCGCAGCGTCCGCACGACCGCCTCGGGGTCGCCGCCGACGCGACCGCACAGCCGGGAGACGGGGTCGTAGAACGCGCCGTCCGCGTCGCGGGCCTCGGTGGTGCCGTCGGTGAGCAGCAGCAGAGTCGCGTCCGGCGGGAAGGGCACCGTGAGGGACCATGCGCCGGGCGGGGACAGGTCGCGCAGCCCGAGCGGCGGGCCGGACTCGGCCGGGGCGAGGACATCGACCGCGTCGGGGCGCAGCAGCAGCGGCGCCGGGTGCCCGCGGTTGACCAGCCGCAGCGTGCGGCCGTCGGGGCCGATCTCCGCGACGACGGCGGTGACGAAATCCTCCGCGCCCTCCTCGTCCGTACGCGTGGACGCGTGCCGGCGCACCGCGGCCTCCAGCGCGTCGACCACCGTCTCCAGCGTCGGCGCTTCGGCGGCGACCGTGCCGAACGCGTCCAGCACGGCACGCGCTCCCGCGCCCGCCGCGGCACCCTGCCCGCGAACGTCGCCGATGAGCAGCCGCAGCCCGTACGGGGTGCTGCGCACGGCGTGCAGGTCTCCGCCCAAGCTCGTCTCGGCGGTCGCGGGGAACCACTCGGCCCCGGCCGCCCGTACGGCGTCGGTCGCGTCGGTCGCGTCGGTCACGTCGGTCACACGCCTCGCAGGAGTTCGGCGAGTTCGCGGTCGAGTTCGTGCGACCCGACGCGTTCCGCGCCCTGCGGCACGCGGTCGTAGGCGGCGTCCAGGAAGGCCCGGACACCGGGGGTGTCCACTTCGAGCAGGGCGATGCCCTCCGCCGCGTGCAGGCTGAGGGCCGTGCGGTGCGGGCCCGCGGGCCGGAGGCGGACGTCGCCCTCGCCGGCCGGGAGGCCCAGCCCGGTGGCCAGCAGGTCGCGGGAGAACGTCCAGACGGCCTCGACGCCGTCCAGGCAGGCCGGGGCGGGGAAGGTCACGGAGACCGCGAAGGCGTTCCGCGGGTCGTAGCGCAGCAGGACCCTCAGTGGGCGGGACTCGGGCGCCCGGGTGACCAGTCGGGCCTGCACGGTGTGCTCGATGACGGACACGAATGCTCCTTTCCATCGGCATGTGCCGACGCCCCCTGCAGGGTCAGACGCGCCGCGCCGCCCCGTGGTCACGGCGCGGCACCCGTGAGCTGCGCCACAGTGCATGGCGCCCGCCCGGGGTGGGTATTCCGCAGGGTGCACGCTCTTGCACACCGTTCGCAGGTGCCCACTACCATCGAACGGCTGTCTGCAGGGTCGGTCCGCTCACCGGCCCTCCACCAGCCGTTGCGCACGACGGCCGGTGCACGCCGGCGGAACCACCACCCACCGAGAAGCGGAGCCTTCGCCATGCATGTCCCCGACGGATTCATCAACGCGCCGGTGTCGGTCGCCACCGGCGTCGTCGCCGTGGGCGCGGTCGCCGTCTCGCTGCGCGGCGCGCGCCGTGAGCTGGGCGAGCGCACCGCACCCCTCGCCGGTCTGGTGGCGGCGTTCATCTTCGCGGTGCAGATGCTGAACTTCCCCGTCGGCGCCGGAACCAGCGGCCATCTGCTGGGCGGTGCGCTGGCGGCGATCCTCGTCGGGCCGTACACGGGTGTGCTGTGCATATCCGTGGTGCTGCTGATGCAGGCGGTGCTCTTCGCGGACGGCGGCCTCACCGCGCTCGGCACCAACATCACCACGATGGGCGTGGTCGGCGTGGTGGTGGCGTACGGCGTCTTCCGCGGCCTGGTGAAGGTGCTGCCGCGCCGCCGTTCGTCGCTCACCGCCTCGGCGTTCGTGGCCGCGGTGGTGTCGGTCCCGGTCGCGGCGGCCTCCTTCGTCGGCGTCTACGCCCTCGGCGGCACCGCGGACGTGGCGCTCGGCAAGGTGCTGGGCGCCATGGTCGGCGTGCACGTCCTGATCGGCATCGGCGAGGCGATCATCACGGCGCTGACCGTGGGCGCGGTGCTGTCCGTGCGCCCCGACCTGGTGTACGGCGCGCGCGGCCTGACCGCGCCGCTCACCCTGCGCACCGGCGCCGCCCCGGCGGTGCCCGGCACGCCGGCCGCCGCCGAGCAGTCCCTCGCCGCCCGCACCGAGACCACCGCCCCGGCCCCGCAGCCCGAGCCCGCCCCCGCCGCGCACCGCCCGGCCGGCAAGGTGTGGCTCGCCGGTCTGGGCGCCACGCTGGCCTGCGCGGGCGTGATCAGCTTCTACGCCTCCGCGCACCCCGACGGCCTGGAGAAGGTCGCCGCCGAGTTCGGCTTCGAGGAGCAGGCCACCGAGCACGACCTCGCGGAGTCCCCGCTGGCCGACTACGGCGTGGCGGACGTGGACAACGCCCGGATCTCCGGCGGCCTGGCCGGTGTGGTGGGCGTCGGCGCGACCCTCGCCGTGGGCAGCGGCGTCTTCCTCACCGTGCGCCGCCGCCGTTCCGGCTCCGCGACCCCCGCCGACACGACCGCCGCCGACACGACCCCCGCCGACACGGCCCCCGCGCCCGGCGCGAACCCGGACGGCGGCTCCGTCGCCGCCGGCCCGTCACCGTCGCCGGAGAACCGGTGACGGCGCGCCGCGCGGCCGCGCGCACCGGGGAGAGCTGACATGGGTGCGGGGCACGCGCACCGGTTGTACCGGCACGGGCACACGCCGGTGCACGTGCTGCCGCCGCACTGCAAGCTGGTCGCCGTCCTGTGCTTCGTCCTCGCCGTGGTGGCCACGCCGCGCGAGGTGATGTGGGCGTTCGGCGTGTACGCGGCACTGCTGGCGGCGGTCGCCGTCGCGGCCCGCGTGCCGCCGGGGCACCTGCTGAAGCGGATGCTGATCGAGGTGCCGTTCGTGGCGTTCGCGGTGCTGATGCCGTTCGTCGCCGAGGGCCCGCGCACCGAGGTGCTGGGCCTGTCGCTCTCCGAGTCCGGCCTGTGGGGCGCGTGGAACATCCTGGCCAAGGGCACCCTCGGCGTCGCCGCGTCCGTGCTGCTGGCCGCCACCACCGAGCTGCGCGAGGTGCTGCTCGGCCTCCAGCGGCTGCGGCTGCCGCCGCTGATGGTGCAGATCGCGTCCTTCATGATCCGCTACGGCGACGTCGTCGCCGACGAGATGCGGCGGATGCGCATCGCCCGCCTCTCCCGTGGCTTCGAGGCGCGCGGCATCCGGCACTGGGGCGTGCTGGCCAAGTCGGCGGGGGCTCTGTTCATCCGGTCCTACGAACGCGGGGAGCGCGTGCACCTGGCCATGCTCAGCCGGGGGTACGCCGGGTCGATGCCGGTGATCGACGAGGCGACCGCGACCGGGGCCCAGTGGGCCCGCAGCGCCCTGCTTCCGGTATCGGCGCTGGCCGTGTGCCTGGCAGGATGGGTCCTGTCATGACTGCGCGCGACACCGACACCCTTCCCGAGGCGCCCGCCACCGAGCCTCCCTCGCTGGAGGTGCACGGCCTGGCGTACGCCTACCCGGACGGGCACCAGGCCCTCTTCGGGGTGGACCTGACCGTCCCGCACGGGGAACGGGTCGCGCTGCTCGGTCCGAACGGCGCCGGCAAGACCACCCTCGTCCTGCACCTGAACGGCATCCTCACCGCGGGCGCCGGCAGCGTCACCGTCGCCGGGATGCCCGTGGCGGAACGGAACCTCGCGGAGATCCGTCGCCGGGTGGGCATCGTCTTCCAGGACCCGGACGATCAGCTGTTCATGCCGACCGTGCGCGAGGACGTCGCCTTCGGACCGGCGGCCGCCGGGCTGCGCGGCGACGAGCTGGAGGCGCGGGTGCGGGAGGCGCTGGAGCGGGTCGGCATGGAGGCCTACGCGGACCGGCCGCCGCACCACCTGTCGTTCGGCCAGCGCCGCCGGGTGGCGGTGGCGACGGTGCTCGCCGGGCGCCCGGAGATCCTGGTCCTGGACGAGCCCTCGTCCAACCTCGACCCGGCCTCCCGCCGCGAACTCGCCCACATCCTGCGCGACCTGGACGTCACGGTGCTCATGGTCACGCACGACCTGCCGTACGCGCTGGAGCTGTGCCCGCGCGCGGTCGTGCTCAGCGAAGGGGTCGTGGTCGCCGACGGCGGCACGCAGGACCTGCTGTGCGACGAGACGCTGATGCGCGCGCACCGCCTGGAACTGCCCTTCGGCTTCGACCCCAAGACCGAGGTGCCCCCGCAGGGGCGCTGACCGGCGAGCCGGAGGACGCACTCCTCAGGAGGAGGCGCCCCCGTAGGTGCCGAAGGTCCACAGGTTGCCCTCCGGGTCCTTCACCGTGCACACGTAGGTGCGCACGCCGGAGCCGAAACGTGTCTCGTGCGGCGACTCCACCACCTCGGCCCCGGCGGCGCTCGCCCGGCGGTGCACGCCGTCCACGTCGTTGCAGACCACGTAGACCGCGCCGGTCCCGGCCCTCATTCCGCCGTGCACGCCGTCGGTGTGCCGCGTCGAGCCGAAGACCAGTGCGCCTCCGCCCGGCCAGCCCAGTTCCGCATGCACGATGCGCCCTTCGTCGTCCGGTGCCGCGACGCGCTGCGCGAAGCCCAGCACGTCCACCAGGAACCGCAGCGCGGCGTTCGTGTCGTCGTAGTGCAGGACCGGCCACACCGAAGTGGCAGAGGCTTCGCGGGACATGGCGTTCCTCCCGTGGTATGCGTTCCCGGGCCGACGGGCGTGGCGTAGGCGGGCTCTCCGGCCTACGCGTCGGCCCCGTAGGTCCCGTACTCCACGCGCGCCGTCGAGTCGAAGATGTGGACGGAGAGGCCACCGGGTGTCGTCCGATGGCTGACGAGGCGCAGCCCGGCCGGTGCGCCGCCGTCCGGGAACAGACGTCGGCCCTGGCCCACCACAACGGGGGCGATCACGAGCCGCCACGTGTCGACCAATCCGGAAGCCAGCAAGGACTGGGCCAGCCGGGCGCTGCCGTGGACCTGCAGTTCCCGGCCGGGCCGCCGCTTCAAGTCCGCCACCTGGGCGGGGACGTCGCCGGACAGGATCGTGGACGGGTTCCACTCGGCAGCAGTCAGGCTGTGGGAAGCCACGTACTTCGGCAGGCTGTTCAGAATTCCGGCAGAGGGGTGGTCGGTCATCTGCGGCCAGTCCCGCGCGAAATTCTGGTAGGTGCGCCGACCGAAGAGGAACGCGTCCGCCTCGCCGAGCCAGGTGCCGGCCAGCCGCTCGAACTCCTCTTCCAGATGGGGTACGAACCAGCCGCCTCGCGCGAAGCCGTCGCTGGTGTCCTCCTCCGGGGACCCCGGCCCCTGGGACACCCCGTCGAGCGTGAGGAACTCCTGCACAACCAGTCTCATCGAGCATCACACTTCTCAGTTCTCCACGGCCACTCCGGCCTTCGGGCCTGGGACTGCGCCGGTCTGCCCACGGACCGAAGAATACGTCTACTGAAGCTCCGTCAGCAGCTTGTCCGGGGTCACGGGCAGGTCCCGGACGCGGATGCCGGTGGCGTTGAACACCGCGTTGACCACGGCCGCCGGTGAGCCGACGATGCCGATCTCGCCGATGCCGCGGGCGCCCATCGGGTTGGCGTGCCGGTCCTCCTCCTCCAGCCAGGTGGCCTCCATGTCGCACACGTCGGCGTGCGCCGCGATGTGGTAGTCGGCGAAGTCGCCGTTCACCACGTGGCCGGTGTGCGGGTCCATGACGGCGTGTTCGTGCAGCGCCATGGACAGGCCCATGGTCATGCCGCCCAGGAACTGCGAGCGTGCGGTGCGCGGGTTGACGATGCGGCCCGCGGAGAAGACGCCCAGCATGCGCGGCACGCGGATCTCCCCGGTGTCGGCGTCCACCCGCACCTCGGCGAAGTGCGCGCCGAAGGAGTGCCGCGCGTAGGTCTTGCGGTCCGGGTTCTTCGGCATCCCGGAACGTGCCTCCGCGCCCGGGTCCGGGTCACGGCCGTGCCGCTCGCGGAAGGCGCGGGCCGCGCCGATCACGGTCGAGCCCCAGGACGCCAGCCCCGCCGACCCGCCCGCGACCGTCGCGGCGGGCAGCGCGCTGTCGCCGATCAGCAGCGTCACGTCCTCCGGGGCGGCGTCGAGGGCGTCCGCGGCGACCTGGGTGAGGGTCGTCCAGGTGCCCGTGCCGAGGTCGGCGGCGCCGATCCGCACCGTCCAGCGGTCCTCGCCCTCGTAGCGGATGGCCGCCTCCGAGCCGGGCATCTCGTAGTACGGGTAGGTGGCGGAGGCCACGCCCATGCCGACCAGTTCCCGGCCGCCCGGGCCCTCGCGGCGGGTGCCCGGTGCGGTCGGCCGCCGGTCCCACCCGAAGAGGCGGGCACCTTCCCGCAGGCACTCCACCAGCCGCCGTCCGGACCACGGCCGGCCCGTCTCCGGATCCTCGGGCGGGTCGTTGCGCACCCGCAGCTCGATCGGGTCCAGGCCGCAGGCGACGGCCAGCTCGTCCATCGCGCACTCCAGCGCGAAGAAGCCCGGGCACTCCCCGGGCGCCCGCATCCAGGACGGCACCGGCACGTCCAGCGAAGCCAGCCGGTGCGAGGTCCGGCGGTTCGGCGCGGCGTACATCATCCGCGTCCCGGTGGCCGTCTGCTCCGCGAACTCCTTGATGGTGGAGGTGCGTTCCACCACCTCGTGCGCGATCGCCGACAGCCGCCCGTCGGCGTCCGCCCCGAGCCGCAGCCGCTGGATCGTCGGCGTGCGGTGCCCGGCCAGGGTGAACATCTGCTGCCGGGTCAGGGCCAGTTTCACCGCCCGGCCCGGCACGGCCTTCGCGCACAGTCCGGCCAGCACGTCGTGCGCGTGCGGCATGCCCTTCGAACCGAAACCGCCGCCGACGTGCGGCGAGACCACCCGTACCTGGTCCTTCTCCAGCCCGAACAGCGGCGCGAGCGTGGTGCGCACTCCGTGCACGGACTGGGTGGACGCGTACAGCAGCAGCCGCACGTCCCCCTCGGGCTGCCACACCGCGACCGTGGTGTGCGGCTCCATCGGGTTGTTGTGCTCCATCGGCGTCGTGTAGACGGCGTCGACGGTCACCGGGGCACCGGACATCGCGCCGTCCACGTCGCCCTCGTCGCTGTCGGTGGCGTAGGACGGGTTCACGGAGTCCGGCGCGTACAGGTCGTCGCGGTCGGCGCGCAGCTCGACGTCGTGCGGCTCCACCTCGTACGCGACGCGTACCAGGGAGGCGGCGTGCCGTGCGGTCTCCGGCGTCTTGGCGACCACCGCGCCGACGAACTGGCCGCGGAACGCGACCCGTCCGGACTGCAGGACCGCCAGCTCCCGGTCGCCGGTGTCCGCGAGCCGCGGCGCGTCGTGGTGGGTGAGCACGCACGCGACGCCGGGGCACGCCTCGGCGTCCTCGGTGTCCACGGCGCTGACCCGGCCGCGGGCGATCGTGGACTGCAACGGGTGCACGTACAGCGGGTTCTCGACGGGCTGCTCGAAGGCGTACCGCGCGGTTCCGGTCACCTTGGCCGGGCCGTCCAGGCGCTCCATCGGTGTGCCGACGGCGCGGGGGCGGAGTGTCGTCATCGCCTTCCCTCCGTGAGGTTCCGCAGGGTCGCCACCATGGTGTTCCGCGCCAGCGGCACCTTGTACGCGTTCCCGTCGCGCGGCTGCGCGGCGGCCAGTTCGGTCTCGGCGGCGCGGCGGAACGCCTCCTCGGTGGCCGGTGCGCCACGCAGCGCCTCCTCCGCCCGTTCCGCGCGCCAGGGCTTGTGGGCGACGCCGCCCAGCGCGATCCGCACGTCCCGCACGGTGCCGGCGGCCTCGTCCAGGTCCAGCCCGGCGGCGACGGACACCAGCGCGAAGGCGTAGCTGGCCCGTTCGCGCACCTTGCGGTAGGTGGAGTGGCGGGTCAGCGCGGTCGCGGGCGGCAGCTCCACGGCGGTGATCAGCTCGCCGTGCGCCAGGTCGGTGTCCCGCTCCGGCGCGTCGCCGGGCAGCCGGTGCAGACCCGCCAGCGGCAGCGTGCGGGCGCCGTCGGGGCCGAGCACGTGCACCGTGGCGTCCAGCGCGAGCAGGCCGACGGCCATGTCGGAGGGGTGCACGGCGATGCACTGGTCGGAGGCGCCCAGCACCGCGTGCTGCCGGTCCCAGCCGCCGATCGCGGAGCAGCCGGACCCGGGCTCCCGCTTGTTGCACGGCGTGGTGACGTCCTGGAAGTAGCGGCAGCGGGTGCGCTGGAGCAGGTTGCCGCCGGTGGTGGCGGCGTTGCGGAGCTGGCCGGAGGCGCCGGAGAGCAGCGCCCGGGACAGCGCCGGATACCGCTCCCGTACGAGCGGGTGCGCGGCCAGGTCGCTGTTGCGCACCGCCGCGCCGACGCGCAGACCGCCCTCCGGGGTCTCCTCGATCCCGTCCAGCGGCAGCCGGGAGACGTCCACCAGCATGTGCGGTGCGGCGACGCCCAGTTTCATGTGGTCGACCAGGTTGGTGCCGCCCGCCAGGAACACGGCGTGCGGGTGGGCCGCGACGGTGGCCACGGCCTCCTCGGCGTCGGTGGCCCGGTGGTACTCGAAGGGGATCACGACGCCTCCCGGGGGGCCACGGCGGTGCCGCGCAGGGCGGCGACGATGTTGACGTAGGCGCCGCAGCGGCACAGGTTGCCGCTCATCCGCTCGCGGATCTCCTCGTCGTCCAGCGGCACGGGCACGCCGGGCGTCTCCGGCGGCACGAGGTCGTCGGTGACGTGGCTGGGGTGGCCTGCCGCCGCCTCGTCGAGCATGCCGACGGCCGAGCAGACCTGGCCGGGCGTGCAGTAGCCGCACTGGAAGGCGTCCTGCTCGACGAACGCCTGCTGCACCGGGTGCAGCCCGCCGTCCCCGAGCGCCTCGCCCACGCCCTCGGCGGTGAGCACCTGGTCGCCGTCGTGCGCGAGGGCGAAGGTCAGGCAGCTCAGCTGCCGCCGCCCTTCCAGCAGCACGGTGCAGGCGCCGCACTGGCCGTGGTCGCAGCCCTTCTTGGGGGAGGTCACCCCCAGCCGTTCGCGCAGCGCGTCCAGCAGCGTGGTGCGCGCGTCGACCGTCACGGACCTTTCGCTGCCGTCCACCCGAAGGGTGATCCGGTGTTCCATGTGCCGCCTCCAGCGGGGCGCTCCGGTTACGGTCCCAGCGGGTGGGTACCACGCTGCGCGCCGCGCGACACCGCTCCGCGTGCGGACATTACCGACAAAGGGGTGGGAGCGGGGTCCTGGGGATCAGGGCGCGCGTGTCGCGGTGCACCATGGAACCTGCGGCGCGCGGGTGTGTGCCGTGCACGAACAGGGCCTACGGGAGCGAGACGGAGCCGTGGTGGACGTCCAGGGCGCGGTGGCGGACGGATTCGAGCCGGTCCGGGAGGCGTTCGCACGGAACCTCACCGAGCGTGGTGACCCGGGTGCGGCGGTGGCCGTGCACGTGGACGGACGCCGGGTCGTGGACCTCTGGGGCGGCACCCGAAACGATTCTGCGGGCGGCGCCCGGGCCACCGCCGGGAGGACCGCCGGGACGGACCCCGCGCACGGCGCGGGCGACCCGTGGCAGGCCGGCACCGCCACCGTCGTACGGTCCGCCACGAAGGGCGTCGCCGCGACCGTGCTGCACCTGCTGCACCAGCGCGGACGCCTGGACCTGGACGCCCCCGTCGGCACCTACTGGCCGGAGTTCAAGGCGCACGGCAAGGAGGGCGTCCTCGTGCGGCACCTGCTGTCGCACCGCGCGGGGCTGCCGGTCCTGGACACGCCGCTCACCCCCGCCGAGGCCCTCGACGGCCTCAGCGGCCCCGCCGCGCTCGCCGCCCAGCGCCCCGTGTGGGAGCCCGGCACCGCGCACGGCTACCACGCCCAGACCTACAGCTGGCTGCTCGGCGAGCTGGTGATGCGGATGACCGGCCGGTCCATCGGCCGCTGGTTCGCCGAGGAGATCGCCCGGCCGCTCGGCCTCGACCTGTGGATGGGCCTCCCCGACGGCGAGCGGCACCGCGTCGCCACGCTCAGGGACGTCGCGGCGCCCCCGCCGCCCGCCGCCGCGGGCCTGCGGGTCCGGGCGAAGAACACCGTCCTCGACGCCTACCGCGACCCGGACTCGCTCACCCGGCGCGCCTTCGGCGCGATCGACCCGCTGCCCGACGAGAACGACCCCGCCTACCGGGCCGCCGAACTCGCCGCCTCCGGCGGCATCGCCACCGCCCGCTCGCTCTCCCGCTTCTACGCCGCACTCATCGGCCACGTCGAGGCCGAGGACGAACTCCCCGCCGCCCGCTCCCTGTTCACCGCCGCGACGCTGACGCAGGCCCGTTCCCAGGAGTCGCACGGCCCGGACCGGGTGCTCGTCGTCGGCACCCGCTTCGGCCTCGGCTACATGCTGCACAGCCCCTCCTCGCCGATGCTCGGCACCGGCTCCTTCGGCCACCCCGGACGCGGCGGCTCCCTGGCCCTCGCCGACCCCGAGACCGGCACCGCCTTCGCCTACGTCACCCGCGGCACGCAGCCCTCCGTCACCTCCGACCCCCGCGCCCAGGCCCTGCTGCGCGCGGTGAAGTCCTCCCTGCGGCGCTGACGGCGCCCAGACGGCTCCGCGGGGGGTCGTCACCGCACGAAAGGCCCGGCTAACCTCGGGCGATGCGACGATTCGAGGGATACGCGGCCCTGGTCACCGGCGCCGGACGAGGCATCGGCCAGGCGGTCGCCCGGCGACTCACGGACGAGGGCGCGCGGGTGATGCTCGCCGACGTCGACGAAGAACGCGCCCGGTGCGCGGCCGCCCCGCTCGACGGCGCGGAGGCGGTCGTCTGCGACGTCGCCGACAGCCGGTCGGTCGCAGCCGCCGTGACCGCGACCGTGGAACGGTTCGGGCGGCTCGACGTACTGGTCAACAACGCCTACTCCTGCCATCCGGAACCCGCCCGCATCGAGGACCAGGACGACGAGCCCTGGCTGCGCGACCTGGACGTCTCCCTGACCGGGGCGTTCCGCTGCATGCGCGCCGCGATGCCGCACCTCGCCGCGGCGGACGGCAGGGGTGCCGTCGTGAGCATCGGCTCCGTCAACGGCATCGCCGACTTCGGCAACCACGCCTACAGCGCCGCGAAGGCCGGCCTCGGCTCCCTCACGCGCACCCTCGCCGGGGACGCGGCCCCGCGCGGCGTCCGCGTCAACCTGGTCGCGCCGGGCACCGTCCACACCCCCGCCTGGGAAGGACGGGAGGACGTGCTGGAACGCGCCGCCCGCGAATACCCGCTGGGGCGCGTCGGCGTCCCGGACGACATCGCGTCCGCCGTCGCCTTCCTCGCCTCCCGCGACGCGGCCTGGATCACCGGCGTCACCCTGCCCGTCGACGGCGGCCTCCTCAGCGGCAACCAGGGCCTCCAGCGGGCCATGCGGGGCGACGAGGTCTGACCCGACGGGCGACGGCCGGGGGTGGCCCCGGCGCCCGAGCGCCCACCGCGCCGCGCTCGCGGACAGGGGCGCCGCGGCCCATGCGCACGCGCGTTCCGGACCCCGTCCGGGCGGATGCGTGCATGCGATCCGCGCTCGTGGGATACCCGGCCCACAGCCGTCGCAGAGACGGCCGGACCAGCACAAAAAGCCCAGACGTACGAGTGAGGTAGTTCTCCTTGCGTGACGACGAGTTCCTGGCGCACGTCCGCGACCACGGGCAGTACGAGGACCAGAAGGAGGCCCGCACGGTGACGGAGGCGGTTCTGACCGTGCTCGCCGCCCGCGTCACCGCCGACGAGGCGGGAGACGTGGCCGCGCAACTCCCGCCGCCCCTCGACGAGCCGCTGCGCACGGGCGCGGGCGGCGAACGGTTCGACCTGGACGAGTTCTACCGCCGGGTGGACGGGATCGTCGGGCCCCGCTCCCGGACCGCCGAGTGGGACGCCACCGCGGTGCTCTCCACCTTGCCGCAGGCGATCTCCCCCGGAGCGGTGCGGCACCTGGTCACCCAGCTGCCCGAAGACTTCGCGCCGCTCTTCAACCGACAGGCCGCGTGACGGCGGGGCACCCCCGCCAACGGCCCGGCACACGGTCGGCAGCGAGCCGTCCCCTCCGCGCCACCCTCCGCGGGCAGTGCCCCGCGACGGGGCAGCGCCGTGCGCGCCACGGCCCCCCACAGGCCGGTACGCGCGACGCGGCTCACCACCCAAGGAGACCATTCGTATGCAACTCAGCCGACTCGCTTCCCTGTACACGCCGGAGCAGGCATCCTTCGCCACCGTCTACCTGGAGGGGCGCTCTCCCGGTGAGGACGCGGCGGATCAAGTACGGCTGCGCTGGCACGAACTCCGCGAACGGCTCACGAAGGAAGGCGCCTCGGAGGAGGCGCTCGGCTCCGTCGACGAGGCACTGTCCCAGGACAAGGCCGGCGAGGAGCAGGCCGACGGCCGGGTACTCGTCGCCTCCGGTGAGGGCCGCCTCGCACTCGACCAGCCCTGGGACGCCGCCCTGGGGGCGGGCGACCAGGCGTACTGGGGTCCGTTTCCCGAGCTGGGCTCCTACGTGCGCCACACCGCCGACGCCGTCCGGGTACTGCTCGTCGTGGCGGACCAGCAGGAGGCCAGATTCAGTGCGGTGACCGTCGCCACCGAGGGCGATGCGGCGGAGGACTCCACCCCGCCGCAGGAAGGGGGGTCGGCGCCCCACCGGCGCGTCCGGCACCGCTCCGCCACGGTGGTGGACCAGAACGCCGAGGACTTCGACACCACCGCGACCGACGCCCTGCGGCGTACCTCGCCCGACCTCGTGGTGCTCGCGGGCGAGGTCCAGGGGCGCGCGACGCTGCGCAGCCGGATGCCCGACCCGCTTTCCGTTCCACTCGTGGAGACCGACCGGGGAGGAGTGACCGACTCCCGTGCTCGGCACGTCCTGGACGAGGAACTGCTGCAGCTCGCCACCGGGCACGCTCAGCAGAAGCAGCGCGACGACGCCTCCCGGTTCCACGAGGCGGAGGGTCACCGGAACACCGTGCAGGGGAGCGACCAGGTACTCGAGGCCGCCGAATCCGGTGCGCTGGACATGGTGTTCAGGGAAGCCGGCACGGCCGCCGGGCAGGAGGCGCGGATTCTCGGGGCCGCCGCGCGCTCCGGCGCCGGCTTCGCCCTCGTGCCGCACGGGACCGGGCTGGCGGGCGGGGTCGCCGGAATCCTCCGCTTCTCTCCCGGGGGCTGAAGCTCCGCAGGGACGGAACGCGGTTCCGGCCCCTGCCGCCGACGCGCTCACCGCCCGCCCACGTCCCGACGTCCCCTTCGGTCCGATCACCAGCAGCAGCACCGACCACGACGCCGCGGTCGTCTGTCCGGCAGACGGCCGCGGCGTCGTTCGTCCGCCCGGACGAGGTGGCCTGCTCGACAGCCTGCGGTGGGCCGGGTACGTCGTGCGTGGCCCGCGCACCGACGACCCGGCCCGGTCTTCCGGCGTGTTGCCCCCTACACCTCTCGTCACAAAGGCGCGAGCATGGACCGTCTGTTCGCACAGTTCGCACGGTTCGCATCGGATCCGGACACGGAAGGCGTAGGGATGGCGATCGAGAGGACGTGCCCATGAGCGCCGGCGAGGAGAACGCGCCGGGAGCACGGGCGGCCAGGGTGGGCGTGCCCCGGGAGCGGGGAGAGGGGGAGCGGCGCGTCGCCCTGGTGCCGAAGGTGATCGAGAAACTGCGGCGCACCGGCGTGGAGGTCGTCGTGGAGAGCGGAGCCGGGATCGGCGCGCTCATCCCCGACGCACACTTCACCGCCGCCGGGGCGAGAGTCGGCGACCCGTGGGCGTGCGACGTGGTGGTGAAGGTCGCACCACCGACCGCGGAGGAGACCGCCCGCTTGGGCAGAGGGAGCACCCTGATCGGATTCCTCGCGCCGCTGACCTCCCCGGAGACGGTGACGGCCCTGCGGGACGCGGGCGTGACGGGGTTCGCGATGGAGGCCGTACCGCGCATCTCGCGGGCCCAGTCGATGGACGCGCTGTCCTCGCAGGCGAACGTGTCCGGCTACAAGGCCGTGCTGCTGGCCGCCGACCACTGCACCCGGTTCTTCCCCATGCTGACGACCGCGGCCGGAACGGTGAAGCCCGCCACCGCCCTGGTGCTCGGCGTCGGCGTCGCGGGCCTCCAGGCGCTGGCCACGGCCAAACGCCTGGGTGCCCGCACCACCGGCTACGACGTGCGGCCGGAGGTCGCGGACCAGGTGCGGTCGCTCGGCGCGCAGTGGCTGGACCTGGGCATCGACGCGGCCGGCGAGGGCGGCTACGCCCGCGAACTGTCCGAAGCCGAACGCGCCGAGCAGCTCAAGCGGCTGGAGGAGGCGATCACCGGCTTCGACGTGGTGATCACCACCGCGCTGGTGCCCGGCCGCAAGGCGCCGCGACTGGTCACCGCCCGCGCGGTGGAGGGCATGCGGCCCGGCAGCGTGGTCGTCGACCTCGCCGGGGAGGCAGGGGGGAACTGCGAACTCACCGAGCCCGGGGAGGTCGTGGTGCGGCACGACGTCACCGTCGCCTCGCCCCTCAACCTGCCTGCCCGCATGCCCGAGCACTCCTCCGAGCTGTACGCGCGCAACGTCTCCGCGCTGCTGGAGCTGATGCTCGACGAGAACGGAGCCGTGGTGCCCGACTGGTCCGACGAAGTGCTCGCCGCGTCGTGCGTCACCCGTTCCGAGGCGTCCGAGGGCGCCGGTGGTTCCCGGGACGCTGCGGGTTCCCGGGGCGTTGCGGGTTCCACGGAAGCCACGAAGGGGGAGTCCTGATGGAGTCGGGAAGCCTGCTCGCCAACATCGCGATCCTGGTGCTGGCCGGGTTCGTCGGGTTCGCGGTCATCTCCAAGGTGCCCAACACCCTGCACACACCGCTGATGTCGGGCACCAACGCCATCCACGGCATCGTGCTGCTGGGCGGCCTGATCGTGCTCGGTGAACTGGAGAACCCGTCCGTGGTCGACTCCGTCGTCCTCACCGTCGCCATCGCCTTCGGCATGATCAACGTCGTCGGCGGATTCCTGGTCACTGACCGGATGCTGGGCATGTTCAAGTCCGGGCACGGTGAGAAGAAGGGCGGGCGCGACTGATGGAGACCTTCACCTACTTCCTGTACATCGTCGCGTTCGGGCTGTTCATCCACGGTCTCTCCGGCCTGACCGGCCCCCGTACGGCGGTGCGCGGCAACCAGATCGCGGCGCTCGGCATGCTCGTCGCGGTCGTCGCCACGCTGCTGCGCATCGAGCACAACTGGGTGCTGGTCGCCGTCGGCCTGGTCGTCGGCACCGTGCTCGGGGTGCCGTCCGCCCGGCAGGTGAAGATGACCGCCATGCCGCAGATGGTCGCGCTGTTCAACGGCGTGGGCGGCGGCGCGGTGGCGCTCATCGCCTGGTCCGAGTTCCGCACCTCGGGCGCCTTCGCCGACACCGCCGGGTACGTCGCGGTGACCTCGATGTTCGCCGCGATCGTCGGATCGGTGTCGTTCTGGGGGTCGCTGGTCGCGTTCGGCAAGCTGCAGGAGATCCTGCCCGGACGGCCGATCGGCCTGGGCGCCGCCCAACAGTTCGTGAACGGCCTGCTGCTGGCAGCGGCCGTCGGATGCGCCGTCATGGCCGGACTCGGCGGTGCGTCGGAGCTGTGGATCGGACTGGTCCTCGTCCTCGCGGCCGTGCTCGGGATACTGGTCGTGCTGCCCATCGGCGGCGCCGACATGCCCGTGGTCATCTCGCTGCTCAACGCGCTGACCGGGCTTTCGGCGGCCGCGGCCGGTCTGGCGCTGGACAACACGGCGATGATCGTCGCGGGCATGATCGTCGGTGCGTCCGGCTCGATCCTCACCCACCAGATGGCGGTGGCGATGAACCGCACCATCCCGGCCATCGTGGCGGGCGGGTTCGGCGGAGGCGGCGGCGCGCTCGGGGCCGGTGGCGACGACGGTGCGGAGCGGACGGTGAAGTCCACGTCCGCGGCCGACGCGGCGATCCAGATGGCGTACGCCGCGCAGGTCATCGTTGTCCCCGGCTACGGCATGGCCGTCGCCCAGGCGCAGCACGCGGTGAAGGACATGGCGGACCTGCTGGCGACGAAGGGCGTCGAGGTGAAGTACGCGATTCACCCGGTGGCCGGACGGATGCCGGGGCACATGAACGTGCTGCTGGCGGAGGCCGACGTGTCCTACGACGCGCTGAAGGAGATGGACGAGATCAACGACGAGTTCGCCCGTACGGACGTGACGCTCGTCATCGGCGCCAACGACGTCACCAACCCGGCGGCGCGCACCGACCCGACGAGTCCGATCCACGGCATGCCGATCCTCAACGTGGACGCCTCGCGCAACGTCATCGTGCTGAAGCGGTCGATGAGCAGCGGGTTCGCGGGGATCGACAATCCGCTGTTCTATGCGGAACGGACGTCGATGCTGTTCGGCGATGCGAAGAAGTCGGTGGCGGAGGTGACGGAGGAGCTGAAGGCTCTGTGAGCCGGGGGTGGGGGTGTTGGGGCTCGGTGTGGGCGCGGGGCGGTGGCTGGTGTGTGTGGGTGCGGGTCGGGGGCGTGGGCTGCGGTCCGGGCCGACGACCCGGAAACCCATGAT